>NZ_NQLZ01000028.1:0-68262 GCF_002276395.1 Paenibacillus sp. 7541 | reverse complement strand
CCTCTTCTTAATTGTCACACTGCATATCGCAGCCTATAAAGTCACTTCTGCTGCTTGAGCGTAATATTGAAGACATCTCCTGCCTCGCCCCCGAAGACGATCAGACCATCCTCAGGCAGGACAACTTCACGTCCTCCGTCAGCCACGGACAAACGGACTGGAACGCCATCCGCATCGTAGACGGCAAACCCGCCCTGTTGCGGCAGATCCACAGTCATGGTTCGGCCAGCGGCGCTGTCGCCGACCTTATACCAGCGGACCCTTTCAGCATCCGGTATCGTAGCCGTGGAGGAGACCCCTGCATAAATTGGGCGCACCGCCGCTTCACTGACATAGGTCCGGCCATCGGCTTGCAAATATTCCATGCCGTTCTTCCGGAAGAAGGTCAGATCGAAGACATCACGACCGTTCATGACCGGAATCTCCGCCACGTTTACCGCCTGATCCTCTCCTGTAATCTTGGCTCCATTGGCATAACCGCCTTGTTCATCCAATGCGATGGTTTTCATCAAGATCGATGGCATAAGATAGAACAGCGAATTGATTTTTTCATCCACAGCATAGTATGTCTGTTGGTCCCTCTTGCTCCAGGCGCCCGCGACAAGTTCTGTCAACGGGTTCGCATCCAGCCTCTGGTACTCGTAATACGCCATCGGAGACTGTCCGAGGCCAGGGAATTCGAGCACGCTTTTGACACGCACGTAAGTATGCCCGTTGCTCTGATCATCGAAGCTGATGACGGTCAGGCCATCCTCACCGGTAAATTCGCTGCCGCCCGTGTAGACATAGGTTTGCTCGGGTATTAAACCGTCCATAAGTCCGGGCAGCTTGATCTGTCCATCCTCCACGAGGATGTCGAGCGTTGAGCCAACGGTGCCGTACAAGCCAGAATAGGCGTTCAGGCTGCCCGGCATATCCTTTTGGACAGGTGTCACAGGGACTTTATCCGGATAAATATCGCCAATCTCACCTGTTTCCTTCAGGTACGTCAGCATAATGCTGGTGGCTGCCGCCGTATTCAGAAGGGACGAGCCGCCAGAGGTAAGCAGCGCCACGGAAATCCCTTCTTCCGGCAGAGCGATCAGCGCCGAATGGTACATGATCGTGTCTCCGCCTTTCGTCATGGCCTTCAACCCGTATTGCTCAAACGGTGCCAGATCCACCGAATCCCAGCCGAGGCCATATCCGAAGACGTTCTCCTCATCCTCCACCCAGATGCCATTGCGGTATTCGGGGTTCTGCATAGCCAATGCAGACGCCTTAGACAGCACCTCGGTTCGATGTCCTGTCAGCACCTCCGAGAACAGGGTTACTTCCTCCGCCGTTGAGTAGATACCGCCTGTCCCGATGACATTGGCGTTCTCCGGTGGCAGGGCACCGGCTATGCCCGGGAATCGAACCGGGTGAAGCTGGCCGCGATCGAAATCATCCAGCGGCGTTTTGGTCGATCTTAACTGGAGGGGTTCGCTGACATAACGGGCCAGAAATTCGCTGTAGCTCATCCCGCTGACCCGCTCGACCAGAATCTCCAGCAGCTGAAACCCGTCATTGGCATACACGCCGTACTCACCAGGATCAGACTTCAGTCGCTGGTGCCGAAGATTATCCAGCAAGGTATCATGGTTCTCCGTATCGTTGTCATCAAACAGCATGCTGTTCTTGTAATGCGAGCCGTACAGTCCCGCGGAATGGTTCATCAGCATGCGCGGCGTGATCTGCTTATACCGCGGGTCAGCCATTTCGAATTCTGGTATATACGCCGTAAGCGGACGGTCAATATCGATTTTGCCCGCTTCGGCCAGCATCAACGTGGCGGCGGTCACGTACACTTTACTAACCGACCCGATGCCGAACATCTCCTCCCTCGCAACAGGCCTCTTGCTGCCGGATTCAGTTACGGCAAGGCCCCCTGACAGCACGATCTCCCCTTCGTCTCGAATCGCATACTGGACGCCGTTTACACCATAACTGCCAATAAGCACCTCTGCCATCTCCTGTGCTTTTGCCGCGGCAGAGCCTTCCGCCTCCGGCTCGCTTACAGCCCGCACCTCGCTTATCGCGAGCGGCATGACCAGCAGCAAGGCTGCTAATACAGCAGCACCTCTCCGTTTCCATTTGTTCATAGGGCTTCTCCTTCTTTCTGTGTATAACTTCCTCATCGAGTTCATCTTACAAGCAGAAAGGAAGCAGCGCGCATAAATGCCCCGAAACGAAAAAAAGAATCCCTGAACGACATTACGCCAGGGAAACTTTGGAGCCAAACGGCAGCACAACCATATTGTCAAACGTCAACGATTCTGTTTCAATCGTCATATGCCCGCCGTATTTATCGCAAATGCGCTCGATATTCATAAGCCCGAAGCCGTGATAATCCGGATTCTCCTTGCGGCTGCGCAGATGGGGTACCTCTCTGTCCACGGAATTGCGAATGCGGAGGAATAGAGCCGACTCGCTCGAACGGATATGGATTCGAATATGCCGGTCCTCCGCCACTCTTACCTTTTTCGAGGCTTCTAGGGCGTTGTCCAGCATGTTGCCGAGCACCACGCACAGATCATAGCGATCGATCCCGAGCTCCCGGCCGTGTTGGAGACGAAGCTCTGTATCGATTCGTATCCCGTTAGCCTGTCCGATGTTCAGCGCATTCGTCACCAATGCGTCGATCACTAAATGGCCGGTGTTCACTCTGTGGTAGGCCTCCTCGATCTTGTTCAGCGTTACCCGGATATGCTCCTTTGCTTCGTCTGTCCTCCCCCGCTCGATGCATTCGGCCACATATAGAAACTGCTGGTTCGTGTCATGAATGATGCTTTTGATTTTTTTGAAGCTGTGAACCGTTTTTTCGTAATTGGCATCCTGGTAATCCATCTGCTGCTCCAGCTGGGCGTTCTCATGAAGTAGCTGAAACCTGGCGATCACGGTATCGAGGATGTAAACGACAAGGACGTTCAGAACCACATAACCGAACACCGACAAGAAATAATGAATATTCTTCTCGCTATAGGCCGACAATACGTTCACCTGATAGATGCTGATGAGCGGTACACTAATAAACAGCAGGTAATATCGGAAATTTAGCGGATATCTCTTGCGCCTGGCCAAAAAGCGAATGATCAGAACGATGGCGAACATGATGGTGCAGCTAAGAAGAAGGCTTGTGGAAAACAGCAGCGGGCTGGGCCCTTTCGCCCAATGAAAGCTCTCCTCAGTTATGGAAATGGTCGGATCGAGCAGATATAAACATATGAAGTCGACCAGCGTGAACAATACCGCGTATAACACGGAGAACACCACCTTCAGCTTAAGCTCCGCCTCATAGCCCATCGACAGGCAGAAGATGACGCCTAGCGCAAGCGCTGAAGACAACAGTGTGGGGAAATGAAGAGTCATATACACGGCGTTGATCACAAGGAACACAATCATATATATCCATTTGGATGGCTTGCTGCTCTCCTTGCCCAAGACAGAGTTGAAATAGAAGTTAACCTGAATCGCCATCACCAGGGCTACACCCAGATTCAGTAATATAATCGTATCCATATGTTAGTCCGCCTTCATCACCATAAATTTGGTGCAGGCATCCTTAACCTCCTTCACCTTGGACCGCCCGATCGGAAGCTCCATTCCATTCGACATGACCACCTTGTTTCCGGAAAACTTATGCACATGCAGCAGGTTGATCAGAATCGAGCGGTGAATCTGCAAAAACCGGCTGTCCTTCAGCGCTGAGGCATAGGTGGAGATCAGTCCCCGGCCGTCATAAACGGCCTGGACCGTCGTGAACTTCAGCCTGCTCTTGACAGTCAGGCTCTTGACCGCTTCAATGGCGATAATGTCCTTCTGCCATAACACAATCTCCTCATAAGCAGACCTGATGATCAGGATGTCCTGATCACGCTCCTCAAAATATTGGCACAGCTTCAGCATCTTCGCTTCGAACACTTCCGGTTCGATCGGCTTGATCAAGTATTGAAAAGAAACGACATCAAAGCTCTCCAGCATATATTCAGCATAACTCGTCAAGAACACAATCTGCTCGTGGTGCTGCTTCATCTCTCTCAGCTTTCGTGCGGTCTGAATCCCGTTGACTCCGCCCATTTCAATGTCGAGGATCAGAATATGAAAGGGAGCACCCTGGTCATTATAATGGGCAATCAATGACTCGCCCGACGGGAACGCGACCATCTCGAATTCAATCCCGCTCTTCATTGATAACGTGAGCAGCATTTCCTTCACGCGTTCTCTCTGCAGCTCATCATCGTCACAAATCGCTACGCGGTACACCCGGGCACCTTCTTTCTACCGTGTGAACACGGTTCTTCAGGAATAGATTAGGTGTATTATAACGTATATCATCACTTATAAAAAAACCGATCTGCTGAGAAGTAGATGGGGCAGCAGCCGGTAGATGTTTCTAATAAGATTCATTTTTCATAAGGAGAGACTCGTTGGACTATTTATATATTATCCGCCACGTTGGCGGCTTGCTCATCCAGCCTTTGGGTGTACTCCACGACACTATTGAAGTCCTCCATCGTGACGCGTATCTGCTGCTGGCCTTCGACGATGGAGGATTGGATCCGGTTGATCCCGTCAGAAATGTCCGTGATCTCTTTCGTGATGCCGGAGATCGCTCCCTGCACTTTCGTGATCGATTCGGATACTTCGTTGGACAGCTTCCGCACTTCAGCGGCTACCACTTCAAACCCTCGTCCATGCGGACCGGCATGCGCCGCCTCGTTGGCTGCGTTAAGCGCCAGCAACTGGGTCTGAGCGGCAATATCCCGAATGGTCTTCACAATCCCCTGGATAGATTTCGCTTGCTCCTGCAGCCCTTTGAGGGTCTGGGTATTACTCTCCGATACCTCGGCAATATGATCCACGCTAAGCAGAAGCTCCTTGCTGCGGCTGATTCCCTCTTCCGCACGCTGGTTCAAGCCCTGGGAAGTCATCTCCAGCTCCTTGACGACGGTCGCCAGACTGCGTCTGCGCTCTGTGATATCGGTTGCGATCTTGGCTACACCGATGACTTGGCGTGCCTGATCATCGAATAGGGGCATATAAGTCGCTTCAAGCCATACCGATTCGCCGTGGGCGTTCCTGCGTTCAATCTTATCTTGAAAGCTCTGCCCGGCCCGAAGCTCTTCCCAGAAGGTATCATACGCCGACGAATTGACAAAGTCGTCGAAGCAGAAATCCCGGTGTTGCATATGCATGATCTGCTCCACCGTGTATCCCATCGTTTCGGCAAATACCTCATTTACATAAGTCACCTGTCGTTCTGTATTAAAACGAATAATTGCCAGGTTCCTCTCCATCGCTCTGATAACGAATTCATCCATTAACGTTTGCTTTTCCACGATTCGTGTTCACTCCTACTTATCCAAATGAAGAACGATCTTGACTCTTATGTGCAGCTCCTAGATGCATTGCGATCATTATACGATATCAACATTAGAGGAATTCTCCTCTCTCATTAACTTATCAATAATGTCTCTACAAAACATATACAATTGCATGTTAAGTGAAATCGCTGGCATAGTACAGGTCTAGGAATGGAAAAAAAGCAACCATTGACAGCCTGCCTTCATCAATGGTTGCTTCTGTTGCTTCGATTTACTTATCGATCAGATCGGTGACCTTCAGCATTCTGGCCACCCGGCATCACTTAACGTGCCGACTTGCTCTGCTCAAGCAGCAGCTGCTTGATCTCCTGCATGTCTTTCTTCAACTCCTGGTTTTCCTTCAACAGCTGATCCAGCCGCTCGTCCCGAATCTCTTCGTCCTCTTGCCCCAGGTAGCTCAGAATAACCGCGACGACGAGGTTTAAGATAACGAGCGCCCCAATAATAATAAATGAGACAAAATAAATCCAGGCCCACGGGATCTCTGCAATGACCGGGCGTGCCACCTGGCTGGCCCAGGACTCGAAGGTCACCACCTGCATCAAGGTGAACAGGGAGTTATGGAAGCTGCCAAAAAATTCATACGGAAGCACGTCCTTGAAAAACGTCGTGCCAATAATGGCATAGATCGTAAAAATAAGCAGCGTCAACCCGAGCACACCCGTCAAGGCCGGCACCGACTTGATTAAGGAATCAATAATTTTGCGCAAAGACGGAATCGCCGGGATCATTCGGAACAGCCGCAGCACCCGAACCAGACGGAGCGAGGTAACAAACGGCGAAGCCAGGAAGATGAGGCTGAAAGCGACAATCAGGAAGTCAAACCAATTCCATCCGCTCGAGAAATATCGTTTGAAACCGAGACCGATCATTTTCACCAGCAATTCCAGCACAAAAATCCCCAGGATGACTTTGTCGAGAACCAGCAGGAACTTGCTTGTGCTGTACGTTTCTGCGACAATGACGGCGCCATTCAAAAAGATGATGCCAATAATAATGGATTGGAAGTATTGGTGTTCCACCAAACGTTTGAACGTTTCTCTCATCACTGTACCCCACTTTTCTCTTCTTGCGATTTCACACGTACACATACGCGCCATACCATGCAGCGGTTTCAGCATATAGTTCCATTATGAATTTGATTCGTGGATTCGTCTACAATTTTAGTAATTTGATATAGAAAGAAACCACGCCCGATGCTGTCGGGCGTGGTTTAGTTACATTACAATAATTTATAGGGTCTCCATAATTTCTTTAATCTCGCTGTCGCTCTCCAATGCACGAAGAATGATGGTTACCGCTTCGGCACGGGTTGCTTGGTTATAAGGTGCGAATACGGATACACCTTGCACCAATTGGGCTGACGCGGCCTGCTGGATCGTATACGCCGCCCAATAATCACTGCTCACATCTGTGAAGCTAACCGGTTCTCCTGTTGCAAGGACGGCAAGATTCATCAAGCGCGCCATGATCGTCACCATCTCTGCGCGGGAAATCGCTGCATTAGGCTTGAAGGTGTCGTCTGCGTACCCGCCCACAATTCCCTTCTCAGCCAAAGCGCCAATGTAGCCAGCGGCCCAATGGGAGCCTGTGTCTTTGAATACAGCCGATTCAGCATTTGGATTCCATCCGAAGGCCCGGGCGATCATAGCCGCGAACTCCGCTCTAGTCACAGGTGCATTCGGGCGGAACGTACCGTCCCCATAACCATGAACCATGCCCAGTCTCACCGCAGTCGTCAGCGTATTCCGGCTCCAGTGATTCGTTGTGTCACGGAACGTCTGGCTTGGATTGTTGGCTGCCGCCAAGGTATCGCCAATGAACTTCAGGAGCCTGTCCCGATCCACAGCCTTGGATTGGAACGGATTCACCACGGCAGCCGGCAGTTCTGTAGTTGGCGGTTCTACCGGAGGTGTTGGCTGTTGCGGCACAGAAGGTGCAGCTGGAGCCGAAGGTGCCGGACTTTCAGCGCCCTCTCCCGTTCCACCCGCAGGTGGGCTTGACCCTCCGGTGCCCGGGTTCCCGCTGCCCGACTGTGAACGAACAACCAGCGCGATCTGTTGGGGCTGATATTGTACTTCCGCTTGATACTGACTTGGCAATCCATCGATAATCACGGAATCAAAGGCTCCGCTGCGCTGATTCTCACCATGGGTGATCAGTGTAATTGTGCCGGTGCCCGGTACGGCTTGATCCGAGAATTTCACATGCAGCGTCCCTGCTGCATGGACTGCGCCTTTAATATCAAGCACATCATCAGCACGTGTAATACGAAGCTCAAGCTTGCCGTCAGCGGATTGGGTGAAATCACCGCCAAGGGTCATTTTTCCATATACGCTCTTCACGACGGTGGCTCCGTCATTCACGACGTCACCGGTGCCAAAGGCCGTTGCCGAGCTTCCCTCGAGAACGCCGCCATGGACCTCGGTTCCGCCGGAATACGTGTTGTTGCCCAACAGCTTTAATGTTCCGCTTCCTTCTTTCGTCAGCTTGCCTGTACCCGAGATATCGTTCCGCCACTGATCCAACGCATGAAAGCCCTGTTTGCTGGCATCCATCGTAACGGTGACATCATGATCAAAGGCGCCGTATCCGTCTGCGGCAGCAAAAAGGTTCAGTCGTCCCCACCCTTCCGGATCATCCAGAACCGGATAACCAGAAGGAAGGCCTGTCGTTGCCAGTACCTCACGGCGCTGATCATCACTCAGATAAGGAAGCCGCGTTTCCAGCAATACCTCTGCGCCCTTAGGAACGACCATCGGCTTGGTCGTGACATTGATCTGCGGGAAGCCGTAGGTTAATCGCTCGGTAAATTCGGCCTTGTTCTTCTCATAATTGCTGAATCGGTCTTCCCCTGAACCGGGCCGATTCAACAGCACGCGATGTGCTTGATCATATGCAGCCTGTTTAAGTGCTGCATTATCCGGATCGGCCAAGGCAGCTGCAGCCAGCCCCGTAGCCATAACCCGGCCGCCCATTACATCAAACGGCGAGTGCATGCCCGCCACGATCCGGCTATGCCCCATCTCCGAGGCGCGGGTCAACAGCTCTTGGTATCGTTCAGGAACCGCATAGGCCAGCGCCAGCGCAGCAAGGTACGAAGCATTCGTATGACCGCTTGGGAAGCCGCCGTCCGTCTGCGGCGTACTGCTCTTCGCAGGCTCCAGTGTAGGAACGATAATCGACGGCGCCTGAGGGTCCTCCAGGAGGGACCAGCGATAAGGCCGCATATAGCTGTAGAAATTTTTGGCCGGGGTTGTGGAAGCATAATTCCCGCGCAGCACTCCGATCAAGTCGACCATCTTGCCAAGCGCCGAATCGGAATCCCCGCCCTTGTTCTGTTTATTGCCATCATCGTACTTGACCGAGGTGGCGTCATCCGGGATGCCTACAATCGTTGTGGTCGTCCCCGACAAAGCGCGATACGCCTCAGCTAGTGGACCCAGGCCTTCCGTAGCGCCATAGGTCTGATTTCTCCGATCATCATAATAGGCTCTTGATTCATCTTCAGGGGTTCTGGTGGCAGCAATGTCTTTCACATACTGAATATTGTAGTCCAGCAGTGCACTGTTCTGTTTGGTCCCGTTATCCCAGGAGCTCCCGGGGGTCCAGAGATCCAGAAATCCGGACAACACCCCGATGGTTGGATTGGAATCCACCGTCAGGTTGGTCGAGCTGTTATTTTTGTAGCTGTCTACAAAATGTCCCCAAGCCGGCTCTGGCGGCAATGCAACCGGGGACGATGCTGACGCTGCTAATGCCGGCTGCCATGCAACGGTGTTGGCGAATAGCATCAGACCGGCAGCTGCTGACAACAGCTTCTTGGCAAGTTTCGTGTTCACGCGTGTTTACCCCTTTCATTATTCAATTCGAATCGCTCCGAATGTAGCACCAGGCCGTGGCATTCTTCAATAAGACAATTTCTCATTTCTATCAATTTCGGAGAAATTAGACCTCATTTCGGAATTTTAATCGTCGCTTAACAAAAGTGTTGAATTGATGTGACAGTACGTGGTGTATAATCCCGGCGGAGAGGAGGGTATGCCATGAAGTGGAATTCTGCTTTTGCCAGATTAGCGTATTCCTATGTATCTATTGTGCTTGTCATCGTCCTGCTGCTGTGCTCCATCTTCTATATTTACTTCTCGCGCAGCTATAAAGAGGAGCTGCAAACCAAGAATCAGATGATTGTTGAAAATACAGCGCGCACGATTGAAAACTCGGTACTCGAAAGAGTCCAGAAAATATATGTAGATCTCTCGCTGGACAGAGGCGCAGATCTTCGTGCATGGGCCGATGCCTCCGTTCCCATGTACAGCAGCAGCCTCCTGGATCTTCAGCAGCGGCTGAAAGCAGAAGCAGCCAGCAACGCTGACATAGTGCATGCCATTCATGTGTATAATCCTCAGCGGAATGTGATGCTCTCTTCGCTGTACGGTCTTATCTACAATGCGAATGATCGGGAAATTGCCGATTTTTTTGCCGATTGGATGAACGGAATGCTTCAGCCGGGCCACAGCAGCAGCTTATGGACCCCCAGCCGGTGGATCCCTGACGATATGTTCTCTGGTTTACCGGGTGAGCATGGCCATAGCATCATAACCTATGCACATCGCTCCCCTTTTCCATCACCCGGTGAGAACAGCGATCTGATCGTGGCTATCGATGTGAAGGAAAGCGCCATTCATGACATTATTCAAAATATGATGCCATCACACTACGAATACACCTTCATTGGGGACCGTTCAGGCCATAAAGTGATAGGGGCGGACCTGGGATTCATGAATCTATACAGTGATGCCCGCCCGGACATGGCTCATGATCATGCAGGGTCGGGGAGCTTTAGCGGTACGATTGATCATACGTCCTATATCGTGTCATACCAAGCCTTGCCTGCTGCCGGATGGATGATGTATAGCGCGGTGCCTGCAAGCTTGTTCTATGAGCAGTCCCTGGTCGTGAACAAGCTGATCCTGGGTATTTCCCTGCTTGCCATCGTGATCGGCCTCCTGCTGTCAGGCCTTATGGCCAAAGCCAGCTACAGTCCCATCAAGCGGCTCGTCGAAATGATTAAAAGCTTGTCCGGGCAGCAGCCTGGGCAGCCGATGAATGATTACAAACTCATTGATACCGCCTTTACCCAATTACATGATAAAGTCAGCACCCTTGAAGATGCGCTGGAAGAAAGCAGCCCAATTATCAAGCGCAACGTGGTTCTGAATATCCTCCGGAACCATATGCCGGACGCGGAATTAGCTGATAAGCTGTCCCTGTTAGGCTTGTCCCGGACATACAGCCATTACGGCTGCTTGCTGCTGAACTCCGGCCAGACGTTTGCCCCGCTCAGCTCAGGAAATATGCAGATGATCATGTCGCGGATGATTCAGCAGCTGGAGTCGATCAGACTGCCGGGAGCCCATATTGTTGCTGAGGAGCTCCCGGACAAGAAGATCGTTGTTATGCTGTGTTCCAATCACATATCAGACGGACTTCAGGATGAGCTGTCTCAGCTGGTGCTCTCGGAGGGCAGGCAGCAATTTCGTCTTGATCTCCAGCTCTCATGGGGCTCCTGGGTGAACAGCATGGGCGATCTCCACCACAGCTATATCGAGGCTGAAACGTTAATGAAATACGCCTACTTTCTGCCGGAGCAAGCGGTTCTCAAGGATCGACGACTGCTGGAGCGAGAGGACTGTGTTGACGAAATCCCGCAATCCACGCTTCTGCGGTTCAAGGAAAAACTGTACGCTCGCCAGTCTCAAGCGATTGCCGCTGCGGTTGACGACCTGATCGGGACCATGCGAGATGGAGCGTATCCGGCGGATTATTGCCATTTTATACTGGCCAATACGGTTTTCGTATTCTCTGACTACTTAAAGAGTGTCCGTTTCAAGCACCCGGCTCAGGGACCTATGGATCTGTACAAGCAGTACATCGAGGTTCAAAACATTGATGAGTTTCGGCAATGGCTGCTGGATACCGTGAATACATGTATCGCGCTTACCGAGAAACGGAATAGCGAACGGGCTCTTTCCACTCTGGAGCTGGCCAAGGAGTATATCGAAAACCATCTGTCAGAGGATTTGTCTCTCGAGACGGTGTCGTCCAAGGTATTTATCAGCGCGAAATATTTGAGCAGGCTGTTTAAGGAAGAGCTTGGCATGACTTATACCGACTACATCACCAGCCAGCGAATGGAGCGGGCTAAGACGCTGATCGAGAGCAATCACATGTCAATCGAACAAGTTGCTGCTAGCGTCGGATATGGAACTGCTGCGTATTTTATTAAGAAGTTCAAGGAGATGTATGGCTGTACGCCTGGGAATTATTTGCGCAATATGGCCAAGCAGGTGTAACCGGCCGTTCTGACTGGAAGATTACTGGTAAAGGAAGGTCCTCCTATGGAAAAAACGTTTGGTTCGCGCATAGCCATCCTTGGCGCAATACTCATACTCGGCTCAATTATCGGCTGTGATACGAAACCGGCCTCCCCTTCTTCTGCAACGGATGCGCCGGACCCGATCCGATCGGCTGCCCCCCGGCACACCATATCCTGGACCATGCATCAGAACCTGCCGGTCCCTGAGAATGCCGAGATGGTGCGCTATGTAGAGGACAAGTTTGAGGTCGATCTGGACATCTGGAATCTGGCGAACAACAACTATGAGGCGCTTCTGGATACGAAATTGGCGCAAGGGGAGATCCCCGACCTGTTCAGAATCAGACAGCCGCAGGATCTGCTTAAATATCAGCAATTGGGCCTGCTTGCCGAAATTCCTGAAGCGATGCTGGATCAATATGCGCCCAATATCATGAAGGCTCTACGTGATCATGCGCCGGAGTATATGGATTATGGGAAAATGGACGGGAAGTATTACGGCATTCCGGTCATCAATCCCACGAACATTTACCGCATTCCGGTCATCTATCGACAGGATTGGCTGGACAAGCTGGGCCTTCCCGTTCCGGAGACGCTGGCCGAATATGAACAAGTGATCTATGCGTTTACCCACGAAGATCCCGATGGGAACGGATTGAACGATACGTACGGGTTGTCTTTGGAGGGCATGAACATGGTGTTTGGCGCTTTTGGCCAGATTGTCTTTGCCGATCAGCTCTATTTTGGAATAAAGGATCCGCATCTGGTCATTGGGGCGCTGGAGCCGGAGATGAAGGAGGCTCTGGAATACCTGCATCAATGGTACCAGGATGGGGTCATCGATCCGGAGTTTGTAACCGGCGAGAATAAAGGGGGATACAAGCATCTGTCCCATGCTTTCATTAATGGAAGGATCGGCATGACATCCATGGGCAACTACTATCACTGGATTCAAACCGGCGATTATGTGGCATGGACTTATGACAGCGATCGGAAAGGGAAAGAGACGCCCGTAGAGGCCACCTATAACGCCAAAGAGCTGGTGGCCAAACATCCGCAAGCCCGGATTGTATTCGGCCCCCCGATTGCCGGACCATACGGGCAGCGGGGCACTAAAGCTTATGACAGGTTAATGAGCTTCACCGCGATTGGCGCCCGCGCGGCCACAGAGCCTGGAAAAGTCGAGAAGATTCTTCAAATTCTTGATTATGTGAGTGCGAATCCCGACGCGGAAGTGCGTACAGCGATGAAGTACGGGGTTAAGGGCAAGCATTGGATATGGGCCGGAGCCGCGGGAGAGCAAGATGAAGTCATCCTGCTGCCCCCTTACGACAGCATGTTCAGCTATCAGAATGTCATCGGCGCCAATATCGGCATGATGGTTCCCTCTCCCCCGACTGCAAGAAGAGAGCAGTGGGCCTCGACCTTAAATCTGGATCAGGACGGAATCTATAATGCATTGGAGGTGGCGACGCCCTCTCTGGTCATGAATGGCCCCAAGCTTCTCGAGCTGAGAAACAAGGCATACATCTCCTTTATTACGGGCGACCGGCCCTTAGATCAGTTCGACCACTTCGTGAAGGAATTTATGGAAGCTGGCGGGGATGAGGTGTTGCAAGAGGCCAACGAATGGTACCGCCAACCCTGATCGATCAAGGCAGCTGCGGCCTGCAGTTTAAATTTAAGAATCCTGACGGTAATAAATTTAATGTCTGGCAGGATCCCGCCACTGCGTGAGTTAAGCAAACAAGCTCTTCACTTTATTGAAGAGCTTGTTTTATAGTGTATGGAAGGTACCTTTAGCCGCCGAATCTAGCTTAGACATGCCGTATTCCGGCAAGAAATACGCTCCAAGCAATCGCCATCGTGCGCTCGTACGATTGATGTGTCTCATAGACCAGCTGCACATCAAGTCCGTCCAATAGGGTAACATAGGCTACCGAGCATTCCTCCGGTGATGGGTGTCCAGCCTCCTCAAATAACGCGGTCAGCTCCCCTTTTAGCACGGCAAGATAGCGTCTGTATTGAGATAAGACATAGTCATTCACTTCAAGTGGCGGGATAAATGAAAACACAAACATTAAGTTTACGTTAGGATGCATCAAGAAGCGGTTCTTATGCTCCACCAAGAAGTTATACAATCTGTCTTCCCAAGACCATCCGCCGGCACGGTGAAAATAATGATGCACAAATTCGATTTCACTTTGCACTGCTTCCGCGTACAGCTCCAGCAGCAGCTCCTTCTTGCTCGAATAATGGTACGAAAGGGACTGCTTGCGGATCCCTGCCTCTTCGGCGATCTTTGCCATCCGGGTCCCCTCGTACCCGTAACGATTAAAGTGTTGAATCGCAATTTCCTTAATTTTGTCTTTACTCAACTAGATTTACCTCCGACACAATGCATTCACTTATCCGTTTCTCTTCCTTCTGGCATAACCAATATACAAAAGCAAGTATAAGATCATGATGGCTATAGCTACATCATACACTACTTCATAGGAGAATGCTGAAGCAACCAGGCCCAGAATCATCGCCCCTCCACCTATGCCAAGGTCAAAAAAGTTGAAGAAGGAAGCCATCGCATTCTCATGCTCATGTTCATCAACCAGATTGATGCACCAGGTCTGAATCGCTGGAAAAACAGCGCCGAAACCTAGTCCGTAGACGGCCGCCGACACGAGAAACCACGCTTCGCTTCCGGATTGTGTAAGCAACCAGATGCCTACACCCATAAATACAGCTGAGGGTACAAGCACGGAGCCTGGGCCGAAACGGTCGAACATTTTTCCGGATACAAGGCGAACCGCGAAGCTGGCCAAAGCAACGATAAAGAAGAACCAGGCTATCTTATCAAATCCTTTTTCGGCAGCGTATAGCGCGATGAACGACATGATCGAGCCTGCCGCAACCCCTATCAGCATGATGAGCAGTGAAGGAAAGAGTACTCTTTTTTCAATCAGCTTAAAGGGAACTTCCGGTTGGTCTTCCACAGTGCCAGTATGCGGCTTCCGGGAGACGAACACAGCCATCAGCAGTGCCAGGAGCAAAATAAACATCCCTCCGAAAAAGAGGCCGTGAAAATCATATTGAGTCAACACACTCATCCCGATTAAAGGTCCGACCGAGACCGCCACGGTCTCCCCTACCCCAAAATAGCCCATTCCTTCCCCGCGGCGTTCCACTGGAATGTTCTCTGTCGCTAAGGTAGCGAAGTACGTGGTCGCTATTCCAAACCCAAACCCATGGATGACCCGGAGGACCAAAATCATCGCCGTACCTGACGCAAGGTAGTATAGACCTGTCATTGCCGCACATATTGCGATGCCGATCAACAGCAGATACTTTTTATCTATACGCGCTGCCAATTTCGCAGTAAATGGACGAATTAAGATCGCCGAGAACATGAACACCCCCGTTACCATCCCTATTTCCGAAGCCCCTCCGCCAAGATGCGAGACAAACAGTGGTAATGTCGGAAGCATCATTTCAAACACCATAAACAGAAGGGCATTGGCAGCCATAATAAAAATAAAGGATCTCCCCCATAAAGCAGCCCTTCTGACTTCTATCACTTTCGTTTCCATATGAACCTCCAAAATTACAGTATGGAAACATACTACCTGACTACAGTCAGATTGTAAACACTAAAGTTATCATTTTAATGACTAGACAAACACCCTTAATTAACAATATCTTAACCTCCCTCGAATAATACGTTAATATTTTGCTATTATAGTAAAGCTATTCCAATGGATTAGTAGGAGGTTAGATTATGTTCTCGAAATTCTACAGCAGATCCGCAAAGGTTTTCATTGCAGCGGTACTCATTTGGACCAGTTTAGTAAGCGTTGTCGGAGCGGAAGAAAAGGGCAGCGCAAAAAATGTGATTCTGTTAATTCCGGATGGCATGGGTATCAGCTATTTGACAGCAACACGGATTTACAAGGGAGAGGAACTGTCCTTTGAACGCTATGTGAAAGGATTAATGAAGACTGCCTCCGCAGATACCAATGTTACGGATTCTGCCGCCGCAGGTACAGCGATGGCAACCGGATACAAAACGAATAATGGTGTGATCTCGGTTACGCCGGACGGTGTGAAACCGGATTCGATTCTCGACGCAGCTCGGGAGAGCGGCAAGTCAACGGGACTGGTTGCTACTTCTCGGATTACGCATGCAACGCCTGCGGTATTCACGGCACATGATCCAAGCCGCGGCAATGAAGTGGCACTTGCTACTGAATATATCAATAATGTCGATGTTATTCTCGGCGGTGGCCGTGATATGTTCTTGCCTGAGTCTGAGGGTGGTAAACAGCCGGAGCGTAATTTGGTAGAGGAAGCAAAGGCTGCGGGTTATGAGTATATTACAAATCGCAGCGAAATTGGACAAGTAGACGGAGACCAAATTCTTGGCTTGTTTGCCATGAGTGATCTGAAGTATGAAATTGACCGCGACAAACAAAATGTCCCAAGCTTGGCTGAAATGACGAAGCTGGCAGTGGATACGCTTAGCAAGAACGATAAAGGATTCTTTCTCATGGTTGAGGGCAGTCAGATTGATTGGGCCGGCCATGCCAACGATCCTATCGCCCTGATTACTGACATGCTGGCATTTGAAGAAGCGGTTGACGTCGCGCTTGAGTTTGCCAGAGAAAACTCGGACACGCTGGTTGTTGTCGTTGGCGACCACGAAACAGGCGGTATGAACATCGGTAACACGCCAGGCGGGTACCAAGAAAATATCGCTGTATTGAAGAATGCAACCGGAAGCGTGAATACCGTCGGCGCGGAACTGCTCTCCAAGGCAATCACCACCGATGTTGGCAGCTCGGTTCGGGTAGTTAATCATGACATCTACATGCCGCTGAGAGAAGTCGTTGACCAGCTGGACGGAAAACTGGATTACAACGGTACTGATCTCACTGTCGATGTTGAAATTGCGAATTCGGCATTTACGGTGAATCTGCCAGAGAAATCGGTGAAAGTTGCTTCGCAGGAGCAAGAATCCGACTTCTTTGTGGAGAATGGCACAGCGTACTTCAACCTGAAATCCATCGCCGAATTAATTGGACTGCAAGTAGCCTATGGACAAGATGAAGATGGCAACGTTACAACAGCCTATTGGGTTGATGTGAAGCAAGTTGTTGAACCTATTGTTGGTTTCAAGCTGACCGAAGAGGATGTTGCTCAATTGACAAGCGTCAACTGGAATAATGCCACTACGCTCATTAATGAAGTCGGAACGGTGGTATCCGGTCACGCATTGATCAGCTGGGGATCCCGTCATCATACAGGAGAAGAGCTTCCATTGTATGCGTACGGCAAAGGCGCCAACGAATTCGTTGGTTTGATCGATAACACGAACCTGCCGCGCATTCTCTCCTACCTTATGGGTGTCGAATTGTTTGAGAATGAAGAAGCATTCATGCAAGAACTGGAGAAAAGAAGAAATCAGTAATTTTTTAATCAAAAAGGCCTCATCCCCACTTTATGGTGGGCGTTGAGGCCTTTTTTTGTATTCGAAAGGTCTCCGTCCATTCAATCGAACTCTTGACTTAAGTCAATGAACATCCCGCCCTGACCGGCTACAATGGGGTCATCACCAATCGGGAGGAATGCCTGAATGAATCCTTTAAGAAACGATATTGCGGGACGGCGAAAACCAGCGCTCATTGCCGGTACGGCACTTGTGATCATGATGATCGCCGCGGCGTTTTCATATGGATATGTCCATGGAAATTTGCTCGTTCCTGGAGATGCAGCTGCCACATTGAATCATGTAACCACCAGCGGCGCTCTTTTTCGGGGAGAGATCTTGGGCTGGCTCGTCATTTTACTGTGCGATATTGTTGTGGCCTGGGCCTGTTATGTCTTCTTCAAACCTACTCATCCCCATCTATCCCTGCTAGGCGGGTGGCTTCGGATCACGTATTCGGCGATTCTGGGCATAGCGATTATGCAGCTGCTGTTCGTTCAGCTGCTGGTCGGCGGTGATGCCGTGTCATCGGGTTTTACGCAAGAGCAGGTTGGAGCACAGGTATTGCTGTATTTCGAAGCGTTTGAACAGATATGGTCGGTGGGTTTAATTATCTTTGGCGGACACCTGCTGATTCTAGGGCTGCTGGCTCTGAAATCCGGCCATGTGCCCAGATGGATTGGCATTCTGCTGCTGATTGCTTCAGCCGGTTATGGCCTGGTTCACGGGGCTCAGATCTTTTTTGCGGAGCATGAGGGGATCGGCTCAGTGCTTGAAATGGTATTTATGCTGCCGATGACAGCCGGAGAAGCGGGCTTCGCCCTATGGCTGCTGTTCAGAGGGGGAACAGGAAAGCGTCCGTTGCCCAGCTTCCCGGCTACATCGAGTCCCGAAACACCCTCTTCTTGATTCTGCTCAGGGACTCCGGGGTCATCCCCAGATAACTTGCCAGCTGGTGCTGGGGCACACGGTCGATGAGGGAAGGGCGCTTCTTCAACAGCGTTTTGTAGCGTTCTTCAGGCGATGAGGCGATAAAGACGGCAAACTCGGCCTGAACCTGACTTAAGTTCTCTTCAATCATTCTGCGAGTCATCGTCTCTAATTGCGTGTATTTGTTGTACATGTCCTGTTCAATGTCGAGCTGGCCTACAACCATCACGCCATCCTCCATACAGGTGAATGTATGGTCTGACGACTTGTCTTCCCGGTGATGATTGAACACTGCTATCGCCTGTTCTTCGGTATAAAAATTCGAAGTAATCTCCCGTCCCTCTTCATCCACCGAGTACTGCCTTACGCAGCCCTGCAGGATGAAATAACATTTCGTGGGGATGTCCCCTTGCCGAATCAGGACCTCCCCTTTGTTAAAGTGCTCGATATTCAGCTCCTCGATAATGGCTTGCTGCTCCTCTTCACTCAGTGAGGTCAGTCTGTTCATATATTTATTCAAAATGTCCTTCATTGCTGCCCGCACGCCCCTCTCTTCCCGCTCTGCATATAAGCGCGTTCCATTTATACTATTCCGTTCGCTACTTATATATCAGTTCGACGAAGGGGCTTGATTTCCTTCGGATACTGGATGTTACGACATATATATGATATGGTCGCCGAAGCTTGTTGTCCTATGGGAACATGGAAAATAACCGGGAAGCTTGAGCCCCCGGCCATCATGAACCTGTGGGTTTCATTCACACACCGGCACTTCGCTCGCGACCCGAGCTGAGCACATAGCCCAGCCATATCAGGGCCAGCCCCATCGGAATGGCCAGAATCCGATCTAGCGGATGAGGAATGACAGCAGCAGCGAGCGTCACCACCGCCCCGAACGCAAGCAGGGCCCCCGCCGCACGGGGCAGAACACCGGAGCGAAAGGTAGTGATCCCCAGCAACAGACCGCCCAGCAAGTACAGCCCCCCTGCTATTGGCGCCAATGCCGGAAGGGCGCCCAGGTCAGCTTCGCTGCTGCCGCCGCCAAAAATCCCAAGGAACCCTTCCACGAATAGTGGTGCGTCGGTGGCCAGCAATGGCAGCACAAACACTTCCACGAAGCTGAAGGCGGTCGAGGCCAGCCAGAACAGGCTGAAGATCAGATATCCTGCCACCCCGAGCCAGCCCGCCTCCTGCGCTTGTTTCACATAAATCCCGGTCAACCCGATCAGGAAGAACAGGGACATAAGCATGCTCAAAGCGGCAACCATGACCCACGGGGCAGTACGGACAGCGGACAGTTCCTCAGCAGGATGAATAAACTGAATGGCGATGTATAACAGTCCAGCCAAGATGGCAAATACACCGGTACCGCGCATCAGGCCGGATGCGGTTATATGCGGCTTGCCTGTTTGCTTGTTATCCTTGATATCCATTGAGACGACCTCCATTCAAGTACCTATATGACCGGGGGTGCATGCTGACCAGATGCCAAGGTGTGTGCGACCATTTTGCCCAGGCAAATATCCTCTTGCCCTCCCGTATGACACCAATGTACCAGGGCCAGCCCGTCATTACTTTTCAAATCTTGCTGTAATGCGCCGGTACTACGCTGCTCCCCGGAAGGAACGCAGAAGAAGGGGCTGGTGAATGCAGGCTCCGCAGCGTGTTCTTCTGATTTTACAAATCATTTGATCCTCCGCTAATTGCGGTGTGGTATACTGACCACAACATTCACTAGAACCCGGAAAAAGGGGGGGTGACAATGGACCATCACAAAGTGGTCGAGCAGGCTCTGGTGCATATCGAGGACAACTTGCAGCAGCCCTTGTCACTGGATTCCGTTGCAGATGCTTTTCATATGTCAAAATTTTATTTCCACCGCTTGTTCTCGGCGATGATGGGTTGCTCGTTAAGCCAGTACATCTTGAAGCGAAGGCTGAATGCGTCCTTGCCGCTCATCCACAACAAAACAATGTCCCTGACAAACATCGCATATGAGCTGGGCTTCGGTACACAAGCTTCTTTCACACGCGCCTTCAAGCGTCAGTACGGGGTGCCGCCCAAATCGTTACGAGCAGAGCAGGCCGTTATTACGCCTGAACCGATTCCTGCTGTTGTACAAAGACCGGTCAAGAACGTGAACGGGGATATTGTCACCGATTTCACTCTGACGGAACTGGGCACGCTCCGGGTGAGCGGCATCGCCTTTGAAGTGGACCTGGCCGGGGATTACAAAGCGCGGATTCGAACCCATGCCCAAATGCTGTTCAATCACATGGATGATACCGCGGACGACCCATGCTATGTGATCTATTCCAACTGCGAGCCCCACTCCACCCGGTTCAAGGTGCTGTTCGGCATTCCGCGTGAAGTGCAGATCGATCTGCCGTATTATTTCACCGTGGATGTCCCCCAGCTCTTCTGTGCCAAATTCAAATATACGGGAGATATCCTGGACATTGGGGACGTGCTGAAAACTGATTATGCAAGATTTCTGAAAATCACCAGACAGGAGACCGAGGATTCGCATATCGAGCTTATTCAAGTGTTTGATGATGTTCAGCATCTGGATGCCGCCTACCACATCTATGCCCCGATCAAGAAACTGCCGATCGATTCGGAGATTTAACTGAGGTCTGGATGAGGACAGCCCCATACTGATCCAGGGTTGTAGAAACAGAAAGAGAGCCATCCCGAGCGGATGGCTCATTCATGATCATGAATCGGCTATTGACGAATGGGTTGTGTGAATCGAATTGTTTAGATGGGTGAATGGTTCGTGTGAGCGAACGGACGATCAGCTCACAGCCGTCATGGGCCTCAACGGCCTTCTGCCGGTACTTCGGAGGAATCTCCCTCGCCTTCAGCCCGGACCTCATACAGCGATGCATCCAGCGCCTGAATGAATGGCGACCACTCCCCTGACGTATATAACTGTAACCGGTGCATAGCACGAGTGCAGGCCGTATAAAAGAGCTTGCGCTCCCTTTCCCGGTGATAGACCCGTGCCGAGGCGTCATAGATCAGAACGGCGTCGAACTCAACACCTTTGGCCAGATAGGCGGGCAAGACGACCGCCCCATGCTCGAAGGTGGGCGTCTGTTTCGTGACCAGCCGCACGGACGCACCGCTCTCTTCTAGACGATGCCAGGCTTCGCTGCTCTCGGCGGCGGTCTTCGTAATGACAGCAATGGATTGGTAGCCCTCGGCCTCAAGCGCCGCAAGATCCTCTGCCATTCGCATGACCAGGTCCCCGCTGCTGCTTGCCTTGATAAGAAGCGGCTTCGCCCCCCTTCTGTCAAAAGGCACGATATCCTGACCGCCCGGCAGCAGCGCTCGGGTGAATTCCACAATCTCACGGGTGGAGCGATAACTGCGCACAAGCCGAATCAGCCGGGTGTCTGACTCGCCATATAACCGGAGCAAGGGTGAGTTCGTGCCATAGAGCTCCGTTGCCTGTGTGAAGATGGCCTGACCGAAATCGCCAAGCACCGTCATGCGGGCATGGGGAAACAGCTTCTTGAGAAATTCGTATTGAAACATGGAGTAATCCTGCCCTTCATCAACGAAGACATGCCGGACCTCCGTGTTCATGCGCATGCCCTCAACCAGCTCTTTTAGATACAGAAACGGCGTGGCATCCTCGTAAAACAGTTCATATCGGCCTAGCTTCTCCCTGGTCTGCTCGCCTATGTCCGCCCATAACTCCGGAACTTCTGCCCCGCCCGTCATTCTCGTATATGCGTCCTGGCTTCCAAACAGCTGGGCATACAACCCGAGCATGTCAATGAACGCCATCCGTTTTACACTTCGTCTCAGCGGTAGAAACTGCGCCTTCACAATCTCGCGGACGAGCAGCTCTTCCTCCCGTTCGGCATAATCGAAGTCGCCTTCATCACGGCGGCGTTTGTTCTGCAGCTTCTCCTGAATTTGCTCATATTGCTCGGCGAAATCGAAGACCCCGCGCTCTTGGTGCAGCTCTTTGTGGA
Organism: Paenibacillus sp. 7541; assembly: GCF_002276395.1. Classification (NCBI taxonomy): domain Bacteria; kingdom Bacillati; phylum Bacillota; class Bacilli; order Caryophanales; family Paenibacillaceae; genus Paenibacillus; species Paenibacillus sp. 7541. Next base: position 46,080 of record NZ_NQLZ01000028.1, on the reverse strand, counting down.
CGGCATCGTACTGCTCATTGTCGAGGTAATTCAGCTCCTCCTGGACCCAATCCTCCTCCCGCTCCTTACGCTCCAGCAAGGTTAGCTCCTTCAGCAGCCACTCCTGCAGCATCGCTACGCGATTGGCCAGGCGGATGGAGGGATCATAGCTGTAGAACTGTTCTTCCATCCGTTTCGCAGCGATCAGTTCGCGATCCCGAAACCGGATGCTGTTGAAGCACATGCCTTCACGTCCTAGCCACACTGAATAATTCTTCAGCGCTTGGAGGAATTCCGCGGAAGCTTTATATGCAATCCCCTTCAGACGGGCCTCGTATTGGCGTGTGTGCTGCTCTGTCAACACGTATTCGATCTGGTCGAACGGGTCCTCCAACTTCAGCCCTGTACCCAGTCCGTATTCCAGATATTCCTGAAACGTCGCCTGCTGCATATTTTCCTCGCCAAGCTCCGGAAGGACGGTTGATACATAGCTGTTAAACATCGGATTGGGCGAGAACAGAACGATTTGGTCTGCCTTTAACCGTTCCCGGTGTTTATAGAGCAAGTAAGCGACCCGTTGCAGGGCCGCCGAGGTTTTCCCGCTGCCTGCCGCCCCTTGCACAATCAGCATTCGGCTGGTGTCGTCACGGATGATCGCATTCTGCTCCTTCTGGATGGTAGCCACGATGCTCTTCATTTGTGTGTCCGCACCCTTGCCCAGCACCTGCTGCAGCAATTGGTCGCCAATCGTTAAGCTTGTATCGAACACGTTAAGAAGCTGACCATCCTTAATCTGGTATTGACGCTTAAATTCCATCGTTCCCGTGATCCGTCCGCCAGGTGTGTCGTATGCAGCAGGTCCAGGGGAAGCATCGTAATACATGCTCGCAATGGGGGTACGCCAGTCATAGATCAGAAAATTCAACCCGTCCGACTCCACGAACGAGGACACACCGATATAAATTTGTTCACGATAGCCGAGCCCATCCTCCTGGAAGTCGATGCGTCCAAAGTAGGGTGACTTGAGCAGCCGATGCAAGTCGTGCCATTGCTGCACGCGCAGCCGGTAGCTTCTCTCCCGCTCTGATAACAATGCCTCCTGCTGTTTAATGCTGTAGAATGTCTCTTCAAGATCCTCATCCGTGCTTGTATTCACCGTCACTTCCTCCCAGAAGCGTCGGCGAATTTCCGCCGTGTGACTCTGTAGTCCAGCTACCTCCGGCTCCAGCTCAGCAATTCTTGCTTGCAGCTTTTGCGTTACGACATGCAGCCGTTCCTGTTCCTGAATCCAATCCTGCTCATTGACCATATGCGAGCGCACACTCCCCTTCAGATTATTCCGAAAAAAACATTTGACAAACCACCGCACCAGATGCTAAGATTAAATTAAAGATAAGATGGGTTATTTATGATCTTTTTAAAAAGATGCAGTGGCGGTTTTTTTATCATACCACAGTGTTTTTGTATGCGCAATTCCATATTACATAACATACCCCGGCGAAGATCGCCGGGGTATTATTGTGCTCCGTTGTTTCTATTCCCTTTCGAACCACGATCGACTCAGGTTTGGCCTTCCTCACTCCGTCCCTTGATCAGGAAATTCAGAATTTCAGAGAATAACAGCATTCCCGCAACGAGAAACAGGATATAGAGCGGGAATATGCCGATTGTTGTATAACCGGCCAACACCCCCAGAAACGGAGGCAACAGCGTCGTCCCCGTATAGGCAACAGCCATCTGATACCCCATGATCTTCCCTGCATGCCGCTCACCGAATCGGGCAGGGGTCTCATGCAGCATGCTCGGATAGATCGGTGCGAGTCCTAGTCCGATCATCAGCAATCCGCTTAGCGCGAAGCCTGGCGGAAGCGGCAGCAACAGAAGCAGTCCGCCGACAAAGGTCATAATCTGACCTGTTCGAATGAGCAGCAGATTGCTGACCTTGAACGTGATGAATCCGGTGATGAACCTTCCGATCGTGATGCCCGCATAGTATATCGAAACCCACAATGCGGCTTCCTCAGCCGGAAGCCCGTGTACCCTGACCAGATAGCTGCTCCCCCACAGACCCACCGTTGTCTCCACTCCGCAGTAGAATAGAAAGGCGGCCAAGGCATATTTGACTCCCCTTGCATTCTTAAGCTTGCTCCCCGCCGTAAGATCGTGGGGCTCCTGCCCGCCCGATGGCTGCCGTTCCGTACCTCCGGAGTGATGCTTGGCGATATAGCCCCATAAAGGGAGCGAAACGAACAGAATGATCACCAGCGCAAACTGTATACTCCCTACGGCAAAATATCCCTCTCTCCAAGATGCATTTCCGGACAAATATGCAGCCATAATCATCGGACCGGCCGTCGCTCCGATGCCCCAGAAACAATGCAGCCAGCTCATATGGTGGGCTTTATAGCGCGCCGCTACATAATGATTCAGCGCGGCATCGACCGCGCCTCCACCGAGCCCGAGCGGAATGGCGCACACGATCAGCCACGCGATCGATGGCGCATAAGAAAATCCTATCAGCGCCGCAGCCGTCATAATGCAGCTCGCCAGCGTCACGCGGCCTGTGCCAAACCGGCTTACAACGAATCCACTCACCAAGCTGGATACAATCGTGCCCGCCGTCACCATCATCGACAGCAGTCCTGCCATTCCGATCGGTGCGCCCAGCTCCTGCCGCATCACAGGCCACGATGCGCCTATCAGAGAATCGGGCAGCCCAAGGCTGATAAAGGCCAAATAAATTATCAATAACAAAAGCGTACTCATCCTGTGTGTGCTCCCATTCTTAGACTCCATTCAGATTTCATTACCAATTCTTATCTTCCGAATCGACCAATGCTTCTTGTATTGCACAATATCCCATCCTTCCGGAGACTTATTAAACGCGTTTAATAAGTGATTTCATCATAGCAAGTTCCCGCTGAAAAAGAAAGCCCCCACACGTATGATGGAAGGCTCACTGTACAACTTATTTCATTCCTCATGCTGATCATGCTGAAATTGCGGTGGATCAAGGATGGGACGATATAAATGGGCAGACAAGAATCTCTCCGTTATCTCCAGCACCTGCGGATTCCAAAAGCCTGTCCCATGATCCGCACCTAGCACCTTATAGAACACCACGCTCTGTCCATGCTCCTGGAGCGCTTTGTACATCGCTATGCTCTGATTCACATGGACAATGTTATCGCTGTCTCCATGCATGATGAGAAATGGTGGGAGTTTCTTATCCAGATCCTGACGGACGGGGCTAGCCTTCTTCGCCAGTTCCACATGGTCCGGCACTCTTCCTCCAATGAATAACGCTTCTGGTGAATCGGCTGCATCATGGTCAAGAATGTCATTATACTTCCCTAGGGTAAGCAGATCCGTAACGCCATAATAGTCGATGACTGCACACACCTCATCTGTCTGCTCACTATACAGGCCGTTATCATATTCGCCTATGGTAAGTCCCGTCATTAAGGCAAGGTGCCCGCCCGATGAATCTCCCCATACCGCAACCCGCTTGGGATCGACCCCGTACTCTGCTGCGTTCGTGCGCATAAACCGGATCGCGCATTTCACATCTTCAAGAGCGGCCGGGAACGGCGCTATGTCCGACTCTCTAATCTCCACACTGGCTACCACATACCCTTTCGCTGCAATATGGCACAGGTTTGGAATGTTGACATGAATGTCTTGTTTCCTCCAAGCCGAGCCTTGAACGAAGACAACTAAAGGAAAACGAGCCCCCGCACGATGCGGCATAATAATCTGAAGCCGTCTCTGTACATCCCCATACTGGGCATATACGATATCCGGCCGGTAAGAACAGGAATAATAAGCCCCTCGTTCGGCGTACTGTCCGTAAATCACCTGCGTTCCTTCAGGCATTTCATTCGCTGCAATAGCCGCTGCTTTTTTATCCATTCCTCATTCACCTCTCCCTTATTAAAATGATTCTTCGCACTTCCTCTATCTCCTTTTATTCGATGCTAAAGTTTCAGGTACGTATTCTTAACAAAAATATATGATCCGCGGTTGTTAACGGAACGATAGATTTACCTATATAGATGAAGGCCAATTAAAATCATCAAAAGGAGAGATCACCGATGAAAAATGTATTATATGTACCCTTGGACGACCGTCCGGTAAATCTTGATGATGTAATCAAATTGGGGCAAGCTTCAGGGTTGAACGTGATTACACCGAATGCTGAGGACATTCGTAACCGAATCGACTCGGTCGCAGAAACTACAGGCAGCCAGCTTATGGGCACCTCGGCACCTTCTTATGGTAAACCGGATAATATTCGTCAGTTCATACTGAGTCATGCCGCTTCTGTACAGGGATTCATTATTTCGATCGATATGCTTGTTTATGGAGGGTTAATCGGCAGTAGACGTTTGCGGACAAGCGGAACAGGGATGTATCCGCATTATGATTCGGAGACCACGGACTTGCTTGATGTGATCCGTGAGATTAAACAGCTTTATCCGGACAAGCCGGTCTATGTGCTTGATACCATTATGCGACTCGCTACCACCTCTTATGTGGAAGGACTCTCTTACGATGCGTACACCGAGTCTCGTAGCTTCATGGGTATAGCTCGAAGAGAATATACAGACTTTGGCGACATTGTGAGCGGTTATAATGTATCCAGTGATGGCACGGAGCTGGGCGAAACCATTCATTTTAATAAAAGCCATTACTATAACACTAGACAACATAAGTTTAAAACGAACTACTATGTACTCGACCAGCTTGTACGTCACGGTTATATCGATTTCCTGGCCATTGGTGTCGACGATGCCAACAAGGAAGGTGTGCAAATCAATGAAATTAGATTTGTCGAGAACTACATTGACACTTATCTAGGCGGTTGCGAGGGGCAGAATCCGGATCGTGCTGTTATTTTGCCTGATGCAGACGGGCTGGGTCACTCGCTGGTAGCACGGATGGCTAATCAACTGCATCGCGGAGGCAGTAAAACGAAAATTTCCATCCAATATTACGGTCCTCATGGTTCCACAATCATCAACAACTATGAATATATGACGCTACATCACAACATTCTGCGGCATATCGATGTGATTGACGGCCTATATGTAGACAGCACACCAGACATTGAAATTGTGGCGATTACAGACGAAACCCAGGTGTCCAGTGCCGTAAACCGTATCGATGCCAATGGAGAAAGCTCCATAGCAACGGTAGTTATGGATTTCACCGGAAGAGGCGCAGCCAATCAGGCGGTTACGGAACCGCTGCTGGATAGCAATTATACGGGACGGTTGCTGGGTTATAGCGCATGGAATACGGCCGGGAACATTATGGGCCTCTCGCTTGGCATGGGGCAAGCACGGTATGCTTTCTTGGTCACAGAGACCGCTGCCTCCGAGCTGAAGTCGGCCGTTAACGCGCATGGATCGCTGCTGTTCAAACGGTTTTTGAAGGATTACTACTATAAAAGGCTAGCTATAGCCGAAGTCCGGAGCTATTCCAGAACGCCAAGCCATATTCGTTATGATAATCTGCAAGCCTCGTTCGCTGATCAGAACATGCGTCTCTTTAACACGGAGTCAGCTTACCAGCATGTGTTCACGATCCTCCGGGATCAAATGCAGATTCATACGACAACACTGGCCGGAAGGAACGCTTTCCTAATCGGCACCTCCGCTCCGGCATGCAGTGTCAAGGAGATAAACGGGTGTGCGTGGACGTTGGCAGAATACAGCAGCGCTTGCCTTGCTTACGACAATCCGGATTTCATCTGGTGGCGCGCCTTTGAAATCACACTCAACCCTGAGGTCACACTCCAATAGCATGAGGTTGAACAAAGGTTCACTACCACACCCGCACTAAGCGGAAGCAGCTAGGCAGCTTCATATCGTCCAAGCAGGCGGTGAACGGATGGATATGAGGGAAACAGAAGTCCCGTCTTCTCCCCCTCCTTGCATCGCTATCCCTTTCGTTCAGGGAGAAGTGGTTTGAGAGAAGGGGATGACCACTAGGACCAGGTATAGATTCGGATTCAAGAATAAGAGGGAACCCAAAACGGGCAGGAGGGAAACATCTTCGCCTCCTCCGCCCGTTTCACGACTTGATCACAAGGGATCAACATGCAAAGCCGCCCATAAATCATGGGCCGATTCCAGCGGTTATCCCTGCCGCTCCATCAAATAAAATAAATAATCAGTCGGGACCCCGGGATGCCCTTGCTGCCTCAGAATAGCCGTGACATTGCCTCGGTGATACGTCCCGTGATTCACCACATGCTGCAGGATGTCGGAGAAACGCGTATCGAGACGTCCGTATCGTGGATGCTCGATCGTCATCGCCTTGTCGGGGTCGGGTATGCGACGCAGTAAGTCGCGGTACCGCTCCGTGACGTTCGCAAATAGCTGGCGCATCTCCCCTACCGACTTGCCCTGCGTTTCCTCCTTCCAACCTGGCATCTTCACAAAAATCTCCTCATTCGGAACTTCCCCGAGCACATCCAGATATAGCTGATCAAACAAGTAGATATGTCCGAGTGCTTGTGATATGGACGGAAACACGCTTGTGACTTCCGCATGAAACACTTCCTCCGGAAGCTGCTCCAGATGAGCGAACACCCGATCGTTCGCCCACACATGATAATCGTATAACTGATCTGAGTGTCTAAGCATGAATAATGCACCTTCCTTATCCTTTTAGTCGTTAAGCTATCGAAGTCCTGTCTCTATCGTATACCCGGTTCGCTGACAACGGCTGTCAGTGAAGTTCAAACGAGATCAACATCCTCATAGAGCTGTACGATGCTGCTTGCCATTTCCCGAATCCGGCGCTTCAACTCCAGCGGTTCCCGGACACGAATAACCGGACCAAACGTCATCAGATACATCGGAAGGTACTTGTTCATCGTCGGAGCATCGATCAGAAACCGCGCCTCCCGATCAGTACGTTCCGTCAGATAATGGCGCAGATGCCAGTGGTGGCAAATCGCGTTCAGCGCATCTTGCCCTCCCTCAATGCGGATGACCGTCAACGGTCCGTCCGCCTCACGATCCCGGTTGGACTGGTCGCGGAAATAGGCGGACGCGGAGAAGCGCTCAGGCTTCTCGAACAGCGCCCCGGTCGGTATCAGCTGCGCAATTCGGTCCACGCGAAACGTTCGGACCGCCTGCGACCGGTGGCACAACGCGACGATGTACCACTCGTTCCGGTCGTATGCGAGCCCGTACGGATCGACTTCACGTTCATCCTCCTGCTCCGCATTCGCTTTGCGATAAGCGATACGGACCGTGCGCCCATCCTTCACTGCCTGCTCGAGCTCCCTGAGCAGCGGAATGAGGGAGGGCGGCCGCGCCGGAGAAATCACATCGAGGCCGCTCGTTCGGCGGGACAGATCATGGTGCAGCTCTTCGTGCAGCCCGTTCTCCACCTTCGTAAGCACGCTGAGAATCTCCTCCGTATATGGATAGCCTGCACCTTGGGCAAATTTAAACGCATCCATCAGCGCCTTCAACTCTTCGGCGCTGAAGAACAACGGCGGCGTATCCTTGAAGCTCTCCAGAATGCGAATCCCGCCGTCATGTCCCGATTCCGCGACCACCGGCACGCCACTTGCGCATAATGCATCGATATACCGGTACACCGTGCGGACGCTGATCTCTAAATGGTCTGCAATCTGCGCAGCTGTGAGCTTCCTTCCGGTCCGCAGCATCCATAGCATGGACAGCATATTGTCCCATTTTGCCACCCTTGCCCCTCCTTTGGTTTCTCGCAATTGAAACGCATATGAATATTGTATAATTATAACAGCTGCAGGAATAACAAGCTTACCGCGGAAGCAACAAGGCCGTTCATTCTACCTTGCGAATCAGCTCTAAATACTGCGCATCTCCATATCCCACGTTTGGGAAAACCTCAAATAATCGCTTCAGCAGTTCCGTTGTAGGCAGGTGTTTATGGTTTGAGATATATTTTATTACTGGATTATCTTCTTTCTGCATCTCTAAGAACAGCTCTATCGCCTGGTACATCACGGGGAGCAGCTCATTGCTTGGATTCCTGTGCTGGACCAATACTTCTTCATAGACCGAATGATAGATTCCTAAAGGAACCTCCGTTTGGCTGACTTTAAATTCATCCTCTCTAAAGCTATTAAAAAACACCTTACCTTGATACTGAGACTGTTCAAGATAAGCAAGGAGCGTTAGAAGATTCATCTGGCAGAACATGTCTTCGCCAAACCATAAAACAATGTAGTCATAGTGTTTATCCAACAAAGGAGCTAAGGGCCTTATGACCTTGTTGGTGTAATTTTCTACGGACTCACGATGCCCTGCCGCTCTTGTATTAATAAAAGCATGATCGAAAATAGATGATGTCGTGGCGTTCACACACATTGCTTCATTGAATGGTGCATAATCAGAATCTCCCATGAGCTTTTTGTTTTTAAACGCCTCATACATGAGTTGACCATTTAATATATTCAGTACATTGTCGTCGAATAATTCGATCTTCCTCTTCTTTAATTGTTCAACCTCATGTTCTCTAGCTATTTTCATTCTACGACCGTCCTCACTCTGATATATTGTGAGCTTGGCAAATGATTGAACAGGCATTTGATGGCGTTGAAATTCTCTTGGGCTGACACCAAATACGGATTTAAAACTCCTGCTGTAGGCTTCCTGCGATGAATAATGATAATCCAGCGCCACATCGAGAATTTTTCGCTGATTCGCTAAATCTTCTGTAGATAAATACAATCTTCTCAGAAGAATGTAGCGTCTCATGCTTATTCCTGTTACCTGATGAAATTTAAAAGAACAATAATACGGAGAATACCCCATATAACGAGCCAAGTCCTCCAGCGAAAATTTCTCATTCAGATGTTCTTCGATCCAATCGATCATCTGTTGGATATACTCATTCATTTGCCTCCCTCCTGATACCATTATAAGTCCCGTTGAATGTATGCTTATGATCATTGTTGTGCTTTAACCCATTGGAGAGCCATGCTGACCAGATCGCAAATCCTAATCGGACGGCTCCTCTTACGTCTTAAGCCACCGACGGATGCCGAAGGTCCCGAAAACTCGTGGGATCATCATGCAAAGTATGTTAAAATAGTAGAAACAAAGTGCAAATAGAAGCGCTAGGAGGAGACGCATGGCAAAACGGATTTTTTTCTTCATTCTTACGAATATTCTAGTATTGGTGACGATCAGCATTATTCTCTCGCTGCTCGGCATCGGGGGCTATATTAATGAGCAAGGCGGCCTCAACATGGGCTCGCTGCTCGCCTTCAGCGCCGTCATCGGTTTCACGGGAGCCTTTATCTCGTTAGCGATGTCGCGCTGGATGGCCAAGAAGATGATGAACGTTCAAGTTCTGGACCCTCATGGCAATCTGTCCAGTGAAGAACGCGAGCTCGTCGAAATGGTAGATCGCCTGTCCAAGGCGGCCGGTCTTATGCATATGCCGGAGGTTGGCATCTATGATTCGCCAGAGGTTAACGCATTTGCAACCGGACCGTCGAAGAAGCGTTCGCTTGTGGCTGTCTCGACCGGACTGCTGGATAATATGGACCGCGATGCTGTAGAGGGTGTCGTTGCCCATGAGGTCGCTCATATCGCCAATGGCGACATGGTGACCATGACGCTGCTCCAAGGCGTTGTCAATACGTTCGTGGTGTTCCTGTCGCGCATCGCCGCATGGGCAGCATCCCGCCTTGTCAAGGAAGAGCTGGCTCCGATCGTTCATTTCATCGCTGTGATCGTGTTCCAAATCGCATTCTCAATCCTCGGCAGCATGGTCGTCATGGCCTACTCGCGCTACCGCGAATATCATGCCGACCGGGGAGGAGCGGATCTGGCCGGCAAGGACAAAATGGTCCATGCTCTCCAATCGCTTAAAGCCTATATGAATCAGGCCAACGAAGGCGAGGCCTCATCCCTTGCCACACTGAAGATTAGCAGCGGGAAAAAGCGCATGATGCTGTTCTCCTCGCATCCGGATCTGGATGACCGGATTCAGCGCCTGCAAGCACAGTAATGCAGATATGAAGTTTCATTCAAAAAGGCACCCGATATGAAATCGGGTGCCTTCTGCTTTTACATAAGCCGAAGCTAAATGGAAACCTCTGCGAATAAATACGCCCCCAGAGGCTTACTTAGCGTGATTCGGTGTACCTTTTGAAATTGTCCATGATCGCCTGCCAGCCAGCTTGTTGAAATTCAACAGGGTGGGCGCTATCAGCATCAAAGGTTTCAATGACCTTCGTTTCTTCTCCTTCGGATCGAAAGGCAATCTCAACACTTCTCCCATCCTCCATCGTATAGGAAATCAACGTATGCGGCTTCACGTTGTCATACACTCCGGAAAAGTCAAATCCCATGCTGCCATCTTTTGCTTCCATTCGGGTTACGAACTTCCCGCCGACCCGCAAATCATCCTCAGCCCGTGGTGCATGCCAATCCTCAGATGCTTGATTCCACTTTGTAATGTGTTCGGGCTCCGTCCAATACGTCCATACCTTCTCAATCGGTGCTTTAATCACGGCTTCAACGCTTACCTTCGTGGTTCCCATGTTGAAACACACCTCTCTCAACGATTATTATTTTTCTCATTGATATAGACGTAAATCTATCCAAAATATATCATCGCTTCATAGGATCCGGCAACCATTGACGGAAATCCTATATATCTTTCGCGGATCACTTCAATGCACAATGGAGAGGACCTCTGAATAGGCCCTCTCCGCTTCCCTGTTAATGAATAATGCCGACCCTAAATGTCGAGATGAGTGATCGGATTGAACCAAGAGTTGTGGGCTTTCAATTTGGCATTGAAGTAAGCTCTGAAACCGCATCGATGATGATATCCCAATCATCCTCATGAAGTTCATGCCCTGCGCCTTCCAATGTCAGTAAAACCGCGCCCGGAATTTCTTGGGCCACATGTTCTGCATGTTCATAAGGGATAATGGGATCTTCTGTACCGTGTATAATGAGCGCGGGCACGTTGATTTCACTCGTCCGAGCCAGATAAGATTCTCCACCAGTCACCAAGGCGTGATTACTCATGCTGGCTATATTGTTACTTCTTTCAAACTCTTTTCCAGCCAGCATGCCTGTTTTCTTCTCATTACAAATATGCTTTGATCCCGTTAAGATTTTGGACCGATTGATTGCGAATTCGACTACCGATTGTTTGTCAGACCAATCAATAACCCCCATATTCGAGAAAAAATCCATAATCCTTTCCTCCATCGGAGGAAGATGCGGAGCAAAATTGGACGTTGCCAAGAGGGTAATGGTTAGAACTCTTCCCGGGTGCCGCAGTGCAATCATTTGAGCCAGCATACCGCCCATGGACATGCCTATGATATGCGCTTGCTCAATCTTATAAGCATCCAATACACGAACGGCATCATCAGCCATGTCTTCAAATGTATAGCCCGGGTGACCAGGCTCATAAGTTGTTGAACGTCCAACATCGCGGTTATCATAACGAATGACATAACGCCCTGTCTCCGCCAAACGTTGGCAAAATTCTTCTTCCCACCAAATCATTGAGGATTGGGCACCCATAATCAACAAAATGGCGGGATTAACAGGCTCTCCAAAACTGTCTGTACATATATGAATTCCATCTACTTTTATGAATCGTTCGTTCATATTTAAATCCTCCACTGATTAATAGAAATATAAAAAAACACAGGTTATTGGCCTGTGCATGCTGTAATCGAATAGAGAATTTGAGAATGAACGCAATATAATGAGTTCTCCTAAAATCCTTGTATATGACATAACGGAGATATTATTCCCTATCCCCAGTCGCATATAACTAATCCGGTTACCATGAGGCAAACCATTCTTCGATTACGATTGCACGTTAAATAGCCTTAAACCACCGCTTAATTCATTGTGCAAAGAATATCGAAGAATTAGTTCAACACACGTAACCCCTCCGTTCGTATCAATTAGGTTGATCCTAACATGGGATAAAGCCCCCTGTCAACACCTGGGAATTACTTTCTAGAAATCTAATAAAATCGCGCCCTCCAATGGAGAACGCGATTTATTCCAGCTAGAACGCTGTATGTCGACATCGTCAATTAAGCTTTCGAGCGACCACCGCCAACCGACCGTTTTCGGTCGAGTACTCGCAGGTGGACAATACAATGAGCTTGTCGCCATAACGGGGGGTGATCCCCGTTTCGTAAAGAGCAAGCTGTTTGATATTCCGAACATACGAATCGAACTCAGCGGGCGTATTTACCTTCTCGATCTGATAGTATTTAAATACATCATCCGATTTGCGATACACTTGTGACAGAATAACGGCAACAATCTCATACTCCTCCTGTTCGTAAAGCGTGCTGAACTGGAACGTGGCATGCTCCTTGTAGAAGCTTTCTTTCTTATACTTCATCAAGTCCTTGAACATCCAGCCATTTTTCATATGATGTCCATGAATCAGCAATATGTCGGAACCATGGATCCGGCTGTGCTTGTCCAAAAAGGGGAGGCCGCCATTGCTCTTCTTCTTATCGAAATCATGCTCGAGATAATACTGCTCGTCTTGTAGATTCTGCATGACCGGGTACTCAATTCGGGTGCCGTCGATCTTGAGCCAACCGACGATGTCTGGATTTCTTTCGTAGAGCTTTCGAAATTCGGGGAGCATGACCGGCTCGTTCGCTTTCATAATGAAAGGGGAGGGGAGCGCCTCCCCTTCTCCTTTGTCCGATTCTTCCCAAATTTGGGTCAGCTCATCGATTTTCCCCTGCTCGGCATAACCCTCCAGGAACGCTGTCGCTAACTTAACAAGGGAAAATACCAGCACAAGGAAGGAAACGGCGATAAGAACTTTTTTAATCTTGCTCATCTTCTTACCGCCTTTCCGTTTACTGAATTTGCTGCTTCTTCTTACCTGTGAATAAACAGAATCCAATCGTAAATAAGGACATCAGTGCCAGAACCATATAGACGATTGGCGATGGACCATTGTCTCCCGTTTTCGGAGCATCGTCCAGCTCGTTACTTCCTTTGCCCGTATCCTTATCCGCTACATCGCCGTCATGACCAGCGCCGTTGTCCTCGCGATCCGTCACCTGATCGCTGTTGTTAGATCCATTATCCATGTTGCCAGGCTGGCTCGGAACCGGGCTGACAGGGTCAGGATCAACAGGACCTGGATTCTCCGGTTCTGGAGCAGGGTTGACGGGACCTGGATTCTCTGGCTCTGGGGCCGGGCTAACAGGACCTGGATTCTCCGGCTCTGGGGCAGGATTGACAGGACCCGGTCCGCCGCCGGAAATGATCGGCTTCATTGGTACGTCGTATCTCACAATGTCATAATCGACAGAAATCGTATCACTTCTGTGCGTCTCGTATCCGTCCTTCGTGACGATCAGATAGTAATCTGCTTCAGGGAATACCATGTACGCATAGAAGCCATTTGCGTCGCTATCCTGCTCTGGACTCTTGTTGTCGTGTGGCGGGAAATTCGGAACCGGAGGAAGTGTCACCTTCGTATCCGGAGTACGTCCTTTATCTCGATTCCGCTGCGTATCCGCATAATACAGGGTAACGATAGCTCCTTCAATTTTCTTGCCCGTGACGGCATCGCCTGTCGTTTCATCATACACCGTACCGTAAGGGTCGACTAACTCCTCGGAGATATTCAGCTCCCCGTTAGCCTTCACGTCCAGCTGCGTCACCTTGAAGAGCAGTTCCTCGCCCGTGTCAGCTAGATAGCGAACTTCCATCGTGTACTGCTGCGCTCTCAGCTCTTCGTCTTCTATGGAGAAGGTGCCGTTCGAAGCCAGCGGGAACGCCTTAGGGCGACCGTTCTCCTGAATATAATTGCCGTCCTTATCCTTCAAGTAGATGCGCATCTGACTGGTAAGCGAAGGATTGAACAGCTCGGTTGTTCCGTCCATCTGCTTGAACAGAACGATCCCTACGGCCGTAATATCCGCCGGCACGGTCTCCCCTGTCACACTGCTGTCCACATTTGCTTTTTGCGTGAACTCGATAGGCACATCTTTTCCGCCTACTGTATACACCTTCGTATACGTGATCGTGTAGTCGGTGTCCGCCTCGGCAGGGACGGAATATTCACCCTCCCCATTCGTCTGAATCGTCTGCTTCTCGCCTGTCTTCAGATTCGTAATCGTGATGGGTGCATTCGGAATGACTTCGCCTGTGTTGTTGTCACGCAGTACGCCTTCCAGATATGGGCGAATGTTGACAAAGTGCGCCTCAGCGTCTGATTTCTCCGGAATGGTGCCTGTGTGTTCGAAGCTTTCAGGCTTAGTCACATAGCCATCCTGCGTATAATCATCCTGGGTCACCGTGTACTTGAGATAAGTCGGGAGTCCTTCGATAACGAAAATCTGACCATCGGTAAGCTCAAAGGTGTCTCCGCTCGTGATCGTGCCTGTGCTGCCATCCGACTTCTCATAGGCATAGGATTTGTCCGCACCCTCTGTGAAGGTGAGCGTGTACTTGAACGGCTTGGCCTTGTCGTTGTCTTTACCTTCAACTGTGTTGCTGATGATCAACCCGCCTTCGATAACTCGCACGTTCGTGAACGGAGCAATTTCATCTTGGCCCGCCATGACCCCGGTATAATACCGTTCTTTAGGCAGGGTCACGTATTCGTCCGTTGTGTAGTCCTTCTGCGTTACCGTGTATTTCAGATCCTTAGGCAGACCCACAATTTCCAATGTCTCTCCATCGATAAGGGTGAAGGATTCGCCGGACTTGATCGTGCCCGTGCTGCCGTCCGATTTCTCGTAAGTGTAGCTTCCATCCTTGCCTGTATCCTCAAAGAGGACGGTATACTCGAACGTCTTCGTCTTGTCACCGCCGTTGCCCATGACCATGTTGCTGATCGTCAGCTTGTTCACGGTCCGTTCATTGGTGAAGTCCGCCTGGCGATCGACGCGCGCCATGACTCCCTCATTAGACCATTCAGGTGTAGTCGCGTAGCCGTCGTTCCGGTAATCCTCCTGAGTGATCGTATACTTCAAATTCTCTGGAAGATCCTGAATTGTAAAGGTCTCACCATCCGTGATCTCGAACGTGTCACCGGACTTGATCGTGCCGGTCGTACCGTCTGAATGCTCGTAGTTGTACTCTTGACCCTTTCCTGTACCGTCAAAGGTCACCGTATACTTGAACGGCTTATCCAATTCTGCGCCATCCCCTGTAACGGTATTGCTGACGATCAGATTGCGAACGTATCGTTTGTTAACGAAGTCCGCCTTATGGTCACCTTGATTCACGATGGTACCGGACCATTCTCTCGTCTCCGGATCCGTCGTGTAACCATCAACGGTTGTATAATCATCCTCTGTAACCGTATAGATCAGGCCCGCAGGCAATGCAGGGAGCACCACAGATTGCCCATCTTTGAGGGTGATTGTGTCACCACTCTTGATTGTGCCATACGTATCATCCGGCTTCTTATAAGCGTACTCCCCATCCATACCTTCGCCGGTGAAGGTTACGGTGAACTCGAAATCCTTATCAGGATCGCTGCCGTTGCCTTCCACCTTATTGGTGATGGTGAGCTTGCCCTGGGCCGGTGTAGGCACGATCAGCGGATTGTTTGAATCCACCTTGATGCCGTCTACAAGAACAGGCTTGCCCGGCGCATCAATGATACGTACCCGGTATTCCGTAGTCGTAGGCAAGTAGGTTTCGAGATCGATATACGTTTGTTTGAGTACATAGTCCCCCGGCACCTGAATAATGAAATTCGTCTTGCCGTCCGTGCCCGTCTCTTTTTCCTCCAGCAGCTTGCCATCTATAGCCTGGGCTGGAGTACCGTCAGGATTAAACAACCTGAACTTTACTTTACTCAGCGGTGTTTTGCCGTCGGGGCCAACCTTCAAGAGGTAGAGCAGACCATTCTCATTAGAGCTTCCCGCCACATCGTTCGTATCGAGCATAATACTGCTCTGTGCTTCGATCGGCGGAAGGGTATCGTCACCCATCAGCCGGATGGAATTCCCGGCCGCTCCAGGCTGCATGCCCTGGGATTCGGTCTGGTAAACGATCTGATAGAGCTTGTTAGGGTCTTCAAAATCAAACCTGAGCGTCGATCCCCCCGTTGCTGGGTCTGTACCCGCGGTGACCTTCACCTCACTATCTGGATCCGCAAGATTCAGCGGTCCTCCGTCACGCTCCAGCGTGCCATCCGGCTTCAGGTTGCCAGGATAAACAGCAATGTCTGAAGGTTCGAGAGATAGACTGCCATCTGGATTTGTGCGCAGCTTCAATCCGTTGGCAAGGGTATCCAGCAAATAGACACCTTGCTTCATCTCGAACGGTGGCGTGTAATTCACGGTCCATTCCTGTACACCAGCAACAGGCTTTTGTCCCGTCTTGCTTAGAGACTTCATAGGCACAATAATTCTGTGCTCTTCGGTGGCACTATACAGCTTGTCTCCCCATTTCATGGAGAACACAGCCTGATTCTTACCAGCATCATTATTGCCTAGATTATAGGTCGCAAGCGCTGCATTGGTTGGACGCGCCTTCACCAGAATGACGTAAGGACTCTCCAGCTTGGAGAAGGAGAAAGAACCTACATTGCCGTTCTTAGTGAAGCTCACCACGTGTCTTGGATCGCTCGGCTGAATGATCTCTGTTGCTTGTGCATATTGTCCATAACCACCGCCGCTTTGTCTTCCCAAGCCAGCGTTCCCATGATAACCTGTATTACCTTTATAAAGTCGATATGCTTCGCCGGGGGCATAATCTACAAATTCCCATCCGTCAGGCAGTGTATCCACTAGCTTGATGTCGCTGGCTATGCGGACGCCGCCGTCTTTAGCCATCTCTTCTGTATTGAAGCCCGGCATGTTGACTGCCAGTCGGAAGGTGACCGTTCTATCTTTGCGGTCATAGCCTGCCAGAACGTAATTGTCACCACGGCTGTTGTCCAAATACAAATTCGGGTCATTGACAACAATCGGTCTCGTCCAAACACTGGCGCTCCAGTTGCTGTAGTTGCGGTTCCAATCGGCAGCTATGTTCCCTAGCGGGTTGCCATTCTCGTCAACTGCACTCGCATACAGCATCTCCTTATTCAGCATTCGCACCCAATTCTTTACAGTGGCATCAGATCTGGCCTGATAACTGTCACCATCGAAGAGCAAGCCGCGATTGCTCCACGCACCTTTACTATCTTGACGGAACAGGTTGTCCGGGTTGGTCGTGAATGTTTCGAATGAAACATCACCCCTTACCTCTCCTTTAAACCCAGTTACCTTGATAAGATCCGCGACCGGCTCACCATTTACTGTCAAGGTGATCACTTCACCCGTCAGCCCATTGCTCACGGTCAGCGAATTGTTACGATACTTTTGCCAGAGCTGCTTGTCGTCGATTTGACTCTTGATTGCATTCAAGGTCTCCGGCGATACATTCGGATTTGTATCCAGATGATCCAATACAGCAAGAGAATCACCATGAATCAGTAAATCATAGACAACCGGATTATCCAGATCGTACTGCAGTGTCAGACTAATCTTCCACTTCGCACCGGCTACGTTGTGCAGCGCGTACGCGAGGCTTGAGTCTGCTTCGGCTACTTTCGTGAAAGCATGTGCCCCGATGGTAACCCTCGCAATGTCCACAACGGAAGCAGGAGCGGTCCAACCGGTCGCATCATTGTTCTGAATGGCATCTCCTCCATCCATAACGTCCAATTCCCAGTTAGCGCGCGCCTTGTATTCAAAGGTTGACTTGCTGCTGTCTGACACCTTGGTTACAACGGTCAAATAGAGGGGGCCGTCCAAATCTCCGCCGATGGCGCCTGCGATATCGTACTCGCCTGCGGCATTGCGGGTAATTGGGGTAACTGCACCACTATCCCCGTTCTTATAAGTTGCCGACTCAAACTCTGTCCCGTCAGGCAGGATGTCTGTTATCTTAACATTCTGCAAGCCGGTTTTGGAAAGCACCCGGCCATTGCTAATTGCCCTGTTTACCTCAACCGTCCAGGTAATAAGGGTATCGTTGCCGCTTCTGGAAGGCTTGCCGCTCACCACAATCCAGTTGGGACGCACAGCAACCCGATGCGTATTCGATGAAGCCTTCACATCAGTCTCATTGTCACCCAATAGCTTTGCGCTGTTGGTTACAGCAGTCCAGCCATACGAATCCCATGCACCGTTCTTCTCATAGTAATACTTATCCTTGGGAATCCATGTTTGGAAGGTGATGGTCGCCGTGTTCCTAACTTTATCTACCGTGGATACATCTGGGAACTTATATGAAATTGTGCGGTCAGCAGCATAGATTGGATCTGCCGCAACTCCATCTACATTGAAGGACCCAGGCACATATACACCGACATCCGCAAGCGGGTCAGAGAAGGTCAGTCCATCCAGCGGCATGGGGATTGTCTTATCGTCTGTGTCGGTAGCAGTCACTACCACCCGCCATGTAATGATGCCTTCTTGAAAATGGGCGGTGCTGATTTCGCTATTATCTCCACCGTTGCTTGCCGACTTGACGTCAATGCTGTACTCCGGCACCAAATCAGAGTTTTGGAGCTTGTATCCATCTCCGAAAAGGGTCGTATCGCCGCCGCCGCCCGGACTCTGATCCGCAGCCTTGGCAGCAGCGGAGAAGCCGATTTTGACGTCGCGTCTACTGCCGTCATATACCTCTGTGCCATCAAACGTAATTCTGATGGAATCGGTAAAAAACTGAACGGTTGCAATTTTCCGGTTGCCCTCGTTGATGGCTAAAGGGCCTGCAGGTGTCAAATTCACATCCGGAAAGTAGATCGCCTTATCCAGGATGGCATAATCCCCCTGCTGAATCACGCTTTCAGGCGGAGCATTGACATCGTCGCCTATAGTCGGCACCGCGATATTATCCAGCTCAAGGACAAAATCCTCCCGGCCGTTAATCTCGCCTCCAAGCGGAATCACAACCGCAGGGTTACCCTGCTTCACCGTGAGATTAAACGTCGGATTGGCGTTGGCCAACACCGCCGTCTTGTCGCCCGGCATGGCCGTTAGCGCAAAAGAGGACGGGACATCATACACTGCGTCAGTTACCGCTGGCGGTTCGACTGGCGCGTCGTTCACCGCATCAGGTACCGTCAGTGAGTCAGCCGCGTCAGGCGAACCGGATGCAACGTCCGCATATGTAGCAGCAGGAAATACCACTGTCTGCAAGAGAAGCAGGACTGCCAGACAGAAGGATATCGTAGCTTTACCTATACTGCGTTTTGGTTTCAATGCGAAAATCTCCTCACTCCTAAAATTTTGAGCAGAGGCCAGTCGCTGTGCCTCCTTTCCTTGGCCATCTCCACCACATCTAATATAATTTAGTAAAATTCGCCATATTGGTGGCGTCCCCGCCCATTATACCGTTGAGAACTATACAATTTCTCGACAATTCCCGACTACAAGCTCAAGTTAATGCGGGTCTAAAGCACTAATTATATATCGAAGGTCATGAAGAGTAGGTTCGCTTGTGATCTCCCTCAAATACAGAAAGATGCATAACAAAAGAGAACAGCCCGTAAGCTGTTCCCTTCTGCCATCTGCGTTAAAAGCAAGTAAACGAACGAATCCGATTCAAATCGATGCCGAAGTACGCCCAGAAGAACCCGAACCATCTGAACCCTGCAACCGAAGTGCGCCCGACGAATACCGGGAAGAACCAGAATTGCTCACCATTGTTCAGCCATACGTATGTGTAGCGGAACAGGCAGCCTCTGATCGCTCCAGGGTCAACGGCAAAAGGGGTAGCCTGCATTTGCGGTACAAATTGCGGTGGGGGAGCTGTCGGCATTTGAGCTCCTCCCGGTGTCCCCCCCGGAAGTCCTGGTGCCCCCGGAAATCCACCTGGAAACCCCGGTCCGCCCGGCCCGCCGGGTCCGCCTGGAGGTCCCGGAAATCCTCCCCCGGCTCCAGGGGATGGAAAAAACCCCATATATAATCGCTCCTTTCCAACGAATAGGCATAATCATCATATGCATTCGCGGAGAAGTTGCTTGGGCGAAAGCCCATAAAACCGGTCTAGCCCTGCTACAAATTGTTCCGTGCCAACCGGGGAATTCATCTGCGGCGGGTTATAGGCCAGTACTGTAGGGCTAGCCCCCTCTTGCTCATTATGGTTACAAGGAAGACTCTATATGAACGATGTGGCTATTGAACTGCGTCCCGCTCCATTCTGTATACGCCAGCGATTCGCCTGACGGGCTCCATCGCGTCACGGTATTTCCGATGCCCACCGCAATCTGGGTCGACTCGTCGCTTAGCATATCGTACACATAAAGACCGTGAGTCGTCCCGCTGACATCCGCTTTGAGGCTGTACGCAATCATCCGCTGATCCTGCGACCAGGATACGCCTCCAAGCTCGGCTCCTTCCGCAATCGTCTTACGATTGCCCCCGGTCTCATCACACCACACCAGTGTGCTTCTATCCCCAACCTGCTGCAGCACAAGCAGTTGATCTCCGCTCGGCGATGGTACGACATCGTACACATGCTCCAAGCCGAGGCTTGCCTTCTCCTTGGTTGCAAGGTCCAGCACCTGCAAGGTTTCATCGGCACTGGTGTTGTAATACCATTTATCCTTCATCTTGTGAACGATGAATAACGCTTCCTCCTGTAATTCATCAATCGTTGTGATCTCCCCTGCTTTAGTCGCCATATAAGCACCGCCGCTGTATGCCGCACCGATGATCGTATCATTATCGGCCCATCTGGCGCTCATAGCTCCACCAATCGATTCGCCGTAAAGACCGACTTCCTCCCCCGTATCAAGGTTCATCATATAGTACACCGGGTCGCCTAAAGAAACTTCGCTATAGAGCAGATAGCCTTTGTCTGCGGATAAGGCAGCTTCCCCCAGAAAGGCGTTCTCCCGTTCCTTCAGCAGCTCATATTCCTTAGTATCAAGATGGTATACATACAGGCTTCTCGGGTAAGCATCCGACAGCTCTGCCAGGCTCATCTTCTCCAAAGCTTCGTTGTCCTTGGCAACGATCACCGTATCTTCATCCAGCCAGTCGGAAATTTGCATATTCTCATACGGGTCGATCCGCTCTACCTTGATGCTCGGCCTGCCTGCGGGTTCACCGGCATCTTCAATGACGGTAATCGTGCCGCCCGGCTTTTCAATGACGGTTGTATTCCCCTCCTTCTCCTCTTCACAGGCTGTTATGGTGAACAGCAATGCCAATATCGACACAGCTATTAGCAGCGTTGTATATTTCATAAGTTCATCTCCTCCTTGCTCCTTATGCTATCAGGAGATTGTTTCCGAATTCGCCGCCACCTATTTCGAAGATGTAAACAATTGTTTCGAAAATATTACCGTCCACCCGTACCCGAGAAATCACAGGCTGGCAACGAGACGCGGAACGTTGTTCCTTCCGTTCCGGTCTGCACCAGCTCGACGGAGCCTTCCTGCGATTCGGCGTACTTCTTGGCAAGTGCCAGCCCTAAGCCGACCCCGCCGCTCTGCCGGGATCTGTTCTTGTCCACGGTATAGAACGGTTCGAAGATTTGCCGCGCCACCTCATCCGGGATGCCGATGCCAGTGTCGGCAACTTCAATGACCGCCCGGCCGTCCTTCAAGTAATTCTTTACCACAATACGCCCTCTAGGCTTATTGTACTTAATGGCATTGTCCAACAGGTTAGCAAGGATAATGGTCAGGATGTCTTTATCCGCCTCGGCGTAAACTTCCGTCAGACGTTGTTCCAATTGAATGCCAAACTTGTCCATCTTCCCCTTCAACCCGTCCAGAACCGGTACAACCACTTGCCGTATATCCAGCCGCTCTTTGCTGAATTCGAAATCGTACTTCTCTAATGCAGACAGCTGCAGCACTTTATCGACCATCTCGTACAGCCTCTCGGTTTCGCTCCTTATAGTCGCCTTTGCCGTTTCCAACAGCTTCGGATCGTCCGGATACATATCCAGCAAGTCGAGATAGGCCTTCACGGAGGTGAGCGGCGTTTTAAACTCATGCGTGACGTTGCCGATAAATTGCTTCTGCTGCTCGATATGTCCCTTGATCTGCTCGCTCATGGCATGAATGCCTTCACTGAGCGTTCCCATCTCATCCTTGCGTTTAAGGACCGTCGTTTCATATCGACCTTCCCGGACACTGTTCACCATGCGGTTCAACCGGATGATCGTATTCGCGAATGAATTAAAATAGACATAAGCCAGCACAAAGCTAAGCATAAATACGCCGCCGCCGATCCAAATAAAAAGCTGCCTGATTTGATTATAGAACGCCAGGTTCTCCGATAAGGAGTAATAGAACTGGACGACACCCACCTGATCGTTACCGACCCTTAGCGGGGTCATATAATACAGGGAATCATGCTCAGCCCAATAAGCGGTTTTATTGTCAAGTGCAAATGTCAGTGTCTCCTTCAAGCCGTCGGATAAACGAGCGGGGCTCCTGGAGCTGACGACGGCCCCTTCCCGGTCGTATAGAACAACCGACTGCCCGCTGATCAATGCCAGCCGCTCTGCAAACTGTTCTCCTTCGGACGCAAGGAACGCTTCAGGAACCTTGCTCGGTTCAGCCAGGATGGTCTGGATAAAGAATATGTTCGCCGTGACCGCCTGCTGGGCTAAATATTGCTCATACGAGCTCTGCTGATTTCGTTTGATTCCCTCCAATACGAGCAGGCTCAACACAAATACGGTAAGCAGCAATAAGACGGCCAGAAAAACACTAAATTTTATTCTTATGCTGTTGGTCACTGCGCCCTCCTGCTGCTTTATACCCGACGCCATGAACCGTCTGGATCAGGTCGCTGAACTCCGCCCCGAGTTTCTTTCTCACTCGCTGGACATGAATATCCACGGTGCGTGTGCCCCCGATGTAGTCCATTCCCCATACCGAATCCAGCAGCTGCTCCCGCGTATACACTCGGCCGGGGTTTACCGCCAATAGGGCCAATAGGTCATACTCCTTCGGTGTTAGCTCCAGAGGAATATCGCCTGCCACCACACTTCGCCTGCCCACATGCAGCCTCACGCCGCCCAGGTCGATCTCTTCCGGCTCCGGCTTCTCCGCTGCAGCCTGCATTCTCCGCAGCAGTGACTTCAAGCGAGCCAGCAGCTCTCGCATATCAAACGGCTTGGTCATATAATCATCCGCTCCGAGCTCCAGTCCCAGCACCTTGTGGACAATATCCTCCTTGGCCGTAAGCATAATGACGCCCGTACTGCCCCGGTCAGGAAATTTCTTCAGAATATCGTAGCCATCCATTCCCGGCAGCATCACATCCAGAATAACGGCATCCGGCCGAAACTCAAGCATCTTCGGAATGGCCGCTGCGCCATGATCGACCACTTCGACGCGATATCCCTCTCTTCTGAGCGCATAAGCGATAGCATCCGATATCTGCCGTTCATCCTCCACCACTAGAATTTTCTCATTCATCGGACGGTACGTCTGCGATGGGTTCGTGAACCACGCGCACACAGCGGTGCTCCGTCCAGCCTGCCAAAGCCCTTTTCGAAGATACGTTACATTCGGTTACTCCCTGGCTCATCACATGCCCTCCCCAACAATAACTTCCTTCATCCATAATATCGCAAGCGGGATAGAACATGCACCTGGGAATGGGTATCTGATCGGCTCCTATTTTATTCCGGGTGGCATTCTCCTTAATCCAGCAAGCTCCACTTGTAGCATTTCTCCGCCAGCTCTTTCGTTAGGCGCTAATGGATTCCATCAAGGTGAGCTATCCCACATCATGACGAAAATAGGGTATAAGCATATTCAATCCAAGACTTTTTATTCTGGAAGTAAGCTATTTATGGGACAAGACGCCTCTATGTTTATTCTGGATGCCCAAAAATAACTTGCCGGTGCAGATAATGAGAGAAACCGCATCATCCATGAAGGAATCGGGTTTACGTAAAATATTCAATTCTTGCATTAGGAAAATACGTTTGGATATACCTGCCTAGCGTATCTTTAATATCCTCCTGCTCTTGATCGGTGTACACATATTTTCCAATTCCATACCGTCCCCACTTCCACTTCCTCTTGGATTCATCAAGCTCCAGCTTCGTCATCGGATAGTTCTTCTCAATGACATTCTTCGCTGGTTTAGTAAAGCGATGCTGAATCAGCTCAAAGGTCAAATCTTTAGTGGAAGAAGGGGGGAGTGCGGATTCTAATTTCTCGAACATATCCTTGTAACCCTCTTTCCATCCGTCATGCAAATAGATAGGGGCAATAATGAAACCTAATGGATATCCTGCCTCCCCGACCTTCCTGGCGGCTTCGATCCTCTCTGCCTGCCTGGATGTACCGGGTTCAAAATTTTTAATAATATATTCGTCGTTCATACTGAATCGAAAGCGAGTCCGCCCATTATGCTTGGCATCAAGCAAATGATCAATATGGGCAAACTTCGTTACGAAGCGTAATTTCCCCAATTCAGACTGGCCAAAATACTCAATAGCCTTCTTAAGTGTATGGGTTAAGTGGTCAATACCCGCGATATCCGAGGTACATGATGCTTCAAACCTTGTAATCTCAGGGGCTCTTTCCTTCATATATTGATCCGCAGCTTCAAAGATATCGTCAATATTGACATACGTCCGAATGTACGGCTTACTTCCCATCGTCGTTTGTAAATAGCAATAATGACAATGGCCCATGCACCCTGTTGCAAACGGAATAGCAAACTCAGCCGAGGGCTTTGAAGTATCGAACTTTAAGGTTTTTCGAACTCCGACGACTAAAGTGGACTTCGCTATTCTATATTTTTGAAAGTCGTTGTCTCCCGGCAGGTTTCGGATTTGGTTATGTGAGGTTGTCTCGCGAATTTCGATACCCATTGTTTCAAACTTGGATATTAATTCTTGTCCCAACGGATATTCCAATGCCCTTGGCTCTACATATACGAGTTGAGGCACAAATGGCTTAACCATAGTACGCCCCCATGTCCGATAAACCGAATGCCTCCCTATAAGCGTCTTCAGCTTCACTTGCTGTTGAGTATACCGCGACCTCATCGTTCAATGGATAATACGTCTCATATATAAATAGCGCATAATTTCCTGGCGAGTCAGGATCATTCACTACCGCAGCTTCCTGAACATTCGCGACACCCTGGACATGCGGGTTACGAATGATGACATACACAATCTGTCCCGGTTGATATTCATTCATCTCTTCATCGACCCCTATCCTTCATGTTTCGGTTAGTATCGCACAAAACAATCTGGTATATGCCGACACGTAAGGAGATCCTTGTGCTTTTTGCTTTTCACGAACAAATCTTAGAGGTGAAAACCTTACCCTTCCATATGATGGGGTTCTTTCGCTCATACATATCGCAAAAAAAGGAGCTGCTCAACCAGCTCCCTCCTTGTCTAATATACCTTCTTCAACATCTCAATCGTTTCATCCAGGGTAAGCCCGAAGGATTTGTAATACGGGGTGTCAAGAAGCATTTGCTTCAGGATCATTTCATTGCGAATCTCCAATTTTCGATCAGCAGATAGTTCGGCGACAAAACAGCCCTTCCCTGTTACGGTATGAATCAACCCGTATCGCTCCAGTGCCTCCCAAGCCTTTTTGACCGTAATGACACTGATGCTAAGCTCCTGAGCCGCTTGTCGGATCGGTGGAAGACAATAGCCGTTTTCCAATTCTCCCTTCAGAATCTGGGCGCTGATTTGCTCAAAAAGCTGCTGGTATATCGGTTTGTCCGATGCGTTCGAGATTGCAATGTTCATTAGACTTCCACTTGGAGGAATCGTTTCACCGCAAGCCGATTAGCGATGACGGAAAACGCCGAGAAGATCACGATTCCAGAGATCAGGATGAAGGCCTGGAGCCTCACTTGCTGCGCGCCGGTTCCGTAGAAAATCTCATTCACAACCGGGCTTTGAATGCCGATCCATTGGGTGATTCCGGCGAACAGCATGGCGGCCGTAACGGCGGCGAGCAGCGCCCAGCCGAATTTGTAAGCCGTCTTATAGAACATCGGGATAAAGATGAGGTTAAAGATCGCAAACATGACAAAGTTTAACCCCCAGAAACCCATATTCGGCGGGAAAAAATAATAGGTTACATTCGGATATAAGCTCATCGAAATGGAACCGAAGATCGCGGCAATCACAATATGCAGCAGTTCAAAGCCGACGACAAGGGTTACCCTTGCTTTTACCATATCTCGTTTGGCGACAGGCATCACCGACGTAAACATCAAATCGTTCTGCGCTTTAAATTGGTTGAACACATTCGGAATCGTGATCCAGCAGAAATACAGCGGAACCACAAAGTAAATCCAACCGGGAATGAGCATTAAGGCACCAAACAAGAGAGGAAACAGAAAGAAAAAGGGGGGCACGGCCAGCCGTACATCCTTCATCACCAGGTTATACATACTCATCCTCCTTCTTCGCATAATAGACCATGATCTCCTCCAGGCTCGGCGTTGCCGCCTTTATGTTCCAGGAGTTATCGAAGTCACTCGCGGGAATCAACCCTGTAAATCCAAAAGAATTCATCCTATAGGAAATCAATCTGTCCTTCACCTGGTTCAGCTGCGCTGCAGAACCATTGAGAAGAAGATAGGACTCTTTGAACTCTTCCTTCTCCCCGCTGTGGACGATTTGCCCATCTACAATGAAGGTTATATAATCCGCACACTTCTCCAAATCTGAAGTAATATGCGTCGAGAACAAAATGCTGATTTCCCCGTCGGCGACAAGTCCTTGAAAAATATCCAACAGCTCGTTCCTTGCCACCGGGTCAAGCCCGCTTGTCGGCTCATCGAGAATGAGAAGCTTTGCCCCGTGGGACAAGGCGATGGCAATGCTGTATTTCACCTTCATTCCCGTCGATAGCTCGGCAATCCTTTTGTTCTCATCCAGCTTGAATCTCCGAAGGTAATTGCGGTAGGTTCCCTCGTCCCATTTGGCATAGAACTTCTTGATCACATTGGTCAATGTCTTCAATTTGCTTCGGGTGTAGAAATCTACACCGCCCATGGCGTACCCAATCTCCTGCTTCAGTTCAAGTTCGTACTCGGCCATATTTCTCCCCAATACATGAATTTCTCCGCTATCCATGCGGGTCATATTCAGAATGGATTTGATCGTTGTGGTCTTCCCTGCGCCGTTCGCACCGATAAAACCCATAATATAGCCCTTCTCCAGCTGAAACGATACATTCCTAAGTTGAAAATTGGGGTATGTCTTATTTACATTTCGAATGTCTAATGCAAGCACCTCATCCATCCCTCCTCACCAAATTGTGCATATCGTGTATTCACAATATATCTCTTGCGAGGTGATCTTGTCAATGCCTGCCAAAAAGTTTTTATCGAGAGGCTTATAACGATCTCACGCTCTACGCGCAGCGCTGGAGTAAAACACATCCCCATGCATATGCTGAATTCTGTCCCAGTGCGCGGGGTTCATTGTATCTGGAGAGCGATTCTCCAGAATGCCCTGGTACAGCGCTGTCTTCTCTACCAAATGGGCAACGTGCCGTTTGGCTTCTTCGAGCTTAGCGAGCGCTGCTTCTTTATGCTCCATCATGAGTGCGTAGCGTTGCGGAATGGTCGAATCCCCCTCGAGACATAAATCGATGTACTTCTTAATGACATCGATCGGCATCCCGGATTGCTTGAGGCATTTGATGCCATGCAGCCAGTTGATCGATTCTTCGTCGAATAATCGAATATTATGCGCATTGCGCTGTATGCTTGGCACCAAACCTTTATCCGTGTAAAAGCGAACGGCGTGCTCCGTGAGTCCCGTAATCTGAGCGGCTTCTTTGACCGTATACATGTGGATTCCCCCTTAAAAAAAATAAAAGCCTCTTGCCTTCGTGTTACACGAAGGCACTAAGCTTATTGTAAAGCAGCTGAGCCGTAATCGGAAATCCCGCTCCAGTCCCCGATGCTCGGGGATACGCACCAGTTGCTGTTATACATTTGAACCATAGGAGGAATCGCAATGCAAACTGTAACTTTGAATAATGGTGTGAAAATGCCCGTCCTAGGCTTCGGGGTCTACCAAATTCCCGATGCAGAAGAGTGCGAGAACGCCGTGTACGAAGCACTGTCGGCCGGTTACCGCTTGATCGACACCGCCGCCGGTTACCTTAACGAGGAAGCGGTCGGACGCGCGATCAAACGCAGCGGTGTGCCGCGTGAAGAGCTGTTCATTACGACCAAGATCTGGGTTCAGGATGCTGGCTACGAGAGTACCAAGCTTGCGTTTGCCAAATCCCTGAAGAAGCTGCAGCTGGACTATCTCGATCTATACCTGATTCACCAGCCGTTCGGCGATTACTACGGCACTTGGCGGGCGATGGAAGAGCTGTACCGGGAAGGCATCATCAAGGCCATCGGGGTCAGCAATTTCATGCCGGATCGTCTGATGGACCTGATTGTGCATAACGAAATCGTCCCCGCCGTCAACCAGATTGAAACGCATCCGTTCTATCAGCAGACAGAGAGCGCTGCCTTCTTGAAAGGGCAGGGCGTGCAGCACCAGTCATGGGCGCCGTTCGCGGAAGGACGGGGCAACCTGTTCGGCAACGAAGTATTGACTTCGATTGCTGAACAACACAACAAGTCCGTCGCACAGATTGTATTGCGCTGGCTTGTTCAACGAGAAATTGTTGTCATTCCAAAGTCGGTTCGCAAAGAACGAATCATTGAGAATTTCAACATTTTTGATTTTGCATTAAGCGCGGACGATATGGAACGCATTTCGGCTCTCGATACACGGGAGAGTCTATTCTTATCGTACCGCGATCCGGAGGTCGCCAAGATGATGGGCAACTGGAAAATCGAGCTGTAAGCCTGGGTTCGGTTTCTTCATGTATCGGATCTATCGGCGTAAACAAAATGGCGGCTATGCAGCCGCCATTGCCCATTAATGCAAAACTATTGAAATAGCACTATATACCAATAACAACGCCATAATTACATTAAACGGTCTTCTATACTGTACTAAAACCTTTTGAAATATAACGCCGAATAAGCCCCAACTGCAAGAACTCATTATTCCAACCGCCCCCAAAAAGAGTGAGAAAATAAAGTAACTAAAGTAGGAATTATAATAAGGAAGAAGGAAGGTTGCTACCACGGTTATGCCATAAAGCACGCCCTTTGGATTTATAAATTGGAGTAATACCCCCATTACAAAAAGATTTCGATCCCTGCCTTCATTCCTCTCCCTACCATGATGATTGTCATTATTACTGGTAAGTGTTTTGAAAGCCAGATAAAGCATATATCCTACACCTAAAATGGTCAGTGGAAGCTTTATAACTGGCAGCAGGTTTATAAGCACAAGGTTAAAAAAACTACACAATAAGGCAAGAGCAAAAAATCCTGCTCCTACTCCTAAACAAAACGTCATTGTTTTCTTTAATCCATATTTGTTCCCAAACGACATCGCCATAAAGTTATTGGGGCCTGGGGTAAAGCTATTCACAAAAACAAACAACAAGAATGATAACATAGGCATGTTGATCTCCCCCCCTTCTTTCGTATGTTATAATGTATGAAACGTACAATATAACTTATTGCAATATATTGTACATAACGGACGTTATAATGTAAATTACATAGGGGTGATTTTTATGGAAGAAATCAACATGATATTGGCAAGAAATTTAAAGGCGATTAGGGAGAAGGAAAAACTAAGCTTAGAAAAGGTCTCAGAATTAAGCGGTGTCAGTAAAGCTATGATCGGACAAATTGAACGAGGAGAATCCAGTCCGACACTTTCAACGATTTGGAAAATTGCTAATGGATTAAAGGTCTCCTTTACTTCTTTAATTCATAACCCACAGCCTGATGCCAAAGTGATTTTAAGAAATGAGATGCAGGTCTTATCTGAAGACAATGGAAGGTATAGGGTATTTCCCTCCTTTCCCTTTGAGGAGGAGAGACGTTTTGAAGTTTACTCTATCGAAATGGATAAAGCGGCGAAGTTAAGTTCAGATCCCCATAGAAAGGGTACCGAAGAATTTATTACGGTTTTCGAGGGGGAGGTTACTATTACGGTGAATGATTGCCAATACAAGCTGAACAATGGCGATTCTATTCGATTTAAAGCGGATCGGCCCCACACCTATTATAATTCCGGAGTAACATTAGCTCGTTTAAGTATGACCATTTATTACCCCATGTAAAATGCCTTTAGGAAACATACTGAAATCAGAAAGCACCCTCGAATGAGGGTGCCTTCTTAATGGAATATAGATCCGATTGTCAAGAGATCAGACCCCCGTGGATTCGCTCTACAATCATTAGAATTATAGCCGCGATTCCATCACCTCTCCGGTTACTTCACTCTAAACGTTCGATGTGCATACTTGCGGACGGATACAGCCGAAACCGCCAAATAAGCAAGTGTAACCACGAGAACAAAGCTCGTGAAAATAACGGGCGGCAGCGGAATAAAGACCGCGGCTCCACAGATCCCCGACACAACCATCGTCACGACGAAGTATAGCGGATTTTTCACGTTCAGATCCGTGGAATACGGCTGAAAGATATAGTATAGAAACAAATGATGGTTGGTGAAGAAGACCGCCAGCCCAATAATGCTGAGCCATAGCAGTACGGTATCCCATTGCAGCAGGTCCCCGCCCGACGTGAAGCTTAACAACGTCAGCGCGCCCCCCACCACAGCAGCAATTTGCAGATTCTGCCCAAGCATTTTGCGAAGCCGGATCATGAAATGCTCATAAGCGGCGTCTCGGTAGAAGCTGTAACGGGTTAAGCTGATGTCACAATGATAGAACATTGCTCTGCACGTTGCTTCCCCAACCGCCAAGAAGCTCATCGCAATCGGCAAAATAGAGAACACCATGTTCAGCTCCAACTGCGGGGACTCCGGCAGAATCCGGCTCATGGCCACCATCACGATCGAGCCGATGATACCGACACCGGCCACTATTGCAAGACGCTTGCGGACCGGTCGGCGGACCAAGCTGCGATGTCTAGCGAAGAAAATCGCGTTGAGATAACCATAGCCCTCCTTGCCCTCCACTGGCTCACGCCGCAAGGTTTCCTCTGCATAGTCGCTCTCTTGGGCTTGAACGCTCGTTTTATTGGCATCCGCAATCATGGCACTGACGTTCAAGTACGGGTCATCCCGCTTCGTGGTGGCATCCACTGCCTCCCGGTAATGACGATACCGCATCAGCTGAACAGCTGCCCATGTTCCTACCCCTGCTATCACCAGCACCGTTAACCCATGCATCGGGAGTGGCTGGACTACCGGCAGCTTCTCGAGGAACAACGGCAAATACGCAGCGGCATAGCCTACGATAATGACGGTCCATACAATGGCCATTTGCTTGACCAGCACCATCCCCGTCCTCTCGAATAGCTTCAGATGGAAGTACTCGCACAGCACCCTCCACCCTGTGACGGCAACCGCAAGCATCACCGCCAGCATCACCGTGCCCTGCAGCAGCAGCACGAATACCAGCAGCGCCGGCAGGTAACTGATGAAGAACACGACATAACGGTAGGACAAAGCCGCGTGCATATAATGCTTGGGCGACATTCGCATCAGCTTTACCGCCACATACTTCTCCCGCTTCGGTTCCAGCACATTGGCACTGCTGACTCCAGCAACCAGTAAGCTAATCAGTACAAAGACGTGAACGAACAGCGTGAGCGGATCGTGAGTGCGCGTCCATTCGCTGAACGCCGTCACCGGCCAATAGACAAAAAAGTATAGGTACAGCAGCTTGGACACAAAGCTCCACAAGAACAACACCACGAACACCAGAACACCGGCCGAGCGCTTCAAGTCTGTTCTTGCATAGATGGAACTCTTGACCAGCTTGCCAATCAAGGGCAGCCTCTGGAAATAGTAGAAGAATAAATTGATCGCTGACGACGTCCGGATCGCGAGCAACGTACTAAGAACCTTCAACATGGCTCTCGTCCTTCAGCAGCTCGATGATGCTCTGCTCGAACTCCGGACTGCGCAACAGTTCGGGCGATACAGACGACAGCCGACCGTGATTCAGAATCACGAGTTCATCGCAAAGGTCGGATGCCAGCTGCAAAATATGAGTGGAGAAAATAAGGATATGGTTATGCTTCATCTCGCGGAGCAGCTTCTTCATCTCCAGCGCGACGATAACGTCAAAGGATGTGAGCGGTTCATCCAATAGAATGACCGGCGGCTTCGTGATCAAGAACAGCAGCATCTGCAGCTTGTTCTTCATGCCGTGGGAATACCCTTTAATGAGGCGATGCCGCTCTTCCTCCGCCATGCTCATCATGTCGAAATATTGATCGATCGAATGGTCGATCGTCACCTGCTGACGGCGGGTCACCTCGATGAAGAACTTCACGAATTCATAGCCTGTCAGGAATTCCGGCAGGATCGGCAGCGAATAGACATACCCCACATCCTGCTCACGCAGTTCGCGCGTCTCGCCGTCCGTCACTAGCAAGGATTGGCCGCTATCCATCTTCAGTTCGCCGCTAAGGCAATTGAACAGTGTCGTTTTGCCTGCCCCATTCCGTCCCAGCAGTCCGTAGATCTTCCCCTTCTCGAATCGATGCTCCACACCTTGAAGCACCTGCTTCTCGTTGAACTGCTTCGTAATCTTGTCCAGCACCAGTTGTATGGTAATCATTCCTTCCTCAACATAATACAGTAGCTCGCAAGGTCCGTGTTCCTATTTTCTCCTGCTCCTGGTCATCTTTCTATTCATCGAGCCTGGAGACATTCGTAGCTTTATGCATAATTCCGTTCGTATCGATGGCTTCGCTCTTGCCATCATTCCTCCTTCTTCAGTTATTCATATAAACAATTATACTATAGCTTTTAGAGACTTGTATTTATGACACCCGTTTCGGTAATGATCTACACACTATAGCCTCATTGCTATCCAGTTCATCGACTGATATTCAAGTGTTGTTTTTTTCGTTTCACTGCAATAATAAGGAAGATTAAGAGACCGTGAATTGCCAATATCGCAATCAGACATTGAATGAGAAATTCGATGTCTGGAAGGAAAAGACCAACCGTCCTCCACGAAACACCCACACTATATGTGAATAATGGAATCAGTCCGACAGCGAATGTGATGGAGAAGATCCCCATAGTAACCCATAACTTTTTATTTATCGTGGTTCTACGTTTTAGTCGGAATAAACTAAGAAAAGATACAATCGCCAACAATATTACAACACCAAGTGTAATCCATTGCGTGCTACCGTCTAATTGTGCCAAATCCGGATTTTCTCCGTTCATAATGGCCCGAATTCCCTCCATGATACTTAAATACGAAACAGCTTCTAATTCATGGTATTTATTCGTCAAAAGAACGGCGCCCAAATTTTGTTCGGGTATAAAGAATACTTCCGATCGATATTCAGGCGTTGCACCTGTATGATAAGGATATGTATTGCCCGTTCTTGGGAAGTGCCATCCCAAACCATATCGTTTGCCATGTTCAGGTGCGGTTTGTAATTGTTCTAGACTTTGTTCTGTTAATAATTCTCCGCCGTTTAGCATGAAGTTTATGAATTGGGTAAGGTCACTGGCGGTTGAAGTCATATAACCATAAGGCGCTCCCGATTGATCATACAAGCCATCGCCTTTAACGGGTCTGCCGACCCATGAATGAAAGCCGGGCACAAATCCTTTGTCTATCGCACTTTCGTAATTGGCAGTCGTGTTGTTCATGCCAAGAGGAGAGAAAATATGCGTATCCATATATGCTGCGAAGGACTGGTTGGACACCGCTTCAATAATAGCTCCTAAGAGCAAATAATTGGCTGAATTATATTCATATGCCTCACCCGGAACACGGCTTAACTCTACCCCACTCAACTCTGTAACGGCTTGAGTTATACCTTTCTCCTTATCACGACCTCGCTGATCTGTCACTTTCAATCCATCATAAGCGCTTATCCCGCTTGTTTGTTCTAATAGATGGCGCACCGTTATCGATTTCATTCCATCTGTTCGATACTTAAACCACGGGATGTAAGCTTCTATCGGTTCATCTAGCTTTACTCTTCCCTCTTCCACTAACGCCATGATTGCAAGAGATGTCAAAGGCTTACTTACTGAACCTATAAGAAAAGTCGTGTCTTCCGTTACTGCTGACCCGTCACTCATTGTTCCCCAGCTATCTTGAAAAATGGTCTGGCCATTATGTACGATTGCTAACGAAGCCCCAGGAATTCGATATTCCTCCAGCGCTTCTTTCATAAATGTTTCGATTTGCTGAGCCGTATCTCGATCTTGAGCGGCAACAGTAAGGGAGGGAGCGACGAGTAGGAAGATGAATAAACCGATTACTATTTTTTTCATATGATCACCTTTCGGGTTAGTTTAGTTGTATATACAAGTGAACACATGAGAGTTTATACAGAATGGGACTGGCTTAAATAAAGCTCAAGGAGTTCGCCCAAAAGTTGATACGCGTGGTCAATATCAAATTCATCGTCGACAATTTTCTGAAGCGCTAACCCATCGAAGCAAGCCAACAGTATACTGGCAAGCGCAGAAGCATTATGGGAATCGCCTAATATGTGCTGAAGTGGTGTGGAAAGACTTTCTCTCCCATTCTTGAGAATAGACGCTACTTGCTGTTCAAGATGCCCACCTTCGTCTTTGATCCCCAAAGAATAAATTTCATATCTCCAACGATACCAGTCGGGATTGTCCTTCGCTCTGGATTTGATTTCAAGCAAAAGTCCCTCGTGGCTTACAGCATCTTCTGTCCGTCTGTCATATTGCCTGTGGTAATGCTTTTGGACTTCATGTTGTACGGAAAGCAACAGTTCTTCTTTATTTTTAAAATAATAATGAACAAGTCCCGATGTCATATTGGCTTCGTTTGCGATATCTTTTATCGTAGAGTTAACATATCCTTTTTTCACAAATACTTTGTAAGCCGCCTCGATTAATGCTTTCCTTTTATCCTGTGTGCTCATATAATACCGCCCTTTCTTGGTTGGTTGACCAACAAAATTGTACTAACCTTATAATATAAAGTCAATAAATGCATGTTGTTGGATTTCTTCACATAAGCCTATCTATATGTTTACAATGGTTCCAAGTTTATGGATTTCCTGTATGATGATGTTATGAAAAAAATATTACCGTTCATGGAATGGGGCCTAACACGGATGCGAGCAGTTTCAGCCCGACATTGTGCTGATGGATATCAACATGCCTGTCATGGACGGCGTGGCGGCAACGGCCCTGATCAAGAAGCGATTACCTGATATCAAGATTATTATGCTGACCTCTTATAGAGAAGTGGAGTATGTGCTTCCGGCCTGCGCAATCAAGAGATTGCCGAGGCGCTTTTTCTCAGTGAAGGGACCGTTAAGAATTACATCTCAACGATTTATTCGAAGCTGCATGTCAAGGGAAGGCGAGAAGCTGCCCGCTTAGCCCGAGATTCGGGCATATTGGATCACAAGTAACCATGTCATGACCAAAGCGCACTGTGCTTTATGACTTTTTCAGCCTAAACTCATAACTAACCAAATGTGATAGGAGTTGATGAAAGACATGAAGAAGATAAGGTCCAGCAGCATAGAGAGGCTGCTTCGCTTCCCAATAATCTGGATGCTTGTGGGTGCAGTCGTCATTATTCTTATACAAGGATTACTCTTTGTGCTTACCCAGCGAATAGAAGGGGCTGGCTCCCTACTCTTAACCCTCCTGTTGGGCTTAGTAGCCATCCTGGTATATAAGC
This sequence comes from Paenibacillus sp. 7541, assembly GCF_002276395.1. NCBI lineage: Bacteria > Bacillati > Bacillota > Bacilli > Caryophanales > Paenibacillaceae > Paenibacillus > Paenibacillus sp. 7541. Next base: position 10,365 of record NZ_NQLZ01000028.1, on the reverse strand, counting down.
TTACTATGAAATACGTGGCTCGGCGGCCCATTCCAGAGCTATCCCGGCAGCATGCTGGGGTGGAAGCTGTCCGAGGCGTCATCACGGGGGCGATGTTTATCGCAGCGTCCACGCTTATTATTGTTATGCTCGGCGGCTACTCCTTTCAATGGGCGGCGGCGGCAGATCCGGGTTCTATTGTCATGGCGTCCATTGAAATCGCGCTGGGCGCAGCGATACTCGAGGAACTGGTGTTTCGTGGATTAATGCTTCAAGCTATACAGAAATTAGGGGGCAGCTGGATTGCACTTGCGGTAACCTCACTTACCTTTGGGGCCTTCCATCTTGGAAATCCAGGAGCAACGCTATGGAGCGCTGTTGCCATCACCCTGGAAGCAGGGGTTCTGCTCGGAGCTGCATTTTTGTGGCGGCGCAATTTGTGGTTTGTCATGGGGCTGCATTTTGCCTGGAATGCACTCGAAAGTTTGCTTGGCATTCCTGTATCCGGACTCCCTGCGGACGGGTTGTTTACTGTGCAGGCACACGGAGCAGCATGGCTCACAGGGGGGGATTTTGGCCTGGAGGGCTCTATTGTCACGGTGATCCTAGGACTTGTGATTGCTATTCCGATGCTGATCGGTGCTGCACGGAAAGCGAAACCAAACTGAATGCGATTCATTGACTTGCAAAGAAAGAGCGCATGTCTCCGCTCCTTCTTTGGCTGTTGGGAACAGCACTGAGCTGTGCCTTATAGGAAAATGTGGCTGTTCAACAGTTCCTTTACTGTCATTGGACTGAGTTCATTAACTCGTAAAAATATTCATGGCGGTCACTAAGATGAAATGCCGATGGAAGCTGTAACACTCACATAAGCCATGCCCGCAAGCACAAGAAAGACGCTGATCCGCTCAGCGTCTTCCCAGGGCATTTCCCTATTCGATTTAATTCCTGCCTCCATAGCCCTTATATGTTGCATAAACTGAATTTGCATATTGATCTGCCAGAATAGGACGGCCATAAGAGTCCGTTGCGCCCGGATACCAGTTATCTCCTCCGTTATAGTGTAGTAAGCCGTTATATATGTTGCCGAATCTAACAATTTTATCATTTAAAATCAATGCACCCAAGTATACCTGATCTTGTTCACTGCTGTGATTATAGGCACGGCCAAATTTTGAAACGAACTGAGATGAATAAGCACTGCGTGTGTTTGGCTCTACCTGCATCAATCCGTCGCCGGCCGATGGACTACCTGGTAAACCTGCTCCAAAACTGCTTTCCTTTTTGATAACCGCACTTAGCAATAAAGCAAAATCCCCGCCTTTACCGTAAGCATTATCCGCATTCATGACATAGGTCCATATATGACTCGGCACCTCGGCAGGCTTTGTTACTCCAGGAGATGGTGAGCCCGTATAAATCTTAACCGATGACATTTTATCATTGGCCGCATTGCCGACCCAGGAGGTATCCGAGGTAAAGGTCCACTTTGTTCCTCCAAAATGATCATTCTCATATACTTCAACCGTCCAACCGCTAGGAACCCTAAGAGAGGACATCCAGTCATTCGGAATTCCATGTGCATTCAACTGGGACAATGTATAATTACCTACTCCAAGAGTTACTGCTGTTCCACCATAGTTTATATCTGCATAGAATGTCACGCCGTTTGTTGCTGGTGGCGTGGTTGGAGGTGTAGTTCCACCACCGCCTCTCTGCCATAAAGCAGGAACATTGGACGGTTCCCAACCTACAAGGGAAGTATGTGCCTGAAGACAGGTATACGTGCTTCCGTTATACGTTACCGTATCATTTACTGCATAGGCAGTATTAGGAGCCCATGCTCCTCTAGCGGCTGCATCTGCCGGCAAGGCCGGGTAAAATGTGGATACGATGAATGCAAAGACCAGCATAAGTGAGAGGGCTTTAAAAGAAAACTTTTTATTAGTCATTTTAAAACCTCCATAGATTATAGTTGTGCTATACCAGCTTTCGTTAAGCCGGTATACATATAAACCTTCTAAACAAAATCCGGGTATTCTTCAGGAAGTATATAATCACTGACTTATCCTAGTAGCTAATCAGCTTATTATTACGTTTGATCGTAGGCGTTCGTATGACCGCGACTTTCCATTCATCTATTCATAATGAGTCCCTCCCCCATCTATAAATTAATTTATAGTATTCGTTAAGATATACCGCTTCTCCTTCTCAATATTTTCCAATATAATAATTTTTTCCTACAATTGTACGGTTCTCTGCAATATATCTAAGTACAAAGCTTGACCGCTAAATCTACATCAGTAGATAAAGAAGAAGCCACTCCTCTAATGGAATGGCTTTCACTATTCTGAGTATCTTGCCCCTACGGTCAATTGAACTCTGCTATGATACGATGCAATATATTTTTGCTATCTTCGTCCTACGGTTTGACCACAAAGTTTAAATTAATATATAGGGTGAGTATAACCATGTTCCATCTTCACTTAAAGAGTCTGGTCCACCTCCCCATTATTTGTTATGATATTTCTTTGAGAACATATGATGTTAGGAGGGATGCCTTATCATGAAAATCAATGTGCTTGATAAAGGATATGTTAGACTCGTAGACCATATGGGTGGGGATCTCTCCGTTGTAAATAGTGCAAGGGTTTCCTACGCAAAAGAATCAAAGGAACTTACACCTAACGATGTTAAGCTTATCAAGTTTTTAGCAAGGGAAGATCACATGTCCCCCTTCCGCCATGCTACTATTCAATTTGAAGTTTACGCCCCCCTTATGGTAGCGCGGCAACATTGGAAGTACGTAGTGGGAAGTGACCACACAATGGATGCTTGGAATGAAGCTTCTAGAAGATACATAACGATTGATGTAGAGAATTATGTTCCTAACCCAACTGATTGGCGAAGTAAGCCTGAGAACTCCAAGCAAGGAAGCGGAGAGCCTGTAACTAATACAATCGGTCTTGAAGCCACACAAAGATTACTTCGGCAGATTGAACAAGGGCTAAAGGATTATGAATGGGCTTTAGAAAATAATATCGCTCCTGAACAAGCACGTCTGCTTATCCCTTCAGCGTATGGAATGTACACAGCGTATTATTGGACAGCCTCACTTCAATCTGTTTGTCACTTCCTCAATCAAAGGCTTGCCCATGACTCACAATATGAAATTCAACAATATGCTGCGGCAGTTTATGAGTTGGTAAAACCGTTATTCCCCGTTTCGCTAGAAGAATTGATCAAATAATTGTGTCCCTCTCTTTTCTGATAAAGATTATAACTATGCATGCTGGCGCCATCCAACCAAAAGAAGCGTCAAGGACATTGAACTGTTCTTTGACGCTTCCCTTAGCGATGAGTTTGTGCTTACTTATGATACAGCTCTACTATTCTGTCCATACGGATTGCCTTCATTTTACGCCTCGTCCCCTAACGCAAAGTCAACGGCGGCCTCGGCATGAAGTCGTGTTGTATCATAAATCGGGATATTGCAGTCTTCTTGCGAAATGAGCATTGTGATTTCCGTACATCCTAGAATAACAGCTTCCGCTCCCTTACGGATAAGACTGTCAATTATCTCTAAAAATTATTCTTTGAATGTTCATTTATAATGCCAAGACAAAGTTCATGATAAATGATATCGTGGATGACCACTCTATCTGCTTCATCCGGAACCATAACTTCAAGTCCAAACCGGTTGATAAGCCTACCCTTATAAAATTCTTCCTCCATAGTAAAAGCGGTCCCTAACAAAGCCACCTTTTTTATTTTATCGCTAATAATTTTATTTGCTGTTGCATCTGCAATATGAAGTAAAGGAATCGATACCGAGTTCATCACTTCCAACGCCATCTTGTGCATCGTATTCGTGCATATGACGATGACATCTGCTCCACCTGCTTCAAGTTTTTGTGCCGATTCAATCATGATCTTCGTTGCCGCTGTCCAATTTGCTTGATGCTGGAGATCCTTAACTTCTTGAAAATCTACGGAATACATCAAACTTTTTGCAGAGTGGTGTCCACCTTTCCTTTCTTTTACCCTTTCATTAATGATTTGGTAATAGAGTAAAGATGATTCCCAACTCATCCCACCTATAAGTCCAATTGTTTTCATTACCTTCTCACATCCCAACCTTTTATCTTATTTTGGCATAAGTATTTCTAGTTTGCATTAGGATGGATCAACCTTGCCGTCACTTATGATACGGCTCTCCTCGTTGTCTGTAACGGCAAGTTTTAGGCCATCCTGCAAAGGATGGCCTCTCAGTTCTCAGTATAGTACACACCCATAAATGTCCAGGTTCACTTTGGTTGACGCTGGAGCTTCCCTCTTTCATAAAAATAGTTTGCCGCTTCATACGCTTCTTGTTCGAGGCTCATAACGGCCGTGACCTTGATGTGATTGGTCTGCTCGTCTAGCGTGGCACTGCTGAAGGAAACATTCGGCATCCTGAGCGTATTCTTAATAGAAGCACTATACGAAAGACCTTGGTCACTCCATCGGTAAATGGTTACATCCGGCCAGCTCATGTGCAACCCAGGGAATTGATTTATGAGCTCTTCGACTCCATCGCCATCCAAATCAGAGACCCTTGGGTAACCCCAATCTTCGAATCCGAACCATTCTCCTTGCATGCCATCGTAATAATAATAAGCCATTCGACCTGGTCCATTGGCAGCCAATTCAACGGCTCCATGCACAATAGACTGTACCCCTTGCTCTTTCTGCTTATAATCCAGCCTAAACAACGCCTGCTGTTGTTCGGGAGTTTCGTGTTCAATACTGGACGAAAAACAGTCTGGATACCTGTAATTCTCGTTCTTGTGGGTTAGAAGCACGACTCTTTCGTAATCGAATCCGCATAAATCATCTTCCGGCACTTTATACACGTCCAGCACGACGGGATCCCCATTGATCGAACCGAACGGAACGGTTCGGGTCTTTACCCATCCTTCCCCAATCTTCGAATTGACAAGTGCGGTCAATTCTACTGGCTTGAACTGGAGTTCGATAGACTCGGGAAATGCGTATCCTACAGTTCGATCTGCCATCACATGATCAGTCTCTTGCTCGGAACCGGCCTTCTCATCTTCCTCAACGATACCGGATTCGTTCTCCTCGCCCGCCATGGGAACGACAAACTCCTTCAAGGAAGACGATGTAGCTTGTTTGTCACTTCCGCACGCGGTAAACAACAACCCTACAACCAAACAGGTTGCTGTGATCAGGAGGCTGCGCAGCTTCGCCTTTGTTCTCACAATGTCCCCCCTTTTACATTCTCTACTAGATCAAACGTGACATACAGGGAAAAGTTGCATTACTCATAAAAACGAATACAGAATACCTAAAAAAGATTCTTAAAAAGAAGGCGGTAAAGGAACTAAAGGAATTAGTACGCCATGTTAGCTGAGCGTACTGTTGCCAACTAGCAACACCAGTAATACCCTAAAGGCAATGTAATTAACACACTCACGCGGCCTCTTCTCCTAAAATTTCGCCCTACTTGTGATATGGTTCAGCTTAACGGGGCTATCGGCGAAAAATACTAAAGGGGTTCCCTTCCGCCGTTCTTTATAAATGATCATCAGCGGTTCGTACGGATGTACCTCCACTTCCGTTCCGTCAAAAAGTAGGCGGAGTAGCAACCGCTATGAGCAGCGTTTCGCCTTCCCAAATATTCTTATAACTATGGGGGATTCTGGCATCATAATAGATACTGTCCCCTTCTTCGAGCGTGTAACGTTCATTGCCCAGCATAAACTCCAAACGCCCGGAGTGGACAAATAGAAATTCCTCTCCATCGCTATGGCCGACGCCAATGTCGCCGTAAGCCGCTCCTTCTTCCAACACTCCCCATATCGGTCCCATTCGATTGCTGCTTCCTTGACTGAGCGCGTACCAGGTAATACGGGAACCTTCGGAATGCACCAAAGGTTTGCGCTCGTTTTTCCTAACGACAATGCTTCGTTTCTCCTCGCCAAACAAATCGGTAAAATTCACGTTTAATGCATTTGCTATACGCTTCAGAACACTGATGGACGGATTCGCCTTATCGCGTTCAATTTCACTAAGAAAAGATACGGATACAGAGGCTGCTTGAGCTACCTTCTTGAGCGTTAATTTATGTTTTTTTCGCGTGCTTCGAATGGCTTCGCCGATCGAATTCATATGCAAGCCTCCTTAATTTTCGATATGATTTCGCTGACGGCGAAATTTATAACTTTATAATAGGCGTAAACATGAGCAATATCAAGCCCTTTCACTAGTGCGAAATTACGGTGTAAAAACGTTGATTTGGCGCCATTATTGGACTAACATTTAATCAAGCTTGGTGAACGAATCTTACCCGGGTATCTGAGCATCGTTCATTCCAACAGAATCATTTTCATTTACAGCGAAATTCTCGTAGATAATAAGAAACGAATCACAATGATGCAACGGCTTCCTTGTTTTTCGGTTCAAAGAGATATGCCCGAAGGACGAAAGGAGTGAAAAGAATGACCGCTAAAATTCCCAAGGTCTACCGAGTCGGTGATGTTACCGTGACGCGTGTCACGGAGATGATGCTTGACGGTATTCCGCCAGAAGTATATTTTCCGGGATCGTGGAACCCCCTGTTCCTGGAGCAGAATCGGAACTCTCTTCCAGCTGGCCTGATCGATGACAATTCTCAGCTTATCGTCAGCATTGGAACGTGGGTGGTGAAAACCCCGAAGCATACGATCCTTATCGATACGGCTACAGGAAACGATAAAAACTTGCCTTTAAATCCCGATCTAGCCAATCTCCAGCTCCCCTATCTCGAGCGGCTGAAGGAGGCTGGGGTTACACCGGAGGAAGTGGACTACGTTCTACTGACGCATCTGCATGTGGACCATGTTGGCTGGAATACAAAGCTTGTGGATGGAAAATGGGTACCGACCTTCCCCAATGCCAAATACGTATTTCCTCTCGCAGAGCAGCAATATTACTCCAGCGAGGCCAGCCATAACGAGGCAAACGAAGCAAACTTTAACGTTTACGAAGAAAGCGTATTGCCTGTTGTTGAAGCCGGCTTAACGCAGACCATTGGCCCTGAGGGCGGGGAATTCCTTGATCTATTCACATTCATTCCGACACCCGGCCACTGCATCGGCCAAATGTCTATCCGTCTTAAATCCGGCGAAGAAGAAGCTTTATTCGGCGCCGATGTGATGCATCATCCGTTTCAGGTCTATAATCCGGAATGGAATTCAATGTACTGCGAATTTTCCGATCAAGCGCGTGTTTCACGGCTCCGGGTGCTGGAGCTCATCGCGGATCGCCCGGTCATTTATTTCAGTACGCATTTCCCCGGAAGTGCGGCGGGGTACGTGACTCGCAGCGGGGGCAAGTATAAGTGGACCTTTATTTAATACAGCCTGATAACAAAATCCAACGGAAGGCGCTGAGCTTATGACAACCCATCATTTTCTTAAAAATAACCCTATCGTGACCGAAGACCTGCATATCCCGAGCGATACGCCGGGAATTGAGCTTTATGTACGAAATAAACGTCCCGCTTCCATGAATACCTTCTCTAACGAAAAAACAATCGTAATGGTTCATGGCGCTACCTATTCAATTGGCAGTCTGTACGATGTGAAGCTGGACGGCTTCACTTTTCTGGACTACCTTGCCAGCCATGGCTATGACGTATACGCCGTGGATGTTCGCGGCTACGGCGGCTCGACAAGACCGCCTGAGATGGAGCAGCCTTCCGACCTTAATCCGCCGCTTGTCCGCACGGAGACAGGTGTCCGGGATTTTGGTAAAGCCGTGGACTACGTTCTGAAACGCCGGAATTTGACGAAGGTCAACATACTGGGAATGTCTTGGGGGGGAACCGTTGCGGGAGCTTATACCAGCCAAAACAACGAGAAAGTAAACAAGCTTACGCTTGTTGCACCACAATGGCTAAGCTCCAAACCGGTTCCGATCGATACCGGAGGCCCGCTCGGTTCGTATCGCCTTGTTGCTGCCGGCAACACGAAGGAACGCTGGCTTAGCGCGGCGCCAGAGCATAAACGCAGTGATCTGATTCCGGACGGCTGGTTTGAACAATGGGTTGAAGCCACTCTTGCTTCGGATCCGGGGAGCTTAACCGATCATCCCGGGCATATCCGGGCGACCAACGGCCCTATCCTGGATATCCGCGAATACTGGACGGTTGGCAAAGCTTTCTATGATCCTAAGGATATCACGGTTCCCGTCCTTCTTGTCCATGCCGAGTGGGATATCGATGTCCCTCTTGAATTGGCGCAGAGTTTCTTCACTTCCCTGACAGGAGCCGCCTACCGCCGCTGGGTGGAAATCGGTGAAGGGACGCACATGGTATTGCTGGAGAAAAACAGACTTCAGGCTTTTCAAGCCATTCGCGGTTTCTTGGATGAAGCGTACGCGCCAGCGAAGTAACGCTGCCGCTGCACAGTCGGATTCTAAGATTATATCGCTTGCCTAATGAGAGGCCCGGGCTTGTCGCCTCGGGCCTTTTTCTTCACCCATTTATCAAAGAGACGAAAGAGGAATTAAATACGATGAGCCATATCGCTATTACAACAACACAAGCACCCGCAGCTATCGGCCCTTATTCGCAGGCCATCGCTTTAGGAAATGCCGTCTATACGTCGGGCATGCTTCCGATTGATGCCGAAGGAAATCTGAAAGAAGGCATCGTTGACCAAACCCATCAAATCATAAAGAACCTGCAAGCCGTCTTAGCTGAAGCTGGATTATCTTTAGCAGACGTTGTAAAAACATCCGTTTTCATGACGGATTTAGCGCATTTTCAGCAGATGAATGAAGTGTACAGCCAATATTTCAGCGATCATCACCCTGCCAGAACAACCGTAGAAGTGTCTAAACTTCCAAGAGGCGCCAAGATTGAAATAGAGCTTATCGCAGTCAAACGCAATTAAATCCGCTCCATTATCCTTTATTTCTGTGAAAGAAGGCGCATCTGCTTGCGAACTTATTTACTTCTCTTGTTTTGCGCAGCCCTTTACGGGAGCAACTTCGTCTTAGGCTCGCTGCTGCTGGAAGCATTCCCCGCCTTGCATCTGTCGGCATATCGGCTTCTGGTTTCATCGGCGTTCCTGCTTATTTATTTGGTTGCAACTCGTGGCTTGGCGAAGATTCGTTCCGCGACTTCGTTTATTTGGTCCCCTTCGTTCTAATCGGGATGCTGCTTCACCAAGTTTCTTTCTTTACAGGTCTCCGGACAACGGACGCAACCACAGCTTCGCTCATCTTATCGTTAGCTCCAATTTTTACGGCGCTATTTGCCCGCTTATTTTTGAAAGAGCCGTTAACGAAACGCATGGTTGCAGGCTCGATTGTCGCCCTCACCGGTGTCTTCTTCGTGGTTGGAACTGGCGGAAGGATGAGCACAGCCATTAGCGAAGGCGTCTGGATAGTGTTTATCTGTATGTTGGCATTGTCGGGATCTATGATCCTCATGAAAAAGCTGACGGAACGTATGGATGCCTTTGTCGCAACGGTGTATACCACCGTACTCGGCTGCATCTCGGTATACCCGGTGGCGGTCTGGAGCGAGCCTAACGTACAATTACAGCCTCACTTTTGGTGGTGGGTTCTCTTGGTCGGTTCGGCGCTGCTTATTCAGGGCTTATGCGCCGTAATCTGGAATGCGCAGATTCGCAAGGTAGGGGCGGCTAAAGCATCCCTGTTTCTGAATTTACAACCGTTTGTCGCCATGATTTTAGGTTATATCACGCTCGGCACCCCGATTTCCTTAACGCAGGTGGCAGGATCTGTTCTTATTATTTCCGGCGTAGTTCTAGCCACTATGCAGGGACAGAGAACAAGGAAAACAGAAGGCGTTACACTGAAAATATCCTCTGCCAAGAGATAATAAGCCTGCGCTGTAATCGAGGCTCACAAGAAAAAGACGACAAGCCAAAGGGAGCGCTTTATATCATGGCTCCCTTTGGCTTTAGGTTTGAGGGCCATCCTTACGGCAAGCTGCCGCTGGGGTATCGGGTAACCCCGACCCCGGCAACCTTTCCAAGCGTTTCAAGACCGTTATTATTGTGCCAGACGAAGCCTTAATTGTTCGAAAGATATTCGAGCTATACGCTGCCGGACGCGGCCTGAAAAGCATCGCCAATGAGCTAATTGATCCAGCACTGCATCCATCTCAATCCCCTTCCATTGATAGGCCTGCAATAAAACGTTTGTATCAATAACGTTATCCCTTTTTATAAAGGTATCTATCGAGCTCGGTTGTACGATCAATCTTTTTTCCTCCTAATTAAGTTTATTACAGCGTTTGTTTGGTTCACGGATTGTTTTTCAGAAAGAACGGATTTCCCCCAGACAAACGTATAGCGGTTGGCATTG
>NZ_NQLZ01000027.1:0-87737 GCF_002276395.1 Paenibacillus sp. 7541 | reverse complement strand
TTTCGTCATGAGTTTGAAGCTTCTTGGTAATTCCAAATGATTATCTTAGAGCCTTATTTACTTTCTCTATGAAAGCCTTCCACTGTTCTTGTTCGACCCCGGTTAAAGCGCCCGCATTGTTATTACGAGCCCATCTAAGAAATCCTTTAGCCAACTTGTATTTTGAGAAGTCTTGAATTTGCGAAGAAAACACATCTGCTATTGGTCTTGCCGGTTGAGAACTTGCTATATCCATTACATCCCAGCCAAGCTCTTCCTTTGCAACAACTACTAGGGTATCTCTTAGCAGATCCTCTACTTCTACTTTTTTAGCACTACCTTGATAGAAATCTTTGACCTGAAATATGTTAGTATTCTTCAACAAAACTATTAGATTATCTTGCTTTGCGGCTTGCTCCCCCTCTGGATCAGAGTCAAACAAAGCTGCTACTTTAAGATTATGAGACTTTAGAATAGTTGCATAAAAAATAACTTTGCTCGCTGTTCCGGCAGGAATAAGGGCAATTTTATCATTTAAGCTAACTACGTTATCGTTACGTAGCATTTCAGAAATTGCTTCTATATACCAGTAGTCCGTAAGGCCTTCGAAAACAAGATTTCTTTGTTGAGCCAAATCATAGCCAAGTGCCTCTTGCAATGGCAAGATAGCATTTGAGTCTGAGGCGGTTACCGTAGTATGGACTTTTGTCCCCTCTTCTCTGCTTACCATCTCAACTACACGAACAATGTCTAGCTCGTTAGCCCCTACCATGAAAGGGGAATGGGTAGTATAAATAGTCTGGTTAGCTTCCCCTAGTCTAGAAATTGTTTTTCTAAACTCTGCTTGCTTCAGTGCATGTAGATTTAACCCTGGCTCATCCAACAGCAGGATAGCATTTTTATATTTTCCCTCAGCTTCAGCAAAAAATATAATAAAGAAGGATACTAGCCATTGATATCCTTCAGATCTTTGATCTAATTCAATCTCAACACCCATTTCATCTTCTACAACTACTTTTAAATACTGACCATCAGCTATAATTCTAAGTCGAGATGCTTCAGCGCGATTTTCATCCGGCATCCAAACTCTATTTATTTCTGTTGTCAACTTTACACTCGCAGCATTAAGTTGATACTGCCTTTTATCGAGTTGGTCCCTGTATTTTTTCCAACTTTCCCCATCTAAGTTATTTGCTGCCGCCTTTCCTAAATCAGAAAGATATCTTGCTTCAAATCCAAGTAGCTTGAGTAGGCAAATATTACCATAATCGTAATAGAAATCGTCCAGAATGTTACTTTCAATTCTCTGAGCTAGATGTTCGAGGTGTATAAGGGGCTTTACCCTAGCGTAGTTATTAAAATATACAAAAGTCGGTACGAGTTCTCCCAGTACCTTTAATAGCTGTTTTTCTATTTTATAAGAGTTAACTGTGGCCTTAAGTCTATCAAATCTTTCTTCTTCTGTGACATTAGATTCATCAATGCGTTTAAAAGCAAGCTCTAACCACTCGTCTAACAACATTGCCCTGGTCTCATTAATTATAGTTGTTCCAACCCAGTCCTCTGTGATTTCAGAGAGTTTATTTTCGAAGGATGTTGTTTCCTCGACTAGCTCATTATCAACTGGCTTGTCAACATGGTCCGCTAACCGTTTTAGGTCCTTGGAGATGTCCGCATACACTACCTTAGGAGGACTATTTTCTAGGCGATGGTACAACTTATTATCCATTCTTTTCTCAAGCACATAGAGGCAGTCTCCAAATCCTTCTGGGAGGTCAACATTATCAGTTTCTTCAATTTTAAACTTGCCCTCTACTACTGTTATATTGCTTGATTGGACTTTATTTGTACTAATATCATTGTATCTTGACCTTGGATAATCCCTAAGCTCATCCAACTCTTTTACACCTTCTGGAGAACTCAATTGTTGAAGTGCTTGTAAGATTGCTGTCTTTCCTGCTTCATTGGGGCCTACCAAAATAAGCTTGTTTTCTTCAACAGAAAACCAGCCTGTATCTATTATGCTCCTATAATTTTGCACACGAGCCTCTACAAGTCTCAATGAGATCCCCCCTAATCATCTTAATCAAATTATATCATACAAAATGTACCAAAATGTATCCTCTTGATCCTTGAATCCATTGAGGTCAAAAATCTCTCTAGTCTTGTTTTATTGAGAACTCTTAAATTAGAATTTCGCCCTACTTATGGTACGGTTCAGCTAAACGGGTCTATCGGCGAAAAATGCGAGAGGAGCTTGCCGCGGCCAGCTCCTAGTACTAAGATTAAATTGAAAGTTACTGTAACTTAATAAGACACTTCACCTGTGGAATTTCACTTATGCAAAAACTCGACAGATGGAAACCAGAGGGGAATTTAGCGGTTTTGTGTTATTAATTAAGCTCCTCGTTCATCTTGTCGATCTTATCGTTAAGTTCATCAAGACCTTTTCGTCCTGCTTTGTTCAACTCGTAGCTCAGAGTATTCATATCATTCCTTCCCAACACGATCTCCTTATCGACTACCTTGTTGAGGAATGCGACCATAAACTCTAAATCAGCGTATTCTCGCATTTGTTTCGTTGTAATAATATTCTGTTATTTCAACACCGAAAAACGATTCTTCATTTCTGTGTTTCATGATGAAGTCGGGTTCTTCACTTTCTAGTACTTCATACAAATCTAAATCATATAGATTAGATAGAATCTTTCTTTATCTTTTTTAGTCATAATACCACCCCATTAATATCTAGCAGTAACTGCGCATAACGTCTCATTGCGAAATTCGCCAATAGCTATCCCAGTAAGTAATTTCGAATTCATACATACCACAATCATACCACGAAATGGAAAACTCTTTCGTATTTGGTCACACCCCCCCTAGCGCCCTTCTCTAGAGGGATAAACATATCTCTATAACACCTTCCTCCATCTCTCCTAGGGTTCTCTACACTCTTTTTGACAACCCAAACGTTTCGCCGACACTTATGGCACTGTTCCCCCGATTAATCTAATCGCCCGATGCACCTGCTCCATCAGAGTACATGCATCAGTTGGTGCGGTAGATCATACTGCCGCAATAGAGCTTCTTGTCGGCGCGGGATAGGTCGATGAGTCATTTCCAAATTGATTTATGGTGAGAATTACTCTGGACGACAGGAATCGCGTCGGCAGCGTCGAGCTCGCCTTCAACGAGGAGACCGAAAAAGCATTTTTTAAGCGTAACCCCTTATGCTGATAACATGGCAGAGGGGGCTTTTCCTCTGTCCGGAAAAGTCCCCGAGCTCTACATGCTTTCATTTGTCATTTGAGAAAACTACAGTTCAATCGACAATTCTTTCAAATTCCGTGCTACCTGTTCTTTCATTGAATAAAAAATGACGTCATGGTGGTACTGAACATACTTCTCACCCAACAGGTGATTTGTCAATAGTAATTTTGATTTGTGAAGAGGATTAGACTTGTCTACATGTAAAATTGTCTCTCTATCGCCTGGATCTATTGTAATGATCCCCATGTCCATCAACGTGTGATGATTCGGACAATGTACAATCATATTTTCCTCCCTATCGACTCCTTTATGTTCAGCCATAGGTTGGATATGATTCACCTCAGAATAACCGATACCATTTATGTCAACAAGCGCTTCCCCACAAATTTGGCAGCAATTTTTATATAGGATTTTTAACGCTCTTACTCTTTTTGTATCCCTTCTTCTTCTGGTTAAGTTAAGGAACTCTATGAGTAAAATGTCTTCATCGGCATCAGAGTCATTAACCGATGAAGATTTGAGAAAAAAATCGCTTGGTTCCTCGCTTTTTGTATCTGGAATAGTATTGAGTTCTTTTGGAACGCTTGAATCGAACGGATTAAATCCGATCGATTCATTTTGATCCCGATACTGAATGTACTGGTAGAAAGACTCTCGCACAAACGCCCGCTCCCACCCATATGTACGAATTATTGACTCCAATGCTTTACCTTCGGTTTGAAGCAGTTGATGAAGGATAGAATTGACATAAAGGTGAGTTGGATATAAGTGTGGGTCGATATCCATTTTAAATGATATGTACCTCAGCATATATGTCATCAGAGAAATGATGTTGGATGGTTTATCTACAGTGCCGTTTGACTTTATACCCGCAATATCAACATCAATTTCTAATTCACCACCGTCCCAAAACTTTTCAAAGAATCGAGGACTTGTATCTCCAAGCGAAGTAGTACGCTCTACTCTCAGTTCATAGTATTCCTTAATAAATTTCCCCAAATCCCCCGTTAACACTATCCATGGAATACGCTCAGTCTCATAGACATTCTTCACTCGAATGATATTGCCATCCACTTGTATGTCCCCGAGGGTCATATCTCTAATATCCCCAGTGTTATAGGCTGCTCCTAACCCAATTGCTATGCATGCTTTAATAGTTTGTCTAGCTGTTTTATTATGTAAATGATCGTAGAAATCATCATCGAACAATTGATAAAAGTCGAATCCCTTTTTAAGATAGTTAACTTTCGGCTTCTTACCATTTACATCCAAACTCATATCCTTTGGTATTTCGAGGGGATACACCATTCTTTCGCTTATCGGTAATTCCAAGACTTTTTCCTGCACGAAATTATAAAACTTTTTCAATGTATAATAATAACCAAGCAGATTTCTATCTAGCGTATCAAAAAACCTACAAGATTACTCTCACTTATTGCTTCCTTAGCATTTGTTTTTCCGCCAACCATTTCTATGAAGCGATTGATTTTGTGCCTATCCTGTGTCCATGTTGTTTTGGTTTCATTAATATTTTCTCTAAATAATTTAAACGCTTCTTGTATCTCCAACGCTCTCCCCCCTAAATTGATCGTTTTAATATAGTCCCTCTACTTTAACATATTTTCCCACATGCAATGCCGACCAATAATTCACACAAGTCCACCTGCCAATTTTGCGCTCTGTTGACCTCTTCCATATTCCACCGTTGAGTGTGACTAACCGCTCTCTCAAAAGTTAATACAAAATTTTTCGCGCCCTACTTATGATACGGCTCAGCTTAACGGGTCTATCGGCGAAAAATAAGAGCACCCAAACGGATGCCCCAATGAATCGCATTGCTATAAGATAAAATGCCGCGTATTCGCGGCATTTCGTGCAGCCTTACCCGTAGTTTCCTTTCGAAATCTGCAGGAGGACAAGGGTTCGATAGCAAAGGAGCAGCCTAGGCAACGCTGCAAGCCTCTTCACTTAATCTCAGCTATGAAGTCTTGGATTCTGGACAACATTTCTTCCAGTGATTCATTGCGCGGACGTAAACGGGTAGCCCAGCCCCTTCCAGGGTGAAGAACGTCCCAGCGGGACATTTGCTGGTTGTAGCGCCCACTTCCAGGATCGTGATTTCCAAAGCCATCAATAATTTTATTCCAGATGGGCTGAAACATCTCAATCAACAGAGACTCGCCTAGGGGAATCCAGATGTCATCCACGACTAGGTACCTACAGTAGAAGTCGTTTAAATCAAGGTTCCCAGCCTGTCTAACTGACTCTGCATGCTCGGACAGTCGCTTATACAGCACAGGTCCGGATGCAAGGCTGAATCCCCCTTTCCGCGCCCCGGCCGGCACGGCCTTTCCCACATAAATAGGCTGATTAAATTGATTATCATTGTTGTTCTCCGTAATATAGGAATACAACGGGTAATCTCCAACATAATAAATAGCATAAATTCCGGCCCCGATGAACGGGTTGGTCGGCGGGAGTGGGCTGACAGGGCGATCCAACATCGCTTTCATTACGCTATCTGCCAAACTTCTCTTGTCTAGCGGGTTGTACGGTACTTCTGACATTCTACGGCCTCCATCAGCCAGCAGTGCTATCCAAATATGTGTTGATGCTGCTGGCCACGATATTAGCAAGCCGGACCGGAACAGCGTTACCCAACTGTCTCATGCTCTCCGTCCATGACCCCAGTAGTTGGTAATCATCAGGGAATGTCTGAATCCGCGCACTCTCCCGAACGGTGAAGTAGCGGACACTTCCATCCAAACGAACAAGCATGTTTTCCCCGCCTGGTACTCCATGATCACCTGCTTTGATCGTCTTAGCAGGTTCATCGAGCGGGCTTCCTGTATGGCCGGGGTAGACGCGGGCACCGGGATTGAATATGTGTCCTGAGATATCGGACGGCTCAAACTCCGGATCTGGCAGGTCAAAGATAGCATCTCGGACAGTCTGCCATGGTGCCGTTTCACGCAGCTCCAACTGCCTTAGTTTATTGACTCTGTTTACGAGTTTTATCGGCATCTCTGGCCGATTTTTAACAGCAATGCGGTGACGTTCCCAATATTCTCCCGTTACCCATTGACTAACAAGCAGCGATTCATAGGAATGTGTAGGGCTGGGAAATGACCATTCTTGCTTAAGGTCGGATCGGAATGCAACGATTAATACACGTTCTCGCTTCTGAGGAACCCCGTAGTCAGCGGCATTAACCAGCCTGAAGACTGTTCGATAGGTGAGCCCCTTGTAATTTCCCTTGGTGTGGCACTTCTCCAATCGGGCCAAGTGTTCATACCATGCTTCTTTTGGCTTCTGTATTACTTCGGGGTACTGCAATTGTAGCAAAATATATTCAAAGTAACTGCTGAACTTCTCACGCAGTAGCCCCTTAACATTCTCAATAAGAACTACTTTGGGCCTAGTCTCCCTGACAGCTCGAATCATATCCGGAAACATGTTTCGATGATCATTATCACCTTTATGACGCCCACCCAGTGAAAATGGTTGGCATGGGGGACCACCAGCCAACAAGTCAATCCCCTCGTAGTCACGGAAGGACATTGCTCGTACGTCGCTTTGAATAATGTTCCATTTACCTTTGTTGTGCCCAATCGTATTGCATGCGTCTCTATCCCATTCTACCAATAGCTTTGGCTGGAATCCTGCTGAAGAAATCCCTAGGGCTAGTCCACCCCCGCCTACGAACAATTCTACAGAAGACCTTTCCATAAATAGTTCCTCCTAGATGAACTCTGATATATTTCCACGTATACGTTGTCAATTCCTGCAATTCTTACAAGTTTAAAATTATTTAACGGACTCTTAGGCCGTTACGACTGAGACATACCCATGGCCTGAAGCAGATGTTAGACCTTCTACTGTTGGTCTTAATATCATACTTGCACCGAACCAACACATACAGGGATACCTCTTACTATGTTGTACTCTATTGATTAGCTGAGCCCACCGTTAATTAATTTCAACCTTGGCTCAGTGGTTTCTGTTCCAAAAAAACCCTGCTTAAGGTTACAGATTTCTTCTACAATAGCAGCAGGTAGTTCGAAATCAAACAACAAGTCACTTGCTGTCTTTACATCAGCTTTAATGATCATTTCTATTGCTTGCTTCAACACTTTCGGTTCGGAAACAGGAATAACATCATCAAGTGGCTCACGTGTCCTAATCTTTCTTGTAGAGATTTGTTTCTGAAGAGAAGTGTATCTTACTTCATCAATTATATTTAAGTCTTTGCAGCGTTTAATCATGGCGCCTATCGATACTTTCCAATAAGCTTTTAATTCGGTGTAATGATTTAAAGTTGTGGATCGTACTGACCTTCTAAATTCCTCTTCCGGTAACAAGAACGAGGAAGCAAAACGGTTTGCCTGATCCTCCATTTGTTTAAATTCCTGAGGACTCATCAGCATTTGATTGTCAATTGTATCCTTATGCATGAGCAAGTGACCTAGCTCATGTGCGCTGTCAAACTGCCTTCTTGCAGCTGATTGCTTGTCATTGCTTAATACAACTAAAGGACGAGTCCCTCTTGGTTGACAAAAAGCATCCAGCTTTAAAGTCCCTGTGTTAATTGAAGTAACAAGAATACCATTCGTCTCCAGGAGCATTACCATATCATCAATGGGTCTTATACCCAGACCCCAATAATTACGACAGTGAGTTGCTAGGGCCTCAATATCACTGTTACTCCAGCTGCTTCCTTCAAATTCATTCATAGGGGGAAGGTTTAGTGCAGGAAACTCAACGTATTTCTCCAAGTGGTTCAAAATCATCCCAACAAAGTTAGCTTTAACTAATTGCGTTTCTCTTACTTTTTTTGTTAATGAAGAATTTGCTCTAAAAAAGGTATTTCCCGTAAACTGGTAATCGACCTGATTATAAAAAAATGACCGAGGAAACCCTAAAGCGTCCGCTAGACTCATAATCGTTTCCGCTTTGGGCTGTTGTGTATCTCCTCGTTCAAGTAATGTTACCGCTTGTCTCGAAAGTCCGATTTCAGTTGCAAGCTCTGCGACACTCAATCCTTTAGCTATTCTGGCTTCTTTTAATCGAAGTGGGTTAAAAATGCGATTTGGCTGACTCACCATACATATGTCTCTCCTACGCTAGTATCACTTAACATTCTTTAGTTTCAGCCCGTAATTTGGCTCTGCGAATTCAGGTTTAAGTTTCGGTAACCGAGTTTCCTCAACAGGTGTGTAGTGATCAGGACTTTCCAACGAAACACCCGTTATTTCCCTGCGATAAATCCACTTATCTTGATTTGGTGCGAGTGCTCCTTCAAATATCCTTGCCTCTGCACCTTTATTTCCGTCATAACAAACTACAATACAGAACTGGAAAAACTCAGGTTCTAATGGCAGTGATGTTTGTTTATAATCATCTAGATCAATTTCGAGCTGCTCGATGTCCAAATCAGAAAAGCCTTCCGAAATCAAGCGATCGATGTTATACATTGCAAACTCACCGCGATACTTGCTCTGCGGCATAATTTGTCTGTTTTCAGGAAGATGCTGAACTAAAATGGAAACTTGTCTGCTCATATCCCTTAGAACTATGTATTCGTGGAACGAAGCTTTCTTATACTCTACCGTAAGTCCCGCTTCCGGCCTGTTTATTACTTCACGTTCTACAGCATTATTAATAATATCGCTTCTTAATTTCGGTTTATAATTATTGGTCGGAGTTGGTGGGAGGGCCATTAAATACTCAGCAAACTCCCTAAATCCTGTTTGAATCCCCTTCTTAATAACTGCTTGTTGCAAGGGGGTTAAAGAACAGACTTGCTGTATGGCTTTATTCATCCAGATCATCTCCCGATACAAAATGAAAAAACTGTTAATATTAGTTTGGAATATTCAATTGTTTTTGTCAAGTAAAAGAGATGATTTCAGGTTATTAAAAAAGTGTTTGTTGTTAATTTTTCAAAAATGACAAGTAGTTATTTAGAGTTGGAATATAATGTTTGTCGAATATTGAGTAATACCAAGGAAAGCGAAGTAACCAACAATTTTTCTGTATATAAGGTCATCAGTTTCTCAAAGAAATGGAACTTGTCCAGTAGGTTCCCTTCTCCGTATGATTCTTCGTAAGGTACAATTTCGTAATTAAATCATGTGGAGGTTGATAAAATGTTAGCCTGGGAAGATGCCTTAGAATACTACGATTCAATGTATAAAGAAAACGTCGAAAAACTCTCATCGCATCCCGAAAGCCTGCTAACTGTGTCGTACCAATTGGGGCTAAGTCATCTTTACGATTACTGGATTCAAAATTTCCATCTATCAGGAGATCAATTTACACGAGCTCTAAATTCATCCATAATCAGAATCGAAAATCTTTAACGTCAAAATGCTTTTTTCTAAACTAAACGCCCCAGGGCTGTCTAACCTTTAAAAAGTTAGCCCCGGGGCGTTTTTATGCGTCATCCTTTTTTAGCGTCAATTGCCTTTAAGATATCTCGATTAATCTTCGTAATCATCTCAAGCTCTTCGATGTCTCTACTTCCCATTATTGTCATAAGCTCATCCAGTGCATTCTGATGATCAATTTCAGCATCAGTTCCAAGCTCGATTCGAAATAACTCCATAGGTGGAACTTGAAGGGCTCCAACAATTTTTTCAAGTGTATCCAGGGAAATATTGCGTTCTCCACGCTCCACCCCACCAATATAACTATAATGAAGTGATGATGCTTCTGCTAATTGCTCTTGGGTCCAGCCCTTCGCTTTTCGCAATGCCTTAATTCTTCCCCCGACCAGAGTCGATATTCACAAAACCACCTCTACCACAAGGTTAGAAGAGGTCTCAAAGCATTTACAGATAATCGAACTAAAAATTAAGTTGATGATTTCAGTACTTAATAGTACTATTTAATCATCAAGCCCTGTACTTAGAAATGTTATATTACAAAAGGGAGAATTAAAATCATGAACGAGAAAATAACCGTGTTTGATGAGCTTTCAAAAGAACGAGAAGGATTCATAATGCGCAATAGCACCTCTGGCATAGAAATCAAATGCACAGAAAAGTTTGTGAAGCACTGGGAGAAGCGGGGCTTTTCTATTGTAAAAAAAGACCTGATACATCTTCTTGAAGAGTAGCGGGAGGGTAACAATTAAATGGACAACGATAAATTAGTTTTTGCGGATGAAACCATTCGCCTAATCAATATTGTAGCGGACAGGGAGATATCAAGCACTCAATCCATAAAAACCCTAATTATCGAAAAGGGCGGAAAGCGGTACATAGCGATTCAAAAATGGTGGAGGGAATCCGTGGATAAACCTTGGCGAGAGGGCAAAGGGTTTCATCTAACAGAGGACGAAGCTACAAATGCCATAGATGCCTTGGAAAAGGCACAGGAATTCATAAAAAAATAATGCTGTGTAAATTCACGGATGCGTTTCGGGCTTTCCTGATCTGCTAGTTCCTGATTAATCTCCGCCTTGGTTTGGCGCCAGTGTCCGGGTCAATGCATTTATCCAGATCAATGCCGGTTAGCCCGCCTCCTTCCTTGAAGACGAAGCCAATACCGCCGAAAGAATCGTTCCACACGTGCTTGGCTCTCCCCCGCCTCCATGTTCGCCCCCCTCTCTGATTGACGTAATACATCTCAAACTGCTGTCATGGCTGACACACAAGCGCTCACGGCAATGGCGGCGATTACGACCACCGATAAAATACATGGGCGCTGACATTTTATGTTGGCTTGGTGAAGCGTGTGTGAGACTGTCTTACTTACGTCTTTTTAGTTCCTCAGCAATTTGAACAAATATACTTGAAAGGGTGATCTCCGCCCCACCTCTAGCCTGATTCATGTGAAAACCAGAATTACTAAAAAAGCGTTTCATCAACTCTTTATCTGCCAGCATCTCATTTACATCATCGATTCGGTCTAAGAGATCGAAATTCCTCAACTCTCTCATGATATCTTCTTGAACCAATGCTGTGTAATCTTGTCTTTCTACCCAATCCAAAAAAGCCTCACGAGATTTCGTGTTCGGAGCCCGATCATGACAGCTCTTACACATAAGAAATAAATTATCCGGGGTATCTTCTCCACCAAACTGACGGGCAATTATGTGGCAACGTTGAAGAGGTGCCCTCTCCCAATTCTTTATTATCTCTTCACGTGTGGCACTGGGCTTGTTCAAATCATACTTATCATCTAAATCGCGTTTGCAAGCCCAACAACACGGCTCCCCCCAGTCAAATCCTCTCTTATCTAACCAGTCCATCCAATGTTCAAAAATCTGGGCTTTTGTTGGCATAGTCATGAGTTTCTTCTCCTTAATCATTTCGACTAACCGTACCGTTCCGGTGGAGAGGTTGGAAACTAGCATCATAAGAGAAATTATATTTTATCGCTTTCATCAAAATACCGACTTACTTTGTCAGGTGTTATTAGATATCTCGGTTGATTTAGTGTGACTATCTTGTCCTCATCTTTAATAAAACATCTATTCATATAATTCCTTAACCATAGAATTTTTGCGTCAACACCTAAGTTATTTGTAAATTCAATACCCATAATAACATTGTAAATCTTCGATAAGAATTCATAAGGACTTTCCTTAATCCCATTTCCAACCGCTTCCAAATTATCAATTGGATCTATGTATACTAGCCCATCAAAATCTCTTTTGTACAATGATCCATCAATAATTAAGCCATAGTTGGTATCATCACAAACAATTCTTGGATAAATTGAGTAATTACTCTCAATATGATAAGCCTTCACAAGTGCAGGTCCAAAAACAATATCCTTATCATGATACAGAGCCCCTGTAGTAATACCACCTCTTACAAGTATTCCCTTAGCTAATAAAGATAAATAAAGAACAATACAATCCAAAACCAGGTAATACTCCGAATCCTTATTATTATTAATATATGAAATAACTACGTTATCAGAAAAAACGGAAACTTGTGGAGACAATTCATCTGAATTAAATGAAGTAATATTGTCCTTGTACTCCTTCAAAATCTTTAAAGACTCGTACACGTCAATCAATATTTGAGGATTTGTTTCCGATTTATTAATCAAATTACTAAATCCCAATATATCAATAAATGCTACGTTTCTTTCTTGGTAATTAATTGTATTCATACACATCTCCTTAAGAGATTTAATCTTAAGTTCTTAAAGATTTAGCACCTACCCGCTTACCTTCGAGTATTTTGGAAAAATTTAAGCACAGTACTAAAATAAATCGCTCTTTACTTTAGTTAGAGCTGATATTAAATCTTGCATCGACTGATATCTTCCTTCAATATCTTCAAGACATTTAAGTATTATTTCAGCAATTTCATCATTCATTCCCTCGACAGAATGAAGAGTTTCTTTTAATTTGCTTCCAGCAGGAACACTTCCGGTAATAAGGTTATACCAAACTGCACCAAGAGAATATATATCAGTCCTTGAATCTATTAGTTTTGGATTATTAATAAGCTCAGGTGCAGTGAAGTGACCTCCAGCAATGTTGTGTCCAGTTCTTGTAAGTCTCGAAGTTAATTCATTCTCGAGATATATACCAAGTCCGAAATCAATTACTCTAACCTGCCTCGGTCTCGCAATCATTATGTTGCTCGGTCGAATGTCTCTATGAACAATTCCAATCTCATGCGCGTGTCTCAGTGCGTCTGCTAATTCAATCATAAGATCAATAGATTTATTGATTGGGAACCTCCCATGATCTTTAAGTACTTGATTTAAATTCTTCCCTTCAAACAGCTCCATTCTAATAAACGGCTTGTTTCCTAAAAGACCAACGTCATATATCTTAATTATATTCTGGTGATTTAACCGAAACAGAATTTGTGCTTCTCGGAAAAATCTTTCTAAATTCCGTTCATCATCATTTGCAAAGATCGGTGAAAAAAACTTAAAAGCAAAATCCATCTTTAATAAATTATGCTTCATTCTTTTTACTTCTCCGAATCCTCCTGACCCAATAACTTCTAATTCCGAATAATCATTTGCCATCGCAGCATTACCTGTCTCTAACTCGTCCAGCAAAGGATTAAAGACCTCACCTAAATATTGCCTTCGTCCGGCATAGGAACCCGAAACTTCCTTAATATAACCCCAGAATTCATCCAATGACCTATACTGCTTAATAAACTCAGGGAGTTTATTACTTAACTGCTCGGTACTTAACAAAATCTTTCTTAATCTTCTATACTCATCATTATTAAACTCTGTTGAGTTACCAGTTGCATACAAAACAAGCCCTTCTTTAAGTGATTCTATAACTCCAAATAGTGTAGGCTCTGTTTGTTCGAAAGTCATATTTTATCTCCTTTGGGCTTGTCTAACGTCTTATTCACGAACTTCACGAATACCACGTTATAGCTTTGTATCCGAAGCCCTTACCAATTCTTCATTATACCACATATTTGGAAAATAGTGGTCAGGTTCCTAGTTTTAAAGCACTAAGAAACCCTTAAAACCAAAGGTCTTAGAGATCCATAATTCGCACCCCCTCCATACCCACAACCCAATTTTTCGCCGTCATTTATGATACGGCTCCCCCCGATTTATCTTCACCGCCCGATAAATCTGCTCCACCAGCACCAGGCGCATGAGCTGGTGCGGGAGGGTCATGCGCCCGAAGCTCAGCTTCTGCTGGGCGCGGCGCAGCACGGCATCGGAGAGGCCGTTGCTGCCGCCGATGACGAACACGACATGGCTCGTGCCGTAGGTCGCGAGCTTGTCCAGTTCGGCGGCGAGCTCCTCGGAGCTCCACAGCTTGCCGTCGATGGCGAGGGCGATCACATGCGCCTCGCTCTTGATCAGGGCGAGCAGCCGCTCGCCCTCGCGTTCCTTCACCTGCCGGACCTCGGCTTCGCTCATATTCTCCGGCGCCTTCTCGTCCGGCACCTCCAGCATCTCGAATTTCACATAAGGGCCGAGCCGTTTGGCATATTCCGCAATGCCCTGCACTAGATACTTCTCCTTCAACTTTCCGACGCCTACAATCTGTATGAACACGGCTGCCGCCCCCTCGTTTCTGCTTTTATATCTATCCAACGTATCTAAATCACACCACCGATCATATTCGGCTTGCCCGAGATCGTACGCTGTAATTGTTCAATGCTATTGCTATTTGCTTCTTCTGATCCACAGGCTGACGCCTCTGGCCCTGGGGTTTGCATTAGTCTTTCAGACTGTCAGTTATTTCAGTCCTTTAATCTCTAATCCTCAGCCTTTGCCATGGGCCCTTCAGCCTCTACGCTCCCACTGCTCCCTGAGCAGCGCATACATATTCAAGTCCTGATACCGGTCACGGAACAGCGCATACTGCTTCAGCAGCCCTTCCAGCTCGAATCCGAGCCTCAGCAGAAGCCCTGCGGACGCCTCATTCTCCGGATACACCAACGCTCCGATCCGGTTCAGGCCCATCGCCTCAAACGCATACTGGATCGCTGCCGTCAGCGCTTCCTTGGCAAGCCCTTGTCCGTGGTAGACCGAGTCCAGCTCATACCCGATCTCTGCCCGGTTATAATGGGGCACCCAGGCGTGGAACCCGGCTGTTCCGATCAGTTGCCCGTTTTCTTTGAGCTCCAGCCCCCAGCGGATGCCGCGAAGCTCCTCGAACAGCAGCCGGTGACGCTCTATCATTTCCTCTGCCTCGATGATCTCGCTCATCGGATACCGCCCGTAATATTTCATCAGCTCTTCCGATGCGAACAGGCGGAACAACGCCTCTGCATCTCCTGAAGTCAGCTCCCGCAAACGCAGTCTGGCCGTTTCCAGCACCGGAAACTCCAGCAGCAGTCCTTCATGAACCGTAGACATCCCGAGCCCTCCCCTTTATGGTTTCTCCTATGCAGTCTGCATCGCATATACCGCAACACCACACCTGCACACCGCTTCTTCTATTGAGTGTACGTAGGCCGCCCAACATTATGTATATATCCCATCCTGTGTTCTCCAGACGAATCCTGAACTCTAACGCCCCATACTGCTCACATCACCACGAGACAACATCTATAGCTCCATTCTACCATCCACAATCTGGATGTTACACACTTTGCGATCCGGCAGGGCATAACGCCCACTTCTTCATTCTTAGCACAAAAGAACACATCTGAGTACTTCCAGTCCCGCCGCATCCTCTCAGATCCATCTACCCACCCACAAGTGCAAAAAAAAGCGTGATCTCTCACGCTTTCCCAGGCTCTATCTATGCTATTGAGGCCGCATTGGCGCGATGCCTCTACACAACTAAAAATTCCGCATGCTTCTCGCACTCCGCACACTTCACCGGTGGGTCCCAGTCCGAAAACTCTGTCTCCTTCAGATCCACAATATCCGGGGCGTCCTCGTATTCGTCCACAAAATTCTCGATGGCAATCTCCACATGTTCCTTGCATACGACGTACATGAATTAAGCATCCTTTCTATCTTTCGCATCGTGTTGGGTAATGTCTATTATAGCCACTCTTCTGTTCTACCACACTCGGTGGAAAAAGGAAATGCCTTTAACAGAAAAGGAGCGCCTGATGCGCCCCTTTCCGTACCGCGTCTATTCGATAACCTTTTTCATGATTTATCTATTTCTCTAAGTTAACCTATTATTTATTACACCGATCAGTCCGATCAGCTCATCGCCGGTAGCGGATTACACAGCCGAGAACAATTCGAGGCTCCTCGGGTTAATCCTCCTTCTTCTCCTCCAGCTTCACCTTGAGCGACTGCAGCACCCCTTCACGATAAAAGGTAACAGTCATACTGCTGCCGACCTTCGTCTCGCGATACAGATGCTTGCGCAGCTCCAGCGTGGTATTGATCGGCTTGCCGTCCAGCTTCACAATGACATCGTTCAGCTTAAGCCCCGCTTCCTTGGCAGGTCCAAGCGCATCCAGAATGACAACGCCCTCGGTCACACCCTTCGGCAGCTTCAGGTTCTCTCGCTCCTTCTTGCTCAGCGGAGCATACGGATTGCCCAGATCTACCGTATATACGCCGAGATATGGACGGGCGATGTAGCCTTTCAGCATCAGCTCCGTCACCACCTCCGTAATGTCATTGACCGGAATGGCGAACCCGAGCCCTTCCACGCCGGTATCGGCAATCTTCATCGTGTTGATGCCGATCACACGGCCATTGAGATCGACCAGAGCGCCGCCGCTGTTCCCTTCATTAATCGCCGCATCCGTCTGGATAACCGTAGCTTCCCAGTCGTAAATGCCGTCCTGATTCAGCGACACCGGGATTACGCGATTCGTATAACTCACCACGCCTGAGGTCAGCGTACCGCCAAGCCCCAGCGGGTTCCCGATCGCAATGACCGTCTCACCGAGTCTGACCTTCGAGGAATCCCCGAACTCGGCGATCTCGTCAATGCCCTTCGCATCGATGGATAATACGGCGATGTCGCTGACCCGATCCGTGCCGACCAGCGTCGCCGGCTTGATCTCGCCGTTCACCGTCACCACTTCATACGTGTCCGCGCCTTCCACCACATGGTTATTCGTTATAATATACGCCTTGCCCTCCAGCTTCTTGAAGATCACACCCGAACCGAGCGCATCTTCCTCAGACAAGCCGAACTCTTCTCCAAAATCGAAATCCTCGCCAAAATCAAACCCTTCCGGCAGTTCAAATTCCTCCGGCAGCAGTGTTGATGAATCCTCTTCTTCCACCGGCGGCCTGTTCTTATGTGTCAATACACTGACGACAGCCGGGCGCACCTTCGCAGCGGCATTGGCAAGCCGCTCGTACGGGTCTCCCTCGAACTGCGCTACCTGTTGTCCCCCATTCACATAGGTTACAGCAGGTCTATCCGCCGGACTTCCGGAGATCAAGCTGAACAACATGACGGCAATCAACGCACTACATACCGAGCTGATCGCCGATATTTGAAATGTAGTCAGCCCCCTCCGGCGACGGCTGGATCTCCACTTCACTCGCTCGGATCGGTCCTCGCTGGCATTTTTGCTTCGTCTGGATACTTTTGTAGAATAAAAATCGTCGTCAAACAATCCCATTGCGATCCCTCTCTCCCTCGTTGTTTAACGCAAGACATTTCCAGCTGTAGACATTCTGCCTGAACGACAACGTCCGAACGTACTTGCCTTAAAACAACCTGCCATCAAACCGTGTCCAAGCTATCTATGATCGCCTGACATTCAGTTGCTTATCTCTATATAGTATTTAACTGATGATATCCCCGAAAAGTTGCATCCTTATCGTACTCTTTCACGAAATGCTTGTGCGAAAAACCGAAACAGCCGACAAACCAATGATTGCTAATTATATACATAAAAGGTATGTGTTCCCGCACCACTGTTAAAAAAGTACCCTGTACTCTTTATTACCACAAACAGGGTGTGCGAAGCATGGCATATCCGTTTATACAACAAGAAATGCTGAATTTATAGCGGCCTCATTCCATCTGCCATTATCTCCTATTGTAACATACGAGCGAAGCTTCATGTCAGCGTATCTTTAGAACCAAAATAAGGGTAGGCCCCTCATCAATTCGCCCCGGACAAGCCTTCTAATCTCTTCTAACAACCGTTATCCCCTGATGCGCATACCTATTCATACGTGCTAAAAAGCCCTCGGGTTTCATATTTGGCCGATCTTCCTAAATCCCGCACTCATGTTCTTGTTCCCCGCAGGGAATGCTAAAGAACACGCGATTGTTCGCAATCATATAAAGGAGGGTTGAACTTCGATGGCTAGAAGATCCCGCAGACACAGATCTCCGGAAATGCAGCAATTCATGAACCAGGTGATGAAACAGGAAGGCTTTCATGTCGATCCGAGCGCACAGAAGGAAGTGAAATACGAAGTAGCCGATTCGTTGGGAATACCTCTGAAGCCTGCGGGCAACAGAGACCTTACAACCGAGCAAGCCGGCAAAATCGGCGGCAGGATCGGCGGCCCGATGGTCAGAGAGATGATCAGACGGGCCCAGGATGAACTGAGCAAATCTTAACCAACCGCTGTCCCCGCTATCAGCTGTCCCACATAACCAAGGCTGCGTTCTCTCTTATTCGATGAAGAAGCAGCCTTGTTCCCGGTTCTATTCTATGATTGGAATGATAGCTTTCATGCATGAAATCTTGCACCAGCTTCAAGAAACGGCCCTTCTACTCGCCTACCTTATCCCAAGGCGTCGGGCGGTCATAATACGTATCACACAGCTTGAACTCACTCTCTTTGAAAAAACAGCCCGCGTCTTCCATTGTGTCGCGCACCGTCATTTTGGCTAAATCCATCATATTGTGATCGAGACTGAGGTGGGCCAGATAAGCCCGCTTCGTATCCCCGGTCAGCAGCTCGCTTAACGCTTCGCCTGCCGAATTGTTGGACAGATGGCCCATATCGCCAAGAATACGGCGCTTGGTGTTCCACGGATAACGCCCCATTCGCAGCATCTCGATATCATGATTCGCCTCCAGCACCAGCACGTCAGAGCCGTCCAGCGCCTTCTTCACCTTATCACTGACATAGCCCAGATCTGTCGCAACGCCCAGCTTCTCATCCCCATCATAGAAACAGTAGCCGACCGGCGCTGCAGCGTCATGGGAAATCTCGAAGGGCTCTACCCGCAGACTGCCAAAATCCTTCACCTCATGGCTTTCCAGCACAATCCGGTTCTCCTCCGCAATCGCGCCAATCGACTTCTCCATGGCCTCCCATGTCTTCTCATTGGCATAGATCGGCAAGTTGTACTTGCGCGCCACTGCGCCAAGGCCGCGAATATGATCGGAATGCTCATGCGTGACCAGAATGCCGTCGATTTCTTCCCCCATGACTTCCCGTTCCTTCAGCAGCTCATTGATCCGCCGTGCGCTAAGGCCGGCATCAATCAGCAGCGTCGTATCCTCGTTGCGGACAATCGTTGCATTGCCCGTCGAGCCGCTCGACAGCACGGAAAATGAAATCCCCATAAGTCTGTTTACTCCTTTGTATCGCTTTTGGGCGTGAAGACATCTCCACTAATGCCCTGAACATAGATCATTTCTCCCGTATCCAGCGTAAACCGCCAGGTTGGCGCGGCCAGCTGGACCTCCGTATTAAACAATTGCCCATAGTAGCCGAGCTGGATATCCCTGACCACCGATTCCGGCGGGATAAAATTCCGCTCAATCAACGTTTCCAGCGCCTTCGATGCCGGAAGCACCTTCTGCTCCTCCACATCATCGGTAGGCTGTATATCGAACACAGGCTCATGATAGGCCTGAATTTTCTGCGATTCATGATAGAACTCAAGCTCCACATTGAACAGCGGCCACTCCTTGAGCACAAGCGGACGGAACACGAATACATTCTCCTTGTCCGACTGCGGATCATGGCGGTACTGATCCAGCTCTTCGACCTGGCCCTCCAGCGCGCTTCGCAGCTCCCGCTCATCAGCGTAGATCAGCTTCGTATCCACCGGGGTGTCCATCACCACCGGTTCCCTCTGCTCCTGCGCACTGAACGTATACGCAATCTTGGGCAGCTGCGGTGTCTCCGTCGGAATCGGGCTGAGCACCTGAATCCGGTTGTCCTCCATGATCCGCTGGGTGCTTGGCGACAGGGAGGTGAAGTCCAGACCGGAGCCGGCCTGTTCCCGATAATCAATCCAGAGCTGATAACCGAGCACCAGATTGAGCAGCAGAAAGGCGTATATCAGCACATTTTTGGCTCGTCCCCAGTCCATCTTCTTCCCTCCTTCACATATAGCTTAACCCTGCGTCCGGTCTCGGAAATTGGCGATTCGCCATCACTAGTTTCACTCCACAGCGGCGACCGTACGAATGCTGCCATTCTCCAGTCTTACCGCCCATACCGGCTTAAGCCGTACGCCATCGTCCAGGCTTTCCGGAACATAGGCCGGATCAATCGAAGCAATAGAAGCCATAGAGGCTTCGCCGACCAGTTCTTCAAGGCTTGCCGCCAGCTTCTCGCCGCCCGGCAATTTCACCACCTGCTTGGCCAGCGGCTCGTCCTGCAAGTACAAGAGCGAGCGTTCATAAGACGTGACCGTTCCCTGCTGCAGATCCAGCTCCATAACGCCAAACGGGAAAGCACGCGTATTCAGAATCGGATACCCGCCATAATACTGCTGGAATCCGACCTGGGTCCGGTCCTCGGATTCATCCGCCCGGCTCAGCCGGAAGATGCCGTTCCATCCGCCATGCTGATTCACGAAATCAATCGCAGACAGCACATCCTTCCCGGGGTTGCTCTCGCCCGACGGCGGCGCTGCCGGATCCGTATAGCTGATCCAGCTCTGGGCATGGTCTACCTGCAGGCTTCGCTTGCTGTCAGTGTAGATCTGGGAGCCATCCCGCTCCCGGATATTGCGCGTAATGCTCGGATCGAAGAACAGGCTCCGCTGCATTTGCTCAATCGTGTACATGTCAAGCGGCATGTCGACACGGATCATATCCATATCGGTACCGGGCAAATAATAGCCGCCATCGGTCAGCGTGTATGACATCCAGTTCTGGCCAAAATCCACCAGCTGCTGCACATCCTGCGGCGTCAAGTCGGCCTGTCCCGCCTCGTAGACGGCATCCCCTTTTGTACTGAAGAAGAGTACATGAATCTTGGGCTCCCCCTCCACGCTGTACAGCCACATCCGGTTGATGCTCTCGCCTTCAAACGTAGAATCCGGGCGAATCTGCATCACTCGCTGCAGCAGCCTGACCGGGACACCGGAATCGAAGCTCAGCTCGATACCCTGACTTTCCGACCGCAGCTTCTCCCAATCCATATTGGTCACCATGCGGCGCTGGAAGCTGTCAAAGGTGCGTCCCTTGAGCCGGGTGTAGATCAGGTTGTAGAACGTATCATTCGGATAGAAAATCGTATGCTTGCTCTCCCCCATATGGACGATCATTTTATCCGGGTACAGCAGATTTTCGGCTTTTTCCTCCGTCCCCATCTCCTCGGTGCGGATGTAGGCATTGGGGGACTGTACGGCCGAGTCGTTGCCCGGCAGACGATAGATAAGGAAGAAGCTCTGCACCAGACTGCTGACGACCAGCACGGTGAGCACAATCGTTTTGAGCCGCTCCTTCACGTCGCAGACCCCCCTTCGTCTTTCAGAGGCAGTGTAAAGGTGACGACGGTTCCTTTTTCAAGCTCAGACTGCAAGGATATGGAGCCCCCGTGGGCCCTTACAATTTCCCGGGCAATGGACAGGCCGAGTCCCGTCCCGCCGAGATTGCGCGTCCGGGCTTTGTCCACCCGGTAGAAGCGCTCGAAGATCCGGTCCAGATCCTTCTTCGGGATCCCCATCCCTGTATCCTTGACGGACAGCGAAAGCATCCCATCCTCGGTGATCGCCGCTCCCATCGTAATCGTTCCGCCATCAGGCGTATACTTCAGGGCGTTGGAGATCAGATTGTCCAGCACCTGGTCAATCCCGTCGCGGTCCAGCATGGCGGTGGATACCCCCGGTTTGATCTCAATCAGCGTGCGAATGCGTTTCTGTTTCATTTGAAAAGAGAACCTGTCCTCTACATCCTCCAGCATTTCCAAAATATCCGTCGGCTCCTTATGCAGCGCCGCTTCCTTGGAATCCAGCCGCGACAGATGGAGCAGATCGGTGACCAGCCGGATCATCCGCTCCGTCTCATTCTGGATAACACCGACAAATCGCGGTCCCATCTGCTTATCTTCCAGCGCTCCGCTCTCCAGCGCTTCCGTGTAACTCTTGATCGTAGTCAGTGGCGTGCGCAGCTCATGCGATACATTGGCCACGAACTCCCGGCGCGAAGCCTCCAGCTTCTCCTGCTCGGTAACGTCCTGAAGCACCGCAATCGTGCCTGTAATGCCAATCTCCCGGCGATGAATCGGGGTGAACGTCACCCGCATCATCACCGGCTGGCCGCCCTCGCGCGGCACAAACTCCAGCAGCTTCGAGCCAACCTCGCCGCCTTGGGCGAGAGACTCGGCCTCCGGCTCTTCCAGCCCCAGCAGGGAGCTAATCTCGCGGCCAGCCAGCTCCTCGCCCTCCACGCCAAGCATTTCACTGGCCCGGCGATTCATCAGGATCACGCGGCCTGCATCGTCGGTAGCGATCACACCGTCGCTCATGTTGGTCAGAATGGAGGCAAGCTTCTCCTTCTCCTCCTCATTCTGTGACAGAGCCTCGCGCAGACGGCTTGTCATATAATTGAACGCCTGGCTGAGCTGGCCGATCTCATCACTGCCGAACACCGGCGTTTTCTCGGTGAAGCGGCCTTCGGCCACCGCACGGGCATGCCGGGTCAGCTCCTTGATCGGATGCGTGATCGTGTGCGACAGAATGACGCCAAGCACAGCGGTCAATCCCAGCGCCAGCAGAATCCCGGATATAAAAATATTGTTAATCCGCTGCATCGTGCCATACAGCTCGCTCATGCTCGCAACGATGTAGATGGCCCCTACGATTTTTTCGTTGTAGATGACCGGCTTGGCAACCACCTTTTTGCGGATGTTATCATCATCAATAATGTATTCCTCATTGTCCCTGATCCCTTGCAGCGCCCGGCTGACCACTGTCTGGGTGTTCTTCGTTCCCACATAATCCGCGTGTGTCGGCAGCGAGGTCGTCAGTACCCGCCCCGTTGAATCCAGCACCTGGATCTCAGCCCCGTTCAGGTTGAACAGATTGTTCACCATGACGCGCAGACTCTCCACCGGGTCATCCTCCGATTCATTCTCGCCGCCAAGCGTCTTGGCAGCCAGCACGGACATCAGCTCCGCCCGCTCCTGCAAATCCTTGGTGAAGTTGCTGGTGAGCGAGGTTTTCATCGCGCTGACAAAGTACACCCCGATCAATTGCATGGCAATCAAAATGAGCAGCACATAAATAATGATCACCTTCGCCTGGATTGTGCGGAAGAAGGACAGCCATTTCATTAGAGGCCTCCGTTTTTAGGGCTGCGCATCAAATAGCCAAGCCCCCGCCGGGTCAGAATATACTCCGGCTTGCTCGGATTCTCTTCGATCTTCTCGCGAAGGCGGCGAATCGTCACATCGACCGTCCGCACATCGCCGAAATATTCAAATCCCCACACCGCCTGCAACAGGTGCTCCCGGGTCATCACTTTGCCTGCATTTTTGGCCAAATAATAGACCAGTTCATACTCCCGGTGGGTCAGGTCCAGCGCTTCCCCGCCTTTATAGACGAGGTACATATCGGTATCAATAAACAGGTCAAACAGCCGCAGCCCCTGTCTCGTGTCATGAGCTTCCTCTGCTCGTCCCACACCGAAATCCGGCTTGTGCTGCCGGCGCATCTGCGCCTTCACGCGGGCCAGCAGCTCCCTGGTGCTGAACGGCTTGGTCACATAATCGTCCGCACCAAGCTCCAGTCCGAGCACCTTGTCGATCTCTCCGTCCTTGGCCGTCAGCATGATGATCGGGATCTGCAGGTTGGCGGCACGCACCTCACGGCACACGTCCATACCGTCTTTGCCGGGCAGCATCAGGTCGAGCAGCATCAAGTCCGGATGCCGCGTCAGCGCAATGTCAACCGCACTGATGCCGTCAAATGCGCAGATGACCTCATAGCCCTCTTTCTCCAGATTAAACTTTAAAATATCGGCAATGGGTTGTTCGTCATCCACCACCAGAATCGTTCCCTGCATACCTTTCACCTCATACCTTCACTTGAACGGTCTTCTTTTCATTTTACCACACCTAGGGCGCAGGTACACCCTACCACGGAAGCAGTTCCGGTCTGCCTGGCCGTACGGAAGGTGCTGGGCCATACCCGGGGACTCGCGGTGTTCTGAGGCGCTCATCTGGCTGGAGTATTCCTTTCGCTGGGCTGGTCGTCCTGTCCGTCGCCGTTACCCGATATTGGAACCACAGGCGCCGAGTGTCCGTAAAACTAGATAAGACGTGTAAACGCAGGGCTGGACACTTAATCAGATGCTCTGGAGGCGATTTATATGGAAGTTGCCGGTATTTTTGTTATCCTGGTTTTCCTCCAAGCGGCCCTTCGCAGGCTGCTGGTGACCGAAAAGGTATCGCTATTCGATACCGAGGGAAGTGACAGCTATTTTCGCATATTAGTGTGTTTCATTGCTTTTGTAATCAGTATGATGGTTCTCGACTGGGGCGGAATCATCGACAAGGCGCTGGCTACCAAGCTGTGGCTGCTCGGGGGCACGGTGTTCCTCGGAATAAAAAGATACATGGATAAGAAGTATATCCCGGAAACGAAGGAGCATGTCGTCACGACTTATCTGGTATCCCTAAGCGGGATAGTGACGTTATGGGTGCTGTTCCTATAAAGATGAATTCCCGCTACCGCTGCCCTCCATCCCCAACTCCCGCTCCCCCAAGCAGGACCGCTTCCTTCTTTGGGGGACCGGCTTTTAAGCTTCCTGGATCAGCCAGCATGGTGACGGGGATGCCGCTGGCGGAGCGAGAGGAAATCAGCTTGGAGAATGCCTTTGGGAGCCCTTTGCCACTTCTGCCCGGATTCATTCAAAGCAAAGGGCGGACAACAGCAGGCGGAAAGATGAGTTCCCGCTACGGCTGCCCTCCATCCCCGACCTACTACCAGCTGCTATCCGAAACATAAAGCAGGCCGCCCCAACAAAGGAGCGGCCTGCTTTACTGTTATGATATATGAAACCATAATGGCTTATGTCACATTGACGCTACAAGTATATCACAGATTTATAAATATTTCATCGGATTTTGCGGAACTCCATTTTTTTGAATTTCGAAATGGAGATGGATGCCGGTTGAGCGGCCTGTGCTGCCCATAACCCCGACTTTAGAGCCCTGCTGCAGAGACTGGCCATTGCGCACGGAGATGCTGTTTAAATGGCCGTACAGGGTTCTGTAGCCGTTGCCGTGATCGACGATGACCACCTTGCCATATCCGCTCTGCTCGCCTGCAAATACCACCTTACCGGCGGCCGAAGCCTTGATGGTCCGATTGCCCACAATATCGATCCCGTCATGGGATCTTCCCCAGCGGCTGCCGAAGGAGCTGGTCACCCTTGCTCCGCTGACCGGCCAAGCGAACTGCTTGCTGCTTGATGCTTGGACCGCAGGCGTGGCAGGTTTCTCAACCTTCGTGCCTTTGTAGACAACCTCCGGCAGCGCTTCCTGCACCACCTCTTGGCCGAGCCACTGCTTGGCCACGACCTGGCCGTTCTCCTTGGTCACTGAATAGTTGACCACCTTCACACCGTCACGCCCGGGGCGGACGACCTTGCGCGTGCCCTTCGGAAGCTCATCGCTCTCGCGAACGATGATCTCCGGCTTGCTCGGCTGTTTCTCGGTGACTGTTTCCACCGTTCGTACCGTAATCGGCGCTTCCGGCTTGGTCAATCGCAGCTCGGAGCCAATCTGCACATACTTTTCCTCAACTTCCGGGTTCAGCGCCATCACTTCCGCACTCGTCATCCCGTATTGCTGTGCGATCGAGGAGATGGTGTCTCCCTCTTTCACCGTGTAGATGACTGGCTGATCCTTCGTATCTGTCAGCACCTGGACAGCGGCCTCCACATCCAGCACTTCCTCCGGACTCGCCTTCGTTCTGGCCAGCTCGATGCTCTCCTTAATGTTAACCGACTTCAGTTCACTGCCCTCGGATGCCTTGTTGTCCGTTGAAGCGGATGCCGAGACCTTGGTGAACTTGACTTGGCTCGTCTCCACCTGAGCTGCATCCGGCGCATACTTGAGCTTTGCAGCTTCCAGCGCCGCCTGTGCCGTCTCCTGATCCTTCACGACCGCCACCGTCTCGCCGTTCACCTTCAGCTCCACACCGCGCGCGTAGGCCTGCAGCATACCGTCCAGTTTCTGAAGCGTCTGCTCACTGTCAATCTCCGGCTTGTATCCACGGTCCGCTCTCGTTGTGATGCCTTCGGTCTGCAGCACCATGAACGTGCCCGGATACTTGTCCTGATATTCCTTCTGCTTCGCCTCAAATAGCTGATCGAGCTGGGCATCATCCTCGATGGCGCCCACATGCTTGCCATCAACATATACATGATAGTAGGGGATTGTATTTGCATTAACGTAGGCTTTGCTTGTTGTATAAATTGAGCCGGCGATGATGATTGCTCCAGCCGTGATCCAGACCCACTTGCTTTGCTTAGCCCACCACCCGCGACGTTCGGGATGGGATGGGGATTTCGAAGCACTGCCGGACGCTTGAGACTCCGCAGAGCTTTGAGCTTCCTTTTTGAGCAGGGCGCTGTCTTTCCACCACGATCCTTTGAAACCTCTCATGTCCCTCTCCTTTGAGTGTCATTTCTAATCCGAATGATTATGTAAGTTGGCACATCATTCTTTAAAAGGTATCAAAATTTTAACCTTTTTGATCTCCGTTTACTTTAGCACAGGCACAAACCTTTTTTCAAGTTCCGACAGAATGCGAAAAACCCGCGCCAGGCGCGGGTCTCATAAATTTTCCCATTTTACAAAGTATTCGATTTGGTGACAAAATCGTGACAACGCATCCGAAAACACGGAATGATCGTCTATTCCTGCAGCTTGGTCAGCAATCGGTCGAATTCTTCCTCATTCAAGTATTTGGATACAATCTGCTCGATTTCCTCCAGCTCTGCGGTCGTCAGTCCGTTCTCCATCGCCTCGGATATTTTTTGCATTTCCGCTTGCGGAAGCCGCTGCATCAGGATCAGGAAGATCTCCTCTTTGTCCTCCACAGGCAAGCTGTCCTTCTTATCCACAATATCATTCGGCGTCATCACAAGCTGCTCATTCTCCAGCCCTGAGTCTTCAGATCGGCTATCAACACCGCCCATGACCGGGAGTGAATTGTCTGGAGGCTGATCTTCATCAGTGACCTCGCCCTGGCCTTCTGTCGCGGTGGACTCCTCTTCCCCCAGCTGAACCGTCGCCCCGCCATTTTCATCCCCCTCAGGGGTCGACTGCCCTGCCGTATGTGAGGACGGATCGTTAGCATCACCCCGGCCGCTGTCCGCGGCGTTCTGGACCGGCGATTCCGCGTTCTCCTTCTCCGTGGCCCCCCGATCACCCAGCATGCTTTGCATCATCGTGCCTAAACCGAAAGGCTGCCCCTCCAGTTGAATATTAAAACTCGCAAGCAGAGACTGAATATAAGCATTGACGACGAACCCCGTCGTCATAATGGTTAAGAAACTGACCAAAATAGCAGACAAACATAGCTTGAGCAGCCATTTTAACATATTCATCAGGACTTCCTCCTTCTATCCCACCCTCTCATCATCAAACCGTGCCACTCTATGACCCGATTCTCTCTTGTTCCAGTATTGACGGGATCTCATAGGTTCAGTCCCCGACTTTCATATTTTCTCGAAAAAAGAAGGGGAAGCCGCATGAAGAAAAAGCCTGCCGATCCCGGCAGGCTTCCATCTGTATGTTTATTCAATTCTATTATTCGTAAATCGGCAGCACCTGATTCGTCTGCTCACGGTTGCGTCCCACGGAGAAGATCGCAATCGGAATGCCCGTCAGCTCCGACACGCGCTCCACATAGCGGCGCGTATTAGCCGGGAGATCATCCAGTGTCTTCGCGCCTGTAATGTCCTCGCTCCAGCCCGGAAGCTCTTCATATATGGCCTCACACTCAGCCAGCATCTTCAAGCTGGAAGGATAGTGGCTAATCTCTTCGCCGCGATAGCGATACGCGGTGCAGATTTTGACCGTTTCCAGCCCGCTGAGCACGTCGAGCGAGTTCAGCGACAAGCCGGTAATCCCGCTCACGCGGCGAGCATGACGGACAACGACGCTGTCGAACCAGCCGACACGACGCGCACGGCCGGTTACGGTGCCGTATTCATGGCCTTTTT
Source organism: Paenibacillus sp. 7541 (assembly GCF_002276395.1). Lineage (NCBI taxonomy): Bacteria > Bacillati > Bacillota > Bacilli > Caryophanales > Paenibacillaceae > Paenibacillus > Paenibacillus sp. 7541. The sequence goes on along the minus strand of NZ_NQLZ01000027.1, from coordinate 59,706 downwards.
CACGGATATAATCGCCGATCTCATTGTTCAGCTCGGTTGGGAACGGACCGTCACCCACACGGGTCGTGTAGGATTTCGCTACCCCGATCACCTGCTGGATCTTCGACGGGCCAACGCCGGAGCCGATACATACCCCACCCGCAGACGGATTGGAGGACGTCACAAACGGATAGGTCCCCTGGTCGATGTCCAGCATGACGCCCTGCGCGCCTTCGAACAGCACCTTCTTGTTATCGTCAATCGCATCGTTAAGCACCACGGAGGTATCCCGTACATACGGACGGATGGCTTCCGCATAACCGAGGTATTGCTCCAGAATCTCTTCTACATCCAGGGCTTCCCCGCCGTATACCTGGGTGATCACTTGATTCTTCTCCTTCACCATATGGCGAAGTCTCAGTTCGAACTCTTCCGGGTCCATCAGATCCGAGATGCGGATGCCGTTACGCGCCGCCTTATCCATATAACAAGGACCGATCCCCTTGCGCGTTGTACCGATCTTGTTCGGTCCCTTCCGATCTTCCTCCAGCGCATCCAGCACCATGTGATAAGGCATAATGACGTGCGCGCGGTCACTGATGACCAGATTGTCGGTTGTAAAGCCATTGTCATGAATATATTGAATCTCTTCGATCAGCGCAGCCGGATTTACTACCATGCCGTTGCCGATGACACAGATCTTATCTTTATAGAAAACTCCGGATGGAATCAAGCTAAGCTTGAATTTTTTGCCGTCAATCAGAATGGTGTGGCCGGCATTGTTGCCGCCTTGGTAACGGGCGACCACGTCAGCGCTTTCCGCCAAATAATCCGTGATCTTCCCTTTCCCTTCATCTCCCCATTGCGTTCCCACAACGACTACCGTTGACATATTCATTCCTCCGTCGGTGTTCATACACCCTGTATTATTCCTTGACTCTCTCCCTTTATGATAAGGGCATGATAAAAAAGACCATCAGTCAAACATCACTGCACTAAAGCAGCAATATCAGTGTAACAGCCCTCATTTTTAAAGTCAAATAATAAACGAACAATTGTACATCGACAAGTACGATTGTTCGGAATTAGGACATGAATAATGGAGGATTCCCGGATAATATCCAGCCAAACCGGTTAGAATGCCCGGATCTCACAAGCTGCGGCAGTTATTGCCGCCTCGCAGGGGATTGAACTCGTCATGGCTGATCCTGCCCAAATGGGAGCTTGTTGCACGAAACCTCGCTACTGCTCTGCGAACACGTCCCTTTTTGGTACTTGTTGCACGAAATTGAGCTACTACAATAATACGGCTCCAATCTTCCTCGACATTCTCCAGACAACGCGCCAACACCGTTAGTGACGGTGTCGAAAACACATTGTAGAATACCTGTTCATAGTCCGGAAACACTTGTTCCAGTAAAGCTCGGCTGTTGAGCTTGGCCTGCACAAAAATCCCCGTGACGAACTCATGCTGACTCGATTAGCATTAAGAAACTGTAACATTTAAAATAAATAGGTGAGAAATATAGAGATTTCCAGGACATTGAAAATCAGGTGAATCGAGCAATCTTTAATGGAGTTATCTGATTATTTTATTGGTAATGTGTTGTGTATTCGCAGGCAAAAAATGAGAGCTTTATTTACGGCAAAAGATGTGATGTTTTCCAGGTGACGAAAGTCACCACATTCCAGCATAATAAAGGAGAGTTCTTAATGACTATTAATTGGACCGCTGTTCTGATATTGTTTATTCAAATTCTGCTTTTTATATTATTGTTACTCGGTATTTACGCGATAATAAAACGAAGAAGAAGGAAATAGGAGTTTTATTCAACCCTCTACTAGCTCCTACGTAGCAATAGAGGGTTATTTAATCATTTCGTATAGAAATGTTGGCGTCCCTCCCTCTTCCGGACTTGTGCTAATATACGTGGGTGCTGTCAGCTTGGTAGGTACTCTTCCTATTTTAAATTAAATATAGCTGCCATACTTGGCAGCTATATTTAAAGTGAAACAGCAAAGGTGTCTTCATAAATTTATTAAGGTGTTTTCACCCGAATCATGTTATAGATATAGTAGTCGCTGTTTACGGGATTACGTCGTGGATTATCAATTTGCATTGATGTTGATCCCGATCCGTCCAACATAATCGAGTCTACCGCATTCAATCCGAGGCCATCCATAATATCTCGGCATACCAAATTGTGCCTATGCTCCATCAACACGTCCCTTTTAGGTACTTGTCGCACGAAAGTGCGCCTCTGCTCCGCCGATAATAAGCTTAGTACTATTCAGCTGCGTCCCCCGCTCCCGGCGCTAACCGGCGGCAAATGCATCCGCATGAGTCCGCTCGTAATTGACGAATTTATTGAAGTTCTTCAGGAAGACCAGCTCCACGGTGCCGACCGGACCGTTACGCTGCTTGGCGATGATGATCTCGATGATGTTCTTTTTCTCCGTTTCCTGGTTGTAATAATCATCCCGGTACAAGAATGCCACGATGTCGGCGTCCTGCTCGATCGAGCCGGATTCCCGAAGATCACTCATCATCGGACGCTTGTCCTGACGCTGCTCTACGCCCCGGCTGAGCTGGGACAGCGCAATGACCGGCACTTCCAGTTCCCGCGCAATCTGCTTCAGTGTACGCGAAATCTCGGACACTTCCTGCTGCCGGTTCTCGCCCGGCTTGCCGCGGCCGTGAATGAGCTGCAGATAGTCGATCAGAATCATGCCGAGGCCCTTCTCCTTCTTGAGGCGGCGGCATTTGGCCCGGATATCGGCCACGGTCACACCCGGCGTATCGTCGATATAGATCTCCGCTTCCGACAGGGCGGCAATGCCCATCGTCAGCTTCGACCAATCCTCGTCGCCCTTGAAATCCCCGTTTCGCATAACGCCGGCATCCAGGTTGGCCTCCGCACAGATCATCCGTTGTACGAGCTGCGGCGCAGACATCTCCAGACTGAAGATGGCAACCGTCTCCTTCGCCCGGATCGCCACATTCTGGGCGATGTTCAAGGCGAAGGCCGTCTTCCCGACCGATGGACGGGCGGCCACGATGATCAAGTCACTGCGCTGGAATCCGCTGGTCATCTTGTCGAGGTCTACGAATCCCGACGGAATGCCCGTCGTGCTTCCCCGGTTCTGGTGCAGCGTCTCCACCTTCTCGAACACTTCCATCAGCACATCCCGGATCGCGATAAAGCCGCTTCCCGTACGGCGGTTCGAGATTTCCAGGATGCGCCGCTCGGCTTCGCTCAACAGCGAACCGACGTCATCCCCGCCGGTATAGCCCTCGCTGACGATTTGCGTCGCTGTCCGGATCAGACGCCGCAGCATCGATTTCTCCTCGATAATCTGGGCGTAGTAGTCGACGTTCGCAGCTGTCGGTACCGCGTGGGCCAGCTTCGCCAGATAGCTGACGCCGCCCACTTCCTCCAGCTGGCCTTTATCCTGAAGCCTGGAGGTGAGAGTCACCAAATCGATCGGCTGATTCTCTTCCCCGAGCTGAACCATCACTTCGTAGATCATCTGGTGCGTCTTGTCGTAGAAATCTTCGCTCTGCACCCGTTCCATCGCCGTGATCAGCGCTTCGCTCTGCAGCAGGATGGCGCCCAGCACCGCCTGCTCCGCCTCCAGGTTTTGCGGAGGCACCCGATCGAAATAGAGTTCTCCCCCCATGCTTATTCCTCCGTAATTTGAACCTTGAGCGTCGCTTTGACCTCAGGATGCAGTTTCACCGGCACCTGTGTTACGCCAAGCGTGCGGATCGGCTCACCCAGTTCAATTTTGCGTTTGTCGATTTTAATCTTCTGCTCAGCCAACGCTTCGGCAATCTGCTTGCTCGTAATGGCGCCGAACAATCGTCCGCCCTCGCCGGCTTTTGCTTTCAGCACAACGGTCATCTCATCCAGCTTCTTGCCGAGCTGCGCCGCTTCTTCCTTCTCTTCCGCCTTCCGCTTCTGTTCGGAGGCATTTTGCTGCTGCAAAGTCTTCATATTGCCTTCCGTCGCCGGACGAGCGATGCCGCGCGGGAACAGGAAATTCGTTGCATAGCCTTCCGAGACCTCTTTAACCTCGCCTTTCTTGCCTTGACCCTTCATATCTTTGATAAAAATGACTTTCATTCGAATAACCCCTCTTTCGCTTCAATGTCTGCCAGTACTTCCAGCAGCCTCTCCTCTGCTTCCTCCAGCGTCGTATTCAGCTGGACTGCGGCGTTCGTTAAGTGTCCGCCACCGCCCAGCCGCTCCATGATGACCTGGACATTGAGCTTTCCCATCGAGCGGGCACTGATGCCGATTCGGCCGTCAGGACGCTCGCTAATGACGAATGAAGCTTGAACATCGGTCATATTCAGCAATAAATCTGCCACCTGAGCTATAAGCAGCTGCGGAATCTTCTCCCCGCTCTTCGAGACTGCAAGTGCGATATGTTCATATACCATTCTAGCATGCTTCACGATTTCTGCCTTGGCAATGAATTCCGTCAAATCCTCCTTCATCACCCGCTGGATCATCATCGTGTCGGCACCATGCCGCCGCAGGAAACCGGCCGCCTCAAACGTGCGGGACCCGGTGTGCAGCGCATAATGCTTCGTATCAACCGTAATACCCGCCAGGATCGCCGTGGCCTCCAGCGGCGTCAGCGATACGCGGTCGTGGATATACTGCAGCACTTCGGTCACCAGCTCACAGGTTGACGACGCATAGGGCTCAAGATATATGAGCACCGCATCGTTAATAAACTCCTCGCCCCGGCGATGGTGGTCCATAACGACCACCCGGCTGGCTCGCTCCACCAGACGCGGCTCCATCGTCATCGACGCCTTATGCGTATCCACAACGACGAGCAAGGAGTGCTCGCTGAGCAGCTGCATCGCTTGTTCCGGGGAGATGAACCGGTCCATGAGCGCCTCGTCCTTGCGCACCTCGCTCATCAAACGCTGGATGGACGGGTTCAGTCCCTCCAGCACGATGAATGCCTCAACATTGTACAGCTGTGCCGCTTTCAGGACACCGATGGAAGCTCCGATCACGTCCATATCCGGCAGCTTATGCCCCATAATGATGACGCGATCGCTCTCCTGCATCAGATCGCGCAGCGCATGGGAAATGACCCGCGCCCGGACCCTGGTCCGCTTCTCCACCGCATTGGATTTGCCTCCGTAGAAGGAGAGGCGTTGCCCAGCCTTCACAGCGGCCTGATCCCCGCCCCGTCCAAGCGCCATATCGAGACTGGACTGGGCTAGCTGACCCAGCTCGGTGATATCGTCCGAGCCGAAGGCCAGCCCCACGCTCAAGGTGAGCGGCACCTTCAGCTCCGCTGTCATCTCCCGGACCTCGTCCAGAATCACGAAACGGCTGTTCTCGAGCGCATCCAGCGAACGCTTGTTCAGCATCATCAGATAGCGGTCAGACGACAGTCTGCGCAGGTATACGTTGAACTCGCGCGCCCAATCCGTAATTTCGCTGGTCACCTTGGCAATGAGTGCGGTCCGCTGCTGGTCATCCATTCCTTGCGAAGCCTCGTCCATGTTGTCCATCATAATAATCCCGAGCGCCAGCCGCTCTTCTTCGTATCGTTGACGAAGCACGGCCAGCTCGGTAATCTCGTCCAGATAGATTAGACGTTCCTCCGGAATAACTGTCGCTTCGTAATGCTTGTCCTCATGCGCGATTTCCAGCCGGAACCTCTCGGGCGCAGGCTCCTTGCCATCCTTGGCATCACGCATCGACGTGCTCAGCTGCGGAAACAGTTCGTTCAATGACTGCCCGACCAGCTTCTCGTGAGGAAACATGTTCAGCACGAACTGATTATGCCACTCCACCGTCTTGTCTTCGCTGTATAGCACAATGCCGATTGGAAGAGCGCTGATGGCTTCGCCCTCGACCCTCTGAATACGAAAGGACAGATCGCCGATGTAATCCACCAGCTCCCGGCGGAATTTCATCTCTGCCTTCAGCATCGTGTAGCCGCCAACCACCGCCAGCAGCAATGCGATGATGCCGAGAATCGTATTATAGTAAGACAGCAGGATCACTAGCAGGAGTACCAGTGCGAACGCCCAAACGGTATGATAGCCGTGCCAGCGTTTCTGCAGAAATTTAGGCATGACTGATCACCCTATCTTTTGTTTTTACTGATCGCTTGACGAAGCGGAAACGCCAGGTCTATGATGCCGACAATGATCGCCGGTGGAAACAGGACAATCGGAATAGCCGTCAACAGCGGAATGACGGGGTGCCACTTTTTCTCATGAGCGAGGAAATAGAAGAATCCCAGCGCCTGAATCATGAAACAAATCTGCAGCAGCGGCATCGCGTTGGCTACAATCAAATGCATAAAGTTGTTGTCCGAATCTCGGATAGCCAAGCTTATGAAAAAAATAAGCAGGTAATACCAGAGCAAGGAGCGCGGCATCATCCACTCTCTAGCCGGCTTCAACCGGGGTACGGACAGCCCCATGCTGTTCAAGGTCGGACGGGCCAGCGCATGCGTAACCACCGTCATCAGGAACGCGCTGATAATCATCGCAAACGGCACCAGCTGCATCGTTCTGTCCTTTAATGCGGCGGTGTCTGCCTCTGTCCAGAACTGGCTGCCCAGACTGCTGTTCACACCCATTTCTGTCAGCGGAGCTGTGGTCATCTGTACGATCTCATCCACATACCGCGACAAACTCAACTCGAAGAAGGTTGTGCTTACCATCAGCAGGACAAGCATCTCAAGCAGCAGGACTGCAATCCCGTATTTGAGCACCTGCATCGCCGGTCTTCTTTTGCGGTACAAGTACCCGAACACAAGTCCCGGTATTAAGAAATACAGCGCCAGCAACAGGAAAAACGGTTCAATCAACATCGCAATAATCCATACCGGTGCGATGTGCACAATAAATGATCTAGTATCTAACGCCGTAAACAGAATCGCAACCGGCAGAACGAGCAAAAATGCGGTCACGATCGAAAATGGTGTTACAAGCGAAAGCAGCAGCAACAGATAGATGATGCTCCAAGCCGCTGTAGTCCAGCGAAGTTTCAATATGTTCACCTCTTACGCAAATGTTCTTCTAGCGCGGATATGTCCTGGTACCAATCCTCAAGCTGGTGACCTTCCTGCTTATGCTTTTTCAATTTCTCCAATAAGAGACTGTCTAAATCCCGATACGACATGCCCAGCCTGCGCCCTAGTATGTAGGAGCTCATCATCAGGCTTGCCAAACTGTCTGCAACCTTGGTGGTACTTCCTTCCCATAAAGCTTTGAACAACCGGGATACATTGTCAATCACTTCCGTTTTGAGCCATTCAATGACTTTGGCCCGTTTGGCTACATCCAAGTCTTTCGGCATATTTGACATCCCCATCTCTCCCCGAAAAAGCTTTATTCTCCATTATAGCACAAAAAAATCCCACTCACACAAAGCCCCCCGGCCCCGGATGCATAAGCTTCTCTTCCTGCCGTTTGCAAATAAATAGGACGTGCTTCCCGCCATCAATCGCGGTTACACGCCCTGCCGGTACAACTGCCGGCTTCTTACGAAGCCCCTTGCGGCTCAACCGTCTCCTTGGACACAAATCGTTCGCAATATTCAATAATCAGGCTGCGGCGGACGATACCGATAAACCGGTTCATATCGTCCACAACCGGCACAAAGTTCTGCACCTTCGCCAGATTGATTAAATCCTCCATGTTGGCGTCGATCGACACCGGCTTAATATCCATTCGAAACGGGACATCCTTAAGCACAAACTTTGAAGCGTTCTCAAAAGTAATCTTGCCGCCGGAGTTCTTCATATGCCACAGCAGGTCCCCTTCGGTTACCGTGCCGGCATACTCCCCGTTGTCATTCAATACAGGCACAGCCGTGTACCTGTGGTATTCCATCCGCTCCAGCGTCTGCCTGAGCGTGGAATCAAGCGTTAAACAAATCACGTCTTGTTTCGGTAATAGAAAGAACGCGATATTCATTCTGTTATCCTCCTTATGACCTTTGCCAAAAGCCATTTTACCCTTATACCCATACATACGTTGCTGGAGGCAATTCCCATTCATCGGGGACACAAAATCAGCAGCCAATTCCGGACTGCTGAATCACTATTATTGGAATGACACGCGAATCCGCCGATCCGGTCCGGCCGGAGGCGGCGGAGCGCAGTCATATTTGTACATCCGCATCGCGCGGTTTCAGCAGCTGTTCCGCCTTCGTATCGGGATTCATCCAGTTGTCAATCAACGCCCGGGCTTCGCGAACATCCTCCAGGTCGGGATCGTTGTAGTAAATGCCGCCAATCCGCATCCCGTCACCCATAATCGTAAAGCTGGTCATATCGACCTTGCCCCCGGTCAGCATCTGTTTGGCCAGATCAATGATAAATTTAGGCTGCATATCGGTCTGGAAGTTGTCTCCCATAATCTCGATCAATTCCGGAACTTTGCCAATCTGGTCAGGCTGTCTGAGCCGCTTGGCGGCCACATCGAGAAACACCTGCTGACGCTTGGCCCGGTTAAAATCGCTATCCTCCCGATATCTTACATAGTTCAAAGCCTCTTCCCCGTTATATATCGGTTTGTTGGCTTCTATCGTGAACTTCTCGTGATCTCTTCCCTTATTCACAATATCCTTGCCGATCGGCAGCGCCACGCCGCCCATCGCATCAACAACATCTTTCAAACCCTGGAAATTAATCGAGGCGTAATAATCGATCCTCTGATCCAGGAAAGCCTCCATCGTGTCCTTGGCCATCTGGTGGCCTCCAAAGGCAAACGCATGCGTAATCTTATCCTTGCTGCCACGCCCGATAATGTCGGTATACGTGTCGCGTGGAACCGATATGAGCAATACCTTGGATTCTTTCGGACGCACAACAGCATAGATCATCGTGTCTGAACGGGCAGGTTCATTCTCGCGCTGGTCGCTTCCCAGCAGCATGACCGAGAACGGCTTGCTCTGAAGCATCACCGGATCGGGCGCTTGACTACCTTCGAGCGGCTTATACGACCGCTGCAAGGAGTTCTCAACCTCTTCTGCCATGAACAGATCGAACGCCATCACCGCTAGCTGGGTTCGGAACATCCATGCGGTTGCACCCGCAACCAGCAGGACTGCAAGGGTAATATATATTGTTTTCCTCTTCATGAGTCAGATTCCTTCTTTTATATGAAAATATTTATTTATCCTTCTCCAAGAGCCAGGGCATCGCCGGGAAGAGGGCGCTAACCTCCCTTTTACTATTAAACGGGACGCTATCTTCTGACACACTGGGTCTGGGTCATCACGCCATGTCGCAGGCAGCTTCTGGCGAGCCAGGACGTCACCTAACGGTGAGTCATCGTCATTACTCCCCGGGCTCTATTGTAACCAGCGGCTTGTGAAATGTGAACCTCTCAGACGGTATTCACAACATGTACCTCAGTTTCTATTACATGGAATGCTAGATTCCTATAGGCGTGAGAAAGACTCGTGAGTGACGGCCTCAGCCGCTACCGGATGCGTCATCCAGTCTCCGAGTCTTTCTTTCCAGCTTAATGTTTTGGAGAAGCCGTATTCAAACAGCTTGCGCGTTTCCTCAAACCTGGCTTCCTTCGTCGGCGTTCCCATAACGACGGCGATCAGCCGCGTTCCATGTCTCTCCGCCGTGCCTGTAAAGCAGTAGCCAAGCTGTTCGTTGTACCCTGTTTTCAACCCGTCTGTGCCCTCATAGGAGTAGGGACCTCTCAAGGAAGGGAGCATCCAGTTCGTGTTGCTTAAGTATAAATCACGTCCTACAATCTTCAGTTGAGTCTGGCTCGAGGCAGTGAGAACATCGGGATGATGATCAATAAGATGCGCAGCCAGCAGCGCCGTATCTCTTGCTGTCATTCTAGTCCCTTCATCCTGCCCTGAACCGGCCTTCCCGCTTCCCCGGCCATCAATCGCGGATGCGCTGCTAAAGCGCGTATGGCTCGACAGTCCAATCTCCTTCGCCTTGGCGTTCATCCGCTGCACGAAAGCCTTCTCGGAGCCGGATGCATGCTCAGCCAGCGCCATAGCGGCATCATTGGCCGAGTAAACCGCTACGCTTTGAAACAGCTCGCGAACGGTTAGCACATCGCCTTCTTTAAGAGACAGCTGAACGCCTCCGATGGTAGATGCTTCCTCGCTGATGGCAACCTCGTCGTCCCAGGATATTCTTCCGGCCTTGAGATCTTCGAGAATTATCAGCTCTGTCATCAAATTGGACATGCTTGCAGGCGGCAAAGGCATCTCTCCATTGTGATTGACAAGAATCCGCCCTGTGTCAATCTCCATCAGAACGACCGCTTGCGCGTTGATGGCAGGCTTAAAACCGAGGCGTTCTGTATTTGAAAATAATACCGTACCGACAAATATCACTAAACCTATGCATAGGATAATAAGCCACCGTTTTTTCATCATGAAAAAGCCCTCCGTATATATATAAGACGGTTGAAAACGGCGTTTGGTCTGCATTTTTTCAAAAAAAGTTAAGTGGAAATTTATGTAACGCGGTATCATTGGCCATGACAAACAGGCCTCCTCGAGTGAATCACTTGAGGAGGCCTGGCATCTAGTCTGAAAATATGAGATTTCGATGATTTGTATTAAGCGTAGTGGCAGGCAACAAAATGATCGTTGCCCACATTCCGGTACTCCGGCACCTGCTGTTTGCACAGGTCGGAAGCCAGCGGGCAGCGAGTATGGAACTTGCAGCCTGTAGGCGGGTTCGCCGGGCTCGGAATGTCCCCTGTGAGGACGATCCGTTCTCTCTTCAGCGTCGGATCCGGAACAGGCACCGCAGACAGCAGCGCTTTCGTGTACGGATGCAGCGGATTACGGAACAGCTCTTCCTTGCTCGCCATCTCCACCATCGATCCGAGGTACATAACTCCTATCCGGTCACACAGATGCTCCACCACACTAAGATCATGGGAGATGAACAGATAGGTCAGCTGTTTATCCCGCTGCAGATCGCTCAGTAGGTTAATGATTTGTGCCTGAATCGATACGTCCAGTGCGGAAACCGGCTCGTCGGCAACGATGAAATCCGGGTTCATAATCAGCGCCCGTGCAATCCCGATGCGTTGGCGCTGACCACCCGAGAACTCATGCGGGTAACGGTCATAGTGATACGCTGCAAGTCCGCAGATTTCCAGCGTTTCAATAACCCGGTCCTTCAATTCTTTTCTGCTTACTAACCGATGGTCAATAAGAGCCTCGCCAATCGCCTCACCGACCTTGATCCTTGGGTTCAGGGAGCTGAATGGGTCCTGGAAAACAATTTGCATTTTCGGACGCAACGTACGCATTTTCTCCTTAGGCAGCTCATGAATATCTTGCCCTTGGAAGATGACCTTGCCTTCCGTCTTTTCCAGCAGTCGCAGAATGGTACGCCCGATGGTGCTCTTGCCGCAGCCTGACTCACCCACAAGACCGAAGGATTCACCCTTATTGATCGTGAAGCTAACGCCATCTACCGCTCGAACATGGCCTACCGTACGCTGCAGAATGCCGCCGGTGACAGGGAAGTATTTCTTCAGGTTATTAACTTCAATCAGCGCTTGACTCATTCTACTTTCCCCTCCTCTTCATACAGCCAGCAGGCAACCTTATGGCCGTTCGGATCAGTACCAAGCGGGGGTTCTTTCTCCTTGCAAATCTGCATGCAGAATTCGCAACGATCATGGAAATGACAGTTGTCTCCAAGATCCACCGGGTTTGGAACCTGTCCCGGAATCGAATACAATCGCTCCTGCTTTTGGTTAATCACCGGCTTCGCTTTCAGCAGGCCTTTCGTATAAGGATGCTTCGGCCTTTGGAACAGCTCGATCACCGGCGCTTCCTCAATGACCTTCCCTGCATACATAACAACCACATAATCAGCCATCTCGGCCACAACACCGAGGTCATGAGTAATCAGCATGATGGCGGTGTTAAATTTCTCCTTGATATCACGCATCAAGTCGAGAATCTGGGCCTGGATAGTAACGTCCAGCGCCGTTGTCGGCTCATCCGCGATCAGAAGCTTCGGATTACAGCTAAGCGCAATCGCAATCATGATCCGCTGGCGCATACCGCCACTCAATTCATGCGGGTAAGAGTCAAAGATCTTCTCCGCACGCGGAATACCTACAAGATTGATCAGCTCAATCGCACGCTGTTTCGCTTCCTTCCGATTGACAAGCTGGTGAAGCATAATCGGTTCCACGATTTGCTCTCCAATCGTTAGAACGGGATTGAGTGAGGTCATTGGCTCCTGAAAGATCATGGCAATATCGTTGCCGCGAATCAAGCTCATATCACGCTTGCTCATCTTCAACAGATCTTTGCCTTCAAACAGGATCTCTCCTCCAACAGGAGGAACGTCAATCAAACGCATCAGCGACATCGCAGTCACGCTTTTACCGCAGCCGGACTCACCAACTACACACAGCGTTTCGCCTTCGCGAATTTTGAAACTCACATCGTCGACGGCTTTCACGGTGCCTGCTGAGGTTTGAAAATGCGTTTTTAAATTTCGAAATTCAACTAAATCTTTAGCCATATCGCATCTCCTACTTCTTCATTTTCGGGTCAAGGGCATCCCGAAGTCCGTCACCGATCAGATTAATCGCCACAACGGTAACCAGAATACATGTGCCAGGTGGAATCCATAACCATGGTCTTTTACGGAAATCAATCAGGTTGTTCGCTGCAGTAATCATATTTCCCCATGATGGCGTTGGCGGCACGACACCAATGCCGAGATAGCTCAGTGCGGATTCTGATATGATCGCACCGGCAACAAAAAGGGTTGCTGAAACAATAACAATCGGAATCGTATTGGGCAGCAGATGCCGGAAGATCTTCCGGCGGTCTCTAAGACCCAGCGCCTCGGTTGCTTGCATAAATTCCTGCTCACGGAGCGTCAATATTTGACCGCGTACGAGACGGGAGATACTACTCCACCCCAATACACCAATGATCACCATTAGAAAATAAATTCGTCTACTAGGATCAACCTTCAAATCAGACAATATGGTACCTAGAATAATCAGGATCGGAAGCGTTGGCAATGCCATGAAAATATCCGCCATACGCATGATGAGTGTGTCTACCCATCTGCGATAGAATCCGGCCAATGCGCCGAGCGTCGATCCGATGAGAACGGCAATAGCCATTGCCACAAGTCCGACTGTCAGGGAGATACGTCCTGCAAGCATCATACGCAGTAAAATATCGCGCCCCATCTTATCGGTTCCGAGCCAATACTTGGAGCTTGGCGGCAGGTTTTTATCCTGTACATTGGTATCAAGCACATTATAAGGCGAAAATAAGGGCCCAATAAAGCAAAGCATAAACATAAAAACAATGATAACCAGCCCGATGACAGCAAGGCGATTTTTGGAAAAGCGGCGAATAGCCATTCTCCACGGGGAATCCGGCTGTCTTTTCGGAGCTGTTAGATTCGTCTCTAACGGTGCAGTCTCTGCGGACAAATGAATCTCCTCCTACTTTAAGCGAATTCTTGGGTCAGCGACTCCATACAAGACATCAGACAACAAGTTGCCGACAAGTGTCAAGATAGAGATAAAGATCGTGAAGCCGAGCATAAACGGATAGTCCCGCATACTGATCGATTCCAGATACACCTGACCAACCCCTGGCCAAATGAAGATTTTCTCCAAAATGATAGCTCCGCCGAACAGTCCCGGCAATTCAAAGCCCATCAGTGTGATCGCTGGCAGCAGGGCATTACGAAGCGCATGCTTGAATATAACAGTGCGTTCCTTCAATCCTTTGGCACGCGCTGTCCGGATGTAATCCTGACGAATAACCTCCAGCATGCTGGTACGGAAATAACGAGTCAGGCTGCCTGTGCTAAGCATGGTAAGAACCGTTACTGGCAATATCATATGCCAAGCAATATCCATCAATTGTTCCCATGTACTTCCGTTCATTCCGGACGTCGTCATGCCACCCACCGGGAACCATCCCAGATCCAGTGCAAAGAACTTGATGAGCAAAAGTCCTATAAAGAAAGAAGGCAGCGACATACAGAGGAAGACAAAGAGCGTAATCAGCTTGTCTAACAAGGAGTATTGGAATTTCGCAGAGAAAACGCCGGCAAAAATCGCAATAATCCAGCTAAACATCAAAGAAAAGAACGCAATGAAAAAGGAATTCCAGACGTAATTCCCCATCACGGTTGTAACTGGCTTTTTGTGCTGAAGGGAATCTCCGAGATTACCCTTTAACATATTGCCTGCCCAGGTGAAATAACGTTCAACCGGCGGCTTATCTAAACCATAAATTTCCCGAAGCTGCGCTGCCTTCTCAGCAGACATCGTCGGGTTGTTCACTGCGGTGATGTAGTCTCCAGGCACCATTGCTGATATTGCAAATATAAGAATCGAAATTCCGATCATTGTCGGAATGATCTGCAGCAGCCTCCGGATAATGTACTGCTTCATAATATTCCTCCCGGCTTATAAGTGGATATGCCCAGCTCTTGCGAGCTGAGCATATATTTCCTGCTGTTATTGTTCAATCTCGACTTTGTACAGTTCAAGAGTGAAGTTTTTGTATGGCGTAATATCCAATCCTTTGATTCTGCTGTTGATTGCCCAGCCGTCACGTCTTTGGTAGATGAGAAGAGCCGGAACATCTTCATTCAGAATTTGGTAGGACTTAGCGTATGCCACCTTACGTTCTTCCAGGTCAAATGCTTTCAGACCTTCCTGCATAGCAGCATCGTATTCTGGATTAGAGTATCCAAGATCGTTCTGCTGACCATCTGTTTTGTATACTGTGCTATCCGGATCTGGTGTCAAGCCCCAAGCTGCGAAGAACATTTCGAAGTCGCCTCTGTCCTTCTTATCCATGATGGCGTTGAAATCCAGCATCTCAGCTTTAACCGTAATTCCGAGATCTTGGTAGTTCTTCGTCATAATAGGAATCATGGCATCAATTACAGGGTTATCTGCCGTTGCGGAGAAGTCAATTTCAAACTTCACGCCGTCCTTCTCGCGAATACCGTCAGCACCAACTACCCAACCAGCTTCATCAAGCAGCTGCTTCGCTTTTTCTTGATCAAATTCATAAGGTTCAATACCTTCGTCAGAGTAAGACCAAGACAAGTTCGACTGAGGAATATTCAATACGTTAGCATATGGACCATAGATGATTTCTACAATCTCGGAACGATTCAAGCCATACATAAGCGCTTGACGAACCTTCTTATCTTGGAATTTAGGGCTCTCATGGTTCATTGCTACATATCCATAACCGTTCGTCCGGAAGAGATTAAGGTCCATGAAGCCCATCCCCATAACCTCTGCAACACTGTCCTCATTCACACTAATCATGTCAACATCGACTTCACCGGATTGCAGCATAGCCAATCTGGTTTCTTCGGTTGTTGTTTTGTAAATCAGGTTTTTGATTTTTGGTGCGCCCAGGAAGTAATTAGGGTTGGCTTCCATTACTACTTCTTGCCCTGGTTTGAAATCTTTCAAGATGTATTGACCACTGCCGATTGGTTTGTCATGCAGTTCAGTCATATAACCGAGTTCACCAAATTTATAGTCTTTGCCGTAGTAAGATTCAGGCATGAAACGTATGGTCGCCAAGTCATCCTTGGTCATAGCTGTAGCTTCTGTAACCGTAATTTCGATCGTATGATCGTCGATGATGTTAATACCGGAGATCTCATCCGCTTTGCCATCATGATAATCTTGACCGCCTACAATGTGGGTAGTGAAAATATCAGACTGACCGTCATAGCTAGGATCATGAAGAACCTTCAGCGCGAACGCAAAATCCTTAACTGTTACCGGTGAACCATCAGAGTAAGTGACACCTTTCTTCAGCTTGAAGGTATACTTCAACTTATCTTCGGATACTTCGATGCTCTCAGCCAGACGATTCGAGTAAGTGCCGTCATCGTTCAAGACGGTCCAAGCATCAAACAAAGTGTCTACAACATATCTGTCATAAGCCGTTTGCCAGTAAAGCGGGTTGAATACCCCTTTTGGCGCTGTCATACCTACAATCAGCGTGTCTGTGCGAGACAGGGCGGTTTGCGGGTTTTTAGAAGGATCCTGAGCTTCGAAATAACCTTCGCTTTCAACTCCTTCTTCGGCTGGCGGCGTTTCTGTGTTTTCGCCGTTGCCTTCAGTTTGTTCTGTTTGCTCCCCTTGACTTGGCTGTTCTGCTGTCTGACCACCGCCGGAGCATGCTGCCAGGAACGTAACCGTCATGAGCATGATCACAAGCAGTAACGACATTTTCTTTTTCATGCTAATCCTCCTTCTAAATAATGATAATGCTATAAATTATCAGGACGAATATTGAAATCATCCTTGAATAATTTCGGGAATGGGTTCATAGCTGTCGAATCTTGTTGAGAAAATAGTGAAAGACTTACAGAAAATATACCATTGGTCAATTAGTGCCAAAGTCTCTAGCAACCTGGTGCCTATAAAATTAATGTTATGATACGTGTAAAATTAGGTAACGTCAATTACTTTTTTGCAATTTTTAAAAAAACATGTTTTTCGCGGTCCAAAAGAGGTTAATGAATTGGTTTGCTGCCATCGTTAATCCTAAGTTTACTTAAAATGTATACAATATCAACCTCCATTTAACATTTTCTAACTGTACTGCAGCAATCAGCATGCAACCGATGTAAACTTATGTTACGTAAAACCCCTTAATCCGTCAATAGTAAACCTCAAATTCTAATATATGGCGATTTTAACGTTATGTTTATGTCATTTATAATTACACATATAATATTGCAAGATGCCCCTTCATTCCTAGACAACCCTAGTAAAAAGCCCACCTGTTCTTTTAACCTAGCGGAAAAATCGGAATTATTGGCCGTTGTGACCCGTGGCAGAAATTATAACCCCAATGTGCTGCGAGATTCCATCCAACATAAAAATCCGGCCCTTAGGCCGGATCGTTCTCGTTCTCTTACCCGTCTTACCCGTTTGCATGGTTCGGAGCTTCATATGTCACGGATCCACCCCTGTCGCTCGATCATGCTTGATCGCGTACTAGACGTGTTTCACCCAGGCTTGCTTCAAGTCCATTTCCTCAATGCACTGCTGATGGTCATGCTTGTCATCCGCAATGAGCGGTGTGACCGGATATACTCGCATAGGCCCATGATAAGTGCGCAGCAACGGCTCGATCGCGTATATGCCCTTTCGCTCGGGGTCAAGCCAGTGATCAATATCATCCTTCGTCAATATCGCCGGCATCCGCGTATCAAATTCCCGAATGGTCACATTCGCTTCCGCCATCAGCAGCGTACAGGTACGCATCTCATTTCCCTGCGCGTCCCGCCAGGTCTCATACAGTCCCGCAATGCCAAAAAGCTCCTGGGCACCGATGACCGTGCGAACCGCATAGCTTTTCTTGCCTACTGTCCGCCAATAATACAATCCGTTACACGGAATGATACAGCGTCTTGTGTCTATCGCTTTCCGGTAGGTCGGGTTCTGATGCACGGTGTGCAAATTCGCATTGACCGCATCTTTTCCCCAATACGGCACCAGCCCCCAGCGGTATTCGTCGAGCGTCCGCTCCTCCTGCTCCTGCAGCACTATCGGAACCGTCTGTGTCGGACTGATGTTGTAACGGCTTTTATAATAATACTTGACCCGGCTTATTCCAAAATGTTCACTGACCTCGTCGAGTCCTGCCGACAAGGAGTAACGTCTGCACATGGGGATTCCTCCTTTTTCCTTTAGCCTTTGGAATGGGCAGGAGGATTATGCATGACCATACAAGATTTATCATCTACCATCTCATGTACGTTTGTTTCCTCTGAGTGGACATCACCGTGTACTGGTCTGCATCTGCAAGCTCTCCGACGGGGACGTATGCTTCGCGTTCTCAGTGAAGACCGATATGTAATAGGACCGATGTTTATGTTGAAAAGACATGTCCTTGCTGGCGGAAGCGCTCCTTGCTTCCTGCCTAATTTCTTAGACCCGTTGGCGATGTAATGAAAGTAATTTAAGATAAATAAATTTCAGTTTTCAGGACAGCTGTAAACTCACCTATATATAATAGAAGGAATTTTTTCGAAGGATGGCTTGATTCAACCGTTTAAGCAGGCTTTGCACGGAGATGACCCCCATTTCCCTATATTGCATATGTATTTTCTATAATAGACACTGTCCATTATAAAAAGACATTATTTCAGGGCTTTAAAACTTTCAAGCGTTACTCCAACCTTGCAATTAATATGACATATTGCTTCTTTCAGTGTACGCGCTCAGGAGACAATGTCCTGACAGCGGACACAGCGTAACCTCTTCTTATCTTGAAACCGTTCCGCTCCAGCGCAGCTGCTCGATCTGCAAACGTACACGCAGTCTTACACCTATCCGGAAGGAACGAAACAGTACATAAAAAAGCGGCCCCGCCTTGTTCGGCTGGACCGCTTATTCCCTCAACAGATTATTCTGTTGTGTATGGAAGCAATGCAATTTGACGGGAGCGTTTGATCGCAATCGTCAGCGCGCGTTGATACTTCGCGCTTGTGCCCGTTACACGGCGAGGCAGGATTTTACCGCGCTCGCTGATGAATTTCTTGAGCAGATCTGTATCTTTATAGTCAATGTGAGTAATTTTGTTCACAGTGAAGAAACATACTTTACGACGTTTGTTGCGGCCGCCACGGCGAGCCGGTCTTTTGTCGTTGTCTCCGCCTTCTCTTTGTTTAAAAGCCATGCTTTGTCAGTCCTTTCCGTATTAAAATGGCAAATCATCATCCGATATGTCAATCGGTTTTCCTTCGTCGGAGAAAGGATCCTGATTGTTGCGCGAATAACCGCTGCTGTTGCCGCGGTTTCCACCGCCGCTTCCGCCGCCGAATGGTGATTCCTCACGAGGTGCAGCACCTCCGTTGTTGTCACGGTTGGACTCCAAGAAACGAACATTGTCCGCAATAACTTCAGTAACGTATACACGCTTACCTTCGTTGTTCTCGTAGTTCCGCACCTGAATGCGCCCTTCCACAGCTGTTAGACGGCCTTTGCGCAAGTAGTTCGCGCAAGTCTCCGCCAGCTGCCTCCAGGTCACGATTGGAATAAAATCCGCCTCACGCTCTCCGCCTTGTGCGGTGAACGGACGATCTACAGCCAGTGTGAATTGTGTGACAGCAACACCTGAAGGAGTATATCTCAGCTCGGGATCCCGAGTCAGTCGGCCAATTAAAATGACGCGGTTCAACAATCCAATCCCCTCCCTAGAACGAATCAATTACAAAGTCTGGTCGTTTCACGTATTAAGCAACGTCGTTCGTGATGAGATAACGAATAACTTCGTCAGAAATTTTCATCAGGCGCTCAAGTTCGGCTACAACTTCTGGAGTTGCACTGAAGTTAACCAGAACATAAACACCATCACGGAATTTCTTGATCTCATACGCAAGACGGCGTTTACCCATTACATCATGCTTTGTAATTTCTCCGCCGTTGGAGATGATGCCTTGGAATTTTTCGACTGCAGCTTGAACAGCTTCTTGTTCAATGTCAGGACGAATAATGTACATCACTTCATATTTGCGCATATCTTTCACCTCCTTATGGACTTCGGCCCTCAATCCCATGTTGAGAGCAAGGAGCGAGCCTAACTCGCACCAATATACTATAGCAGAACGGATGATCGGATGCAAGTGCTGGCGCTCTTTCCCTGCCATGAAGCGATTGATTTTGGAGAACGATAATTAATGCACTACAACTATATAGAAGGATGGTGACGGATATGGGAGAACAAAGCGAGTTCCATGCCGGGGATACAGCTCCCAATGACGGCGTATACATCGAATCCGGCGTACGTGACCGCGTGATGGGGATCGAGGATCCACAGCAGATCAAGCTCAAACGCGGAGACACCTTTCCCGAGAACACCAATGATGATCGGGTATGGGTCAACAAGAGACGGGTTCAGCCAAAATAAACCTGTTCCATGACCACGCATAAAAAGCCAGCGATTGCACATGATAACATCAGGCGGTGCATGAGAGAGGTGTGGTTCCGTTGAACGTAACAGCTGAACGACGCATAGGATATCTGATTTTGCACTTCATGCAAGCGCAAGGGAACTAGCAGCAGCTTCTCCGTTAGGTAAAGCCAGGCAGTTGCCGTAGTTTGCTACTCCGTGTAGAATGCCAGAATTCCAATTCACAAGCACCGCCTAACCAGTGGAAGGACCTAGAAGGGTCCTTCCTTTTTTTGATCAGCAGCAACCGAATATGAGCATAGAGAAGAATTCCTGCCCCCTCCTGCTCAGGTACAGAAGTCGAGACCTTCGCGGAGGAAGACGCTCCAACCCAATATTTCCTGCTCTACAATATCAAAAAATACCCTTCACTTGATCGTGAAGAGTATCTAATCTCTAAGATGTTAGCTGCTGAGTATCATTCAAAAGCACGCTAACTATGTATGAGGTTGTTCGTAAATCGCTTCAGCGAATATGTTAACGGGAATGGCGGAAAGGGTGGGATTCGAACCCACGCACGCCTTGCGACGCCTAGCTGATTTCGAGTCAGCCCCCTTGGACCTCTTGGGTACCTTTCCACAGCAAGATTTATTATACCATGAGGACTTGATTAGGTCAATAGGCTTGTCTCGAATTGTGGTGTAAACTTATCCTGATTTTGTGCTAATTTTAAATTTATACTTTCCTTTATGCATAGTCCTATTATGCGTCAGGCGTAGCTCTCACTGCTCCCCTTCCCCCTCAGCGCTGGCGGCAGAGCGAATGACCTTCTTCATATTCTTCTCAAATTTGGCGCGCGGGATCAGCACACTGTGCTGGCATTTCGTGCATTTGATACGAATGTCCATTCCCATCCTAATAATTTCCATTTCATTATTGCCGCAAGGATGCGGCTTTTTCATCTGAACGATATCCCCCAATTGAAATACCTTGCGCTCCATAGCTCCAAGCTCCTTTATATTCTACTTCTATGATCTCTATCTATCTCTATTATATAACATACAGCCGCGGTGACGCCCAACTTATGCATCAGAGGCAGACTCTTCTCGCTGTTGATCCTCCAACGCCTGTTTAAGCTCCATATAGATTTGGCGCTCGACGAGATCCCGGGCATTCGGGCTGCATTCGGCCACAATCCGGATCGTATACTCTGCGGTACCGAGCGCTTGAATGCCGAGGATGTCCGGTTCCTTATGCAGTTCAGGGCAGCGCTCCTGAAGCCCTTGCAGCGCCTCCTGAATCATCGAGATGGTGTCTTTCACCTGCTGCTCATTCTTCATCGGCAGATCCACAACAGCCAGTGAATTGGAGAGGGAATAGTTCGTAACACTTGTAATCATTCCATTGGGGATAATGTAGGTCTCTCCATTCAACCCCTTCACCCGTGTTGTCCGCAGTCCGATCATCTCTACCGTGCCTCGATACTCCCCGATTTTGATCACGTCACCGACTGCAAATTGATCCTCGAATATAATGAAGAATCCGGTGATCACGTCCTTCACCAGGCTCTGTGCACCAAACCCGATAGCCAGGCCAAGCACACCCGCTCCAGCCAGCAGCGGCCCCAGCTTGAAATTGAACTCTGCCAGGATGATCAGAATCATTATAAAATTGCAGACGATCGCCGTTCCATTCTTGAGCAGTTCCCCAACAGTGACAAAACGTCTGGCATTGACATGTATCCGGCTTCTCTCCTGCCGCACCATAAAGTTGTCTATCATCCTGCACACAATTCGAATTACAACGCGCGTGAGCAGAAAGATGAGGACCACCCGGATGACAGATAACAGGACGTCCATCCACATCGCCTCATTCGTGAACCAATTCCACACCATGGTTTTCCACTTGTCGGTCTCATCCCGAAGGTCGCTCTCGAGGCTAGCCAACATATATAAATCGATACCCTGGCGCATGTCTACTCCTCCTACTCGTCGATACCGACATATAACTGATCTTCATTCAGTTTGAAAATGCCGCGTATCTCCACCTGTTCATGAACAATGATGTCCTGTACATCATTTAACGCCTCTGGCGGAAATTGAATCGACAATGCGCAGCCTGCTGTAATCTCTTTCGGTGTAGGAAACAGGTCAATCTCTATGTCTGCATACTCCAGCAGCATCTCTGCTCGCAGCGCCTGCTGAGTGGAATCAAAAGCGATCAGCATCGCACCTTCCACTATGTCATCCCTCCATGGTTCCATCCTCTTCACTATGCCCTAATCATGCCATCGCTACCCGAAGCAATCAGCCTGATTATACAGGAATGAGAATGACTTATGTATGTCTCTCCTTCCGTCTTATGATCAGGAAGAATCGACTTTTCATTTCATTTTAATTCCCAAAGTATAAAAACAATCTTTCATCCATATACTGATACTACCAAAAGCAGATGAAAGGAAGATTCTATGAACCGGTTATCCAAGATAACGTCTCGCGCGGAGACTTCAAGTTTAAAATTACCACATACCGATCCGGAAATCCATTCAGCCCTTATTCATCGTTTGCTGCTTCATTTATCCGCAGCCGGCGTTCAGCATCGCCCTCTGGTCATTGTGTGCATCGGGACGGACCGGTCAACAGGAGATTGTCTTGGCCCCCTGGTTGGAACCTCTCTCGCCCGCTATCAAACTTCCATGTTCCATCTTTACGGCACACTGGATGAACCGGTCCATGCCATGAATCTTGAGGACACCTTGAACTCTATTTATACCAGATTTGATAATCCGTTTATCATCGGCATTGACGCATGTCTTGGACAATCCTCCAGCGTAGGCTCCATTCAGATCTCTGACGGCCCGCTGAAGCCAGGAGCAGGTGTACATAAAGAATTACCGCCTGTCGGCGACATCCATGTTACGGGAATTGTCAACGTAGGCGGCTTTATGGAATACTTCGTGCTGCAGAACACACGGTTAAGTTTGGTCATGCGTCTGTCGGAGATCATTTCCGACTGTGTCTTTACAGGGATTAAGGAGTGGAGCCGCTCTATCCGTCTTGCCGCGCAAGATTGACAGCCTCTTTCTCCTCCGGAGACAACGGATACTTGGACTCCCCTTTTTCCACAGGCTTTGCGTACACATAAGAGCTCTCCCGGTTATGCAAACCGGTTAAGACAACGCCATCCTCATGCTCACTGAGTATAGCCAGGGAGAAGCTCATATCGTTGCCACGCTCGCCAAAAGCATTATAGCGAATGATGCCAACCTTCGATTTCATCCCTTTCAATTCTTTGGTGATAGATTCCAGCATGGTCTGATGCCGATTCTGACTCTCTTCAGCCTGATCAACCTGGATCTTCAAGTTAACAAGCAGCGACTCCAGGTCTTCCACACCGCTGCCGGCCATCATGGCCTCATACCGACGTCTCATTTTCCTCAGCTTAAAGCCTTGAACCATCACTGTAATCCATAAGATCAAGATGATCATGACCATTACGACGACAAACCAATGCAGCTGCTCCATGATCAATTCATTCAACTCTGCCATGCTTTCTTCCTTTCTCTTCTTCATCTTGACCTGTCTCTTCAGCCATGAATTTCCGACATCGCCATGATCAGGCGATCCACATCCTCTTTCGTCGTTGAGTAGCCCACACTTGCTCTTACCGCTCCGGTCTGTTCTGTACCAGCGGCCATATGTCCGAGCGGAGTACAGTGGTAACCGGAACGCACGGCGATACCATACTCCCGGTCCAGACGGAACGCAAGTTCCGACGCCCCTAGCCTGTCCGATGTCAAAGCAACGATGCCTGTTCGTGCCTCTCCTAACCGGGGACCGAGCACACGAACGCCGCGAAGATGAAGCATCGCCTCCATCGCATACTGCGTAAGCTCCCACTCATGATGATATATCGCAGACGGCGTCAACTCCAGCACTTTTTTTATCCCGGCCTGTAATCCGGCATATCCTATCGTATTCGGCGTACCCGCTTCATAACGATCCGGCCGAACTGAAGGTTGGTCTATCGATTCCGACTGACTTCCGGTGCCGCCATGCAGCAAAGGCTCAAGCTCCACATCCGGAGCGATGTATAGCCCCCCTGTCCCCTGCGGGCCAAGCAATCCTTTATGCCCCGGGAAGGCCAGCAGGCTAATATTCATCTCCTGCACCCGGATATCCAGCATGCCTGCACTTTGCGCTGCATCTACAAGCAATACAGCGCCATGACGTTTGGCGAGTTCCCCAATCTCAGCCACTGGAAGGATGGAGCCAAGCAGATTGGAGCTGTGACTGCACACGACCATTCTCGTATTACGGCGAAAAGCTTCCTTCATCCGGTTCATGTCCAGGTGACCCTCTTCATCCACCGGAATATAATCAACCTCGACTCCCCTCGTCCTTCTCAAGTATTCAAGCGGACGCCGGACCGAGTTATGCTCGATCATCGTCGCGATCACATGATCTCCTTGCCGTAAATAGCCTTTAAGCGCCAAATTCAACGCTTCGGTTGTATTGGAAGTCAGTGCAATGTCATTCGGGTTGTTCACACCGAACAACTGGGCCAACGACTTTCGTGTCTCATATAGAACCCTGGAGGCCTTCACAGCCATTCGGTGACTGCCTCGCCCCGGATTGGCTGCCGCCTCCTCCATCGCAAGCCTCATTGCCTCCATCACCTCAGGCGGCTTGGGCCACGAGGTAGCTGCATGATCCAGATAAACGATAGTATCCATATCGTCTCTCCCTCAGTTTAAGAAAGACATCCCTTACCCTTCCCGCAGGAATTACCGACATGTCTTTGATTTTATAATGATAAAACAGCACTATAGCTGATGAATATTCACAGTGACGCAACAGTGACTCCATCGATATCATCATTTCATTTTGCCTTCGAGCTTATTCGACCCACTTATATCACCACAATAGGTCGTTATAGTTCCACACCTATGAACACGAACTCGACATCCAACATACGAACCCGGACTCGATATCCGAGCTCGCCTCATACTCAACCTACTGCAGCAATTCCAACAACCGTTCTAAATCCTGCTTGCTGTAGTAGTTCAATTCAATTTTTCCTTTATCCTTGTTGTGCTTGATTTTGACCGTGGTTTTGAATCGTTCCCGCAGGCTTTCCTCCAGGTGGTCAATGTACGGATCTTTTTTCTTCGTTTTGACCTTCGTCTTCTCTTCCGGCTTGCGATCCAGATTCTTCACCGCTTCTTCAAGCTCGCGAACGCTCCACTCCTGTTCCACACATTGCTTCGCCAATTGTTTCACAAGTGCCGGGTCCTTCAAGCCAACAATTGCCCGGGCATGTCCCATGGACAATGTTCCACGTGAAACATTTTCTTTGACTTCCTCCGGCAATGACAGCAACCTTAAAAAGTTAGCGATATGCGAACGCGACTTCCCTACCTTCAGCGACAGCTCTTCCTGAGTCAAGGAAAATTGTTCCATCAATCCTTGATATGCAACAGCGATTTCAATGGCATTCAGATTTTCACGCTGCAAGTTTTCGATCAGAGCGATTTCCATGACTTGCTGGTCGCTGAAAGAACGAACAACCGCTGGAATCGTAGCTTTACCGCAATATTGAGATGCTCTGAAACGACGTTCCCCGGCAATAATCTCATAGCCCTTCAGAACGCTGCGCACGATAATCGGCTGAATGACACCATGCTGACGAATGGACTCCGCTAACTCCTGAATGGCTTCCTCGTTAAAATTTTTACGAGGCTGATACGGGTTCGCACGCAATTGACTTAGCGGAATTTCCACGACCTTGTCATCCTCGTTAATCGACAAAGAAGGAATAAGTGCATCCAATCCTTTTCCCAATCGTTTACTCATAAGAGATCACTTCCTTTGCCAGCTCCAAGTATACTTCCGCACCCTTAGAACGCGGATCATAGGTGATGATCGACTGTCCGTGGGACGGTGCTTCACTTAACCGAACATTTCTAGGGATGATGGTCTTATATACTTTCTCCTGAAAATACTTCTTCACTTCTTCAATTACTTGAATGCCAAGATTCGTTCTTGCATCCAGCATTGTGAGCAGAACACCTTCAATCTTAAGCGAAGTGTTCAGGTGCTTCTGAACCAGGCGGACCGTATTCAGCAGCTGACTGAGTCCCTCCAGCGCGTAATATTCACACTGGATTGGAATGATGACCGAATCTGCAGCCGTCAAGGAATTAATCGTTAGGATTCCAAGTGAAGGCGGGCAATCAATCAAAATGTAATCATAGGATGACTTAATGAGCTGGAGTGATTTCTTCAAGCGAACTTCGCGAGAGATGGTTGGTACAAGTTCAATCTCCGCCCCTGCCAGCTGAATCGTAGCCGGAATGATGTCCAGGCCTTCAACGACGGTTCCACAAATTGCATCCTTCGGATGCACTTCATTAATAATGACATCATATATACAGTTCGAGACATCGGCTTTATTGATCCCTACCCCGCTCGTTGTATTGCCCTGAGGATCGATATCCACGAGCAGTACCCGTTTGCCTAGCGAAGCCAGTCCAGCCCCCAGATTGACGGACGTCGTCGTTTTGCCGACACCGCCTTTTTGATTTGCTATGGCAATAATTTTTGACACTCATTTCACCTCAATGTAGGTAGACTCTAGTAAGTATGACGCAATGATGTTCATTCAGTCAGTCTGAATATAAATAAAAGAAAACCTCTATCGAGGTAGATTATGCTAACAAATCCACAGTCAGCCGCTGGGGCCTCACAAATATAAATGTTCCGTTCTCCGTTATGGCTACCCTACCTTGGTTATGAGGCGCAGCGTTCTTGAATCCGCCTAAACACATGGCCATAAGTCCCCTCTGCCCCAATAGATACCCGTCAGTAAGCAGCCTCGACCGATCCAGGAACAATCCCGCATTCCTGATCAAAAGAAAAAGCGGCACGAAGAATACCGCTTTCACGCTTAATCTTATCGTTTAGGTATTTTAATCACAATCTCGTAATGATCCTCATGGTCGTTCTCGGTTGTCTTGATAGCCATCCCCGAGCCCGATACCATGTCAATGGATTGACGGATCGTATTCAGTGCAAGACGAACGTCCTTACTGTAAGAGATGCGTTTAGATTTTTTCACGGTGGAGACTTCTTTATAGAAGGCAATCCGCGCTTCCGTCTGCTTCACATTTAGTTCCTTGGCAATAATCTCATCCAGCACTTTGAGCTGGGTCTCCTCATTATCCAGGGACAGCAATGCACGAGCATGACGCTCCGTAATTTTCCGTTCCATGAGCGCTGTCTTCACTTGTTCCGGCAGCTGCAGCAACCGGATCTTGTTCGCAATCGTGGACTGGCTCTTGCCAAGCCGCTGTGCCAGACTCTCCTGAGTCAATTGATGCAGATCAATTAACTTCTGATAAGCGACGGCCTCTTCAATCGATGTCAGTCCTTCACGCTGCAAGTTCTCAATAAGTGCAATCGAAGCCGCCTGCGAATCATTAAACTCACGAATGATAGCCGGAATCGTATCGAGTCCCAGCTTCTTGACGGCTCGCCAGCGGCGCTCCCCGGCGATAATCTCGTAGCCGCCATTGCGAACCCTGACCACAATCGGCTGAATCACACCATGTGTCTTGATCGTTTGCAGCAGCTCATCGATTTTGTCATCATCAAATATGGTCCGTGGTTGATAAGGGCTGCTGACGACCTCATGTACCGGAATATGCTTTACTTCATCTCCCTGATTTCGTTCCGCCGCCAATCCAAACAACTTCGAAAATTGTTCTTTCATTCCGTATATTACCACCTAATTTCATGATAGCATGGATGATGTCCCGGCTTGGGTTCCCGATCTGAGAACACTCAGATCAGCATGGATGCTGTCGCCCGCCCACTCTCTCTCTTGAACGGCAGAATACAGAATCCACCGTATTCAGGGCAGCTTGTATGTACAACGAAAGCAGCCAGGCATATCCCTGCAAAAACTAACTCCTTCACATTAACCCTGCGTTCATCTGTCATCGTCGCTGTCGACACGATAGAGAATAGGATCAATCATGATGTGGATGGTCTTATAACCTGATCGAGATATCAGAAAATGAATGCATACAGCTGGATCACGATCTGATACCACAAGAAAAACAACCTTCACATGCAGTTTGTCTACTGTTCAAATACATGACAAGGCGTTGTTCTCTAAAAAGCCGGTAAATAAACCGGACTCTTACAGTATGCTTGTCTCTATTCTACCACTTTTTGTTCTATAACTCTATTCTTCAAATTAACCTTTTTTGCTCGATTTTCGTGTCCCTACTCTTCATAACAAGTACAGAATATAATTGCCTCAAGTTTCCATAGAAAAGGAGAGGGAATGTTCCACGTGAAACATCCCCTCTCCACCGTATCGAATCATCTTGTAAGTTCTATCGATCACATTGTTGCTCTTACCACCTATATAATAGAAGAAAAATGAACCAGGTCGCATTTTCACCCAACAAATAATGATGTTAGCATGCCTCCGCCTTGCCCATTTCACTCCACCGGCATCCTATTGCTGCACCAATGTGTTCTACACCAGAGGCGACTTAGCCGCCATCCCCGGCTTGCGTGGATATTTGCCTGGCGTACTTCCCACCTTGTCGACTACGACGATATGACGATCAGACTGCTCAATCGGCAATGAGAACGAATGAACCTGATCAAGTCTCCCCCGCAGCTCTTTCAAGCTGCGCTTCGACTCTTCAATTTCCTCAGCCGGATTGCTCCCTTTCATGGCAGCGAATTGGCCGCCTACCTTCGTGAATGGAAGACAAAATTCATTCAGCAGCGCCATCCGGGCAACCGCTCTTGCCGTCACCAGATCGAAATGATCACGGTATTCGCGCTTGCGGGCAACTTCCTCCGCCCGGCCATGAATTAGCTCCACATCCGATAGGCCAAGCGTATCCACCACAAACTTGAGGAAATTAATCCGCTTGTTCAGCGAATCTACAATCGTCAGCTTGATATGTGGAAAGCAGATCTTAAGCGGAATGCCCGGGAAGCCAGCGCCGGAGCCAATATCAGCCAAGGTGCCGACCTGCGACATATCTACATAAAACGCAAGTGTCACTGAATCATAAAAATGCTTCGTATACACCTGATCCCGCTCGGTAATACCTGTCAGGTTCATTTTTTCATTCCACTCTACCAGCGTCTCGTAATACGTCTCAAACTGATCCAGCTGCTTCTGATCGACATGAATACCATGCTCCTGCAGCCGTTCTGCAAAATCCTTCTGAATCACGTCCATACCTTATCCTTTCGCCGCGGTCACCCGGTTGTAATGCTCCAGGTACACCAGAAGTATCGAAATGTCAGCTGGTGTAACGCCGCTGATCCGAGACGCCTGCCCGATGGAAATCGGACGGATTCTGTTCAGCTTCTGCCGTGCTTCCATCGCCAGACCATGAACATCATCATAGTTGATATCCTCCGGAATCCGTTTCTTCTCCATTTTTTGCAGACGTTCCACATGCCCGAGCTGTTTCTCAATATAACCGGCATATTTGATTTGGATCTCCACTTGCTCCTTCATTTCTTCATCCAGATTAAACGGAGATGGCGACAATTGCTCAATCATGGCAAACGTCACTTCTGGACGGCGCAGAATCGTCAGCAGTGTGCTTCCATCCTGGATAGGGGCCGAACCGGCAGCCTCCAGCATCGGGTTCACCTCAACCGGCTTCACCTTCGCTTGACGCAGACGTTCGATCTCTTGCTCGACCAGCTCTTTCTTACGAAGGAACTGTGCATAGCGCTCTTCCGAGATCAGGCCGATCTCATGACCGATTTCAGTCAGGCGCAAATCGGCATTGTCATGGCGAAGCAACAGGCGATATTCCGCACGCGAGGTCAGCAAGCGATAAGGCTCATTCGTGCCCTTTGTAACCAGATCATCAATCAATACGCCGATATAGCCCTGCGAACGATCCAGAATGACCGGCTCTTTGCCTTGCACTTTGCGTGCCGCATTAATGCCAGCCATGATCCCTTGCCCTGCTGCTTCCTCATAACCGGAGGTTCCGTTAATTTGCCCCGCCGTGAACAGGCCAGGCAATTTCTTGGTCTCCAGCGAAGGCCACAGCTGGGTTGGAACAATTGCATCATACTCAATGGCATAGCCGTTGCGCATCATTTCCACTTTCTCCATTCCAGGAATGGAGCGCAGCACCGCCAGCTGCACATCCTCTGGCAGACTGGTGGAGAGGCCTTGCACATAATATTCCTTTGTATTTTTGCCTTCTGGCTCCAGGAATATTTGATGTTTTGGCTTATCTGCGAAACGAACGATTTTATCCTCAATCGACGGGCAATAGCGAGGACCGGTGCCTTCAATTACCCCCGAGAACATCGGTGCGCGATGGAGATTATCGTTAATAATTTGATGTGTATCCACAGACGTATACGTCAGCCAGCATGGCAGCTGTTCATTATCCGAGGACTTCGTCTCATACGAGAAGAATTTCGGCTTTTCATCCCCAGGCTGAATTTCCGTCTTCGAAAAATCAATCGTGTCCTTATGCACACGCGGAGGTGTGCCGGTTTTGAAGCGGACGAGATCAAATCCAAGCTCACGCAGATTCTCCGCCAGCTTCACCGACGGCTGCTGATTGTTCGGTCCGCTCTCATACATCAGCTCGCCCATGATCACTTTTCCACGCAGATAGGTTCCTGTTGTGAGCACAACCGCTTTCGCCCGGTATTCCGTGCCCGTCTGCGTCACAACTCCAACACAGACGCCGTCCTCAACGATCAACTGATCGACCATGCCTTGACGCAGCGTCAGCTTCTCTTCCTTCTCCAGCGTTTCCTTCATCGTGTGCTGATACTGGAATTTGTCAGCTTGGGCACGCAGCGCGTGAACCGCAGGCCCCTTCCCTGTATTCAGCATCCGCATTTGAATGAAGGTTTTATCGATATTGCGGCCCATTTCCCCGCCCAGTGCATCAATTTCGCGCACCACATGACCTTTGGCAGGTCCTCCGATGGACGGGTTACAAGGCATAAAAGCAACCATATCCAGGTTAATCGTAATCATCAATGTCTCCGACCCCATCCGAGCTGCTGCAAGTGCAGCCTCACAGCCGGCATGACCCGCACCCACAACGATCACGTCATAGGTGCCTCCCATGTAACTCATGGCAAACCCTCCTTGTTGTTCATATTTGTGAATATATAGAGACGAACGATCTATATCCTGAAGGCAAACACTCCAAGGCAGACCCGCTTCTCAGGCGAGCCTGCCGGGAAGTGCCGCCTAATTGACAACCTTAGCTACGAATCGACAACAACGGCAAGTACAGATATTATGCACGCCCTTACTTGCCCAGGCAGAATTGTGAGAAAATCTGGTCAATGAGCGAATCGCCGACCGCCTCGCCCAGAATCTCACCCAGCTGCTCCCAAGCTAGACGAACATCGATCTGGATCATATCAATCGGTATAAGCTGCTCTGCAGCTTCATAAGCATCTTCAAGCGACGCCTTCGCTTTCTTCAAAAGAGCAATATGCCGCACATTGCTGACATAGGTCAAATCTCCGCCCTCGATCCGTCCGCTGAAGAACAGATTCGAGATGGCCTCCTCCAGCTTATCAATGCCTTCCTGTTCTATAACAGACATCGGCACGATCAGTTCAGGCGGATAATATCGATGCAGAATCTCCATATCCAATTGTGTCGGTAAGTCCATTTTATTCATAATCACAATGCATTGTCTACCGCGTATTTGTTCCATCAATTCCAGTTCATCCGGATGCAGCGGCTCACTGGCGTTCAGCACCAGCAGAATCAGATCCGCTTCATTGACCGCATGCTTCGAGCGCTCTACCCCAATCTGCTCCACTACGTCCATCGTTTCCCGGATTCCGGCCGTGTCGAGCAGCTTCAACGGGATATTGTTAATTGTGACAAATTCCTCAATAACATCCCGGGTTGTCCCTGGAATATCGGTCACAATCGCCTTATTATCATGGGCAAGCGTGTTGAGCAGCGACGATTTGCCGACGTTCGGACGCCCGACAATCGCGGTGGTGATCCCTTCGCGCAGAATTTTGCCTTCCTCCGCCGTCTTCAGCAGCTTGTCGATTTCATCCATAACCAGCCGGCTTTTATCCTTAATAAAATCAGCAGTCAGGGACTCCACATCATGTTCCGGATAATCGATGTTGACCTCTATGTGGGCCAGTGTCTCCACCAGCGTATGGCGGAGATCCTTAATTTTGCGGGACAGGGTGCCTTCGACCTGCTTCAATGCCACCGAGAACGCTCGGTCCGATTTCGAACGAATGAGGTCAATGACAGCCTCAGCCTGCGACAGGTCAATCCGCCCATTCAAGAAGGCCCGTTTGGTGAACTCCCCAGGCTCTGCAAGCCGCACTTGCTGCTGAAGCAGAATGTCCATCACCCGCTTAACCGAAATGACCCCGCCATGGGCGCTGATTTCGACTACATCCTCTGTTGTAAAAGAACGCGGTGCCCGCATCACCGTCACCAGCACTTCCTCCAGGTTTTCCTTCGTTCTCGGGTCGATGATATGTCCGTAATGCACCGTATGGGAAGCCGCTTCGCTTAAGCGGATCTTGCTCTTGAATATGTTCTCAACTTCCTTGATCGAATCCGGTCCGCTAACCCGAATGATCGCGATTCCACCCTCACCTACCGCTGTGGAAATCGCAGCAATTGTATCACTATACACAACCTGTCACCTCTTTCTGTCCTTCACTAAGCAAGCAAGCTTGAAACCTATACGTTTCTCTATATTCACAGGATCATCCAAAATCCCATTTCTAAAAAACAATGACTCCCTGTCATCCTAAGGAGTCATTGTACGATATACGGCTCTGTTCAACTCTAATGCTACATCTTCGGTGTAATGACAACGCGCCGGTTCGGTTCATCGCCCTTGCTGTACGTCTTCACGCCGCCCTTGGCCTGAAGCCGGGCGTGAATGACCTTGCGCTCCGGCGCCGACATCGGCTCGAGCACGATCTCCTTGCGCGTCTTCAGCACGCGTGCGGCCAGACGGTCGGCAAGATCCTCCAGCGTCTTCTTGCGCCGTTCGCGGAAATTCTCCGCGTCCAGCACAATGCGCAAATAGCTGTCGGAATACCGGTTCGCCACAATGTTGGCCAAATATTGAAGCGCATCAAGCGTCTGCCCCCGGCGTCCAATCATCAAGCCTAGACCTGAACCTGATATATGAAGGGTGGTGTAATCCTTACCCTTCTCCATTTCAATCGTTACTTCAATCCCCATAGCACGGCCGGTTTCCTGTAGAAAGGAAATCGCTTCGTGATATGGGTCTTTGCCTTCATGGCCAGTGGAATTCACGTCCGCAGGCGTCGATTCGACAGCTTCTTCAGCCGGCATGGATACGGTCGCTGCCGTTTCCGTCTGGTTTGCTTTGATCGATACCTCCTGCTTCGCGAGCGGAGTCTCAGATTGCAATTCGCCGCCAGCTCGTTCAGGCAGGAGCTCAAGTTCCACTTTCGCTTCCTTGACCCCGAACAGGCCCAGGAATCCTCTTGACGGCTGACTCAATACTTGAACCGACACGCGGTCCCGACTTACGCCCCACTTGGCAAGCCCTTGTGCGACAGCATCTTCAATGGTTTTTCCTGTTGCGACGATCTTGCTCATTTCGACTTCTTGGCTCCTTTCGAACCTTTTTTCCTACTTTTGTTTCCTTTTCTCTGACCTTGACTTGCGCTAGTGCTAGCGGCTACGTTAGCCTGAACAGCGGCCGTGTCATTGTTGCGGTACAAGAAGTAGTTCTGCACGATCGTATACAGGTTGCTGTAGAACCAGTACAGCGGAAGTGCTGAAGGAAATTGAAAGGACATGACAAAGATCAGAATCGGGTACACAAACAGCATGAACTGCATCATGCCCATCTGCGGCGAAGGATTCATCTTCATCATCATCTTGGTCTGAAGATATGTCGTAATTGCAGCGAGCAGCGGAAGGATGAACAGCTTGTCCGGCTGTCCGAGCTGCATCCACAAAAATTCATGGCCGCGCAATTCTCCGTTATAGTAAATCGAATGATAGAGTGCGATAAATATCGGCATTTGTAGCAGCAGCGGGAAACAGCCAGCCATCGGGTTGACTTTGTGCTCTTGGAACAGCTTCATCGTTTCCATCTGCATCTTTTCCGGATTATCCTTATACTTCTCACGAACCTTCTGAATTTCAGGTTGAATCGCCTGCATTGCCTTGGAGCTTCGAACCTGCTTCAGCGTTAACGGCAATATTAACGTACGGACGATCAACACCATCACCAGTACGGATAATCCATATTCACCGTCAAACCATTGAGCAAATGTATCAAGCGCCAGTGTGAAGTAATAAACTACGTTACTTTGCCAAAAGCCCCCGTTCTTCAGGTCTTCAATCGTACGCATCTGCTCTTCGCCAGTCGCACAGCCTGAAATCACGGCCACTGCAAGTAATACAGCGGTGAGGAGGAACCATTTTCCTCGTCTTGTCATCATTTGCGACACTTCATAACCCCTCTCTTCGCCATTGCCATTCCACGGTAAATCATAACATATTTATATGAACAAATAAACACAACCCACTAGCCCTTCTTCGCCTTCAAAAGAGATGATTTGCGCAGCACATGCAGCACGCTTTTCTCCAGTTCCCGGTAGGACTTGTCCAGAGCGCCTTTGCGCACAATAAAGATCAGATCCGTATGCTCAGCAATCTCATCCTTGTGCCGCCGGACGATCTCCTTGACGAGACGACGCATCCGGTTGCGCACAACGGCATTGCCGATCTTTTTGCTGCACGACACACCTACCCGAAACTGCTCTACCTCTTTTTTGCGTGACCAATACACTACAAACTGATGATTGGCGAAAGACTTTCCGTGGCGATATACCCGGCTAAAGTCAGCGCGGTTTCGTAATCGAAGTTTTCTATGCACGAGTATCTCCCTGCCTGCCGTTAATCCATGTCTTTACACTCATTGCATCCGGCATCTCTTCCTATATTAATATAGTATAGTCATGCCCAAGCAAGTTAAACGCAAGATGTCACACGAATGCGGTCCATTTATAGCTTATGCTGCCGACAGCTCCGGGCACATGACCTGCTGGACACACATAATCGGAGCCTATTACGAAAAAAAGACCACCTCGGTGGTCTTCGTGGCGACAGTATTAAGCGCTCAATACTTTTCTTCCTTTAAGACGGCGTCTGGCCAATACCTTACGTCCGTTCTTTGTGCTCATTCTTTGACGGAAGCCGTGTACTTTCTTGCGCTTGCTCACGTTCGGTTTAAAAGTCGGTCTCATGATTTAATGCACCCCCTTACAGAAATCTTTGACTTGCCATATTCAAAAAATAAACGCCGGTTTGCGACGCATTTTGATAGACAGATTCAAGTACTGTCCTATCTTCAATGTTCGAACATCATTTACATCTTCACAGAAAATGCCTTTATACATTTAATCACGTCCTGGCCCAAAAGTCAAACCAAACTTCCACGTTTGCCCCCGTATAAGTTTTCCACAACTACTCTTTTTTACTTGGAGTGCATTTATCCACATGGGGATAACCTAATGAAACGACACGAACGGAACAACCCTTATTTACAGATGACTTATTTAAGAGTAGTATGATAATTGGTAATATACTTGTATACAAGTATACATTGTTAAAAGGAGCTGTACTTATATGAAAATAGGGATGATCGGCCTCGGCAAAATGGGGCTTAATCTGGTGCAAAATTTACGGCATCATCAACATCAAGTGGTCGCTTATGACCTGAACGCCGATTCAGTCCAATTGGCAGCGGGCTTTGGTGCTGAAGGGGTGCACGCTTTGGAAGAAATGACAGTCAGACTGGAGAGCCCGCGCATCATATGGATGATGGTGCCTGCCGGCGCCGTTGTGGACTCGGTTATTGATTCCCTCTCCCCGCTTCTTCAGCCTGGAGATATTCTCATCGACGGCGGAAACTCGCACTATAAAGATTCGATTGCACGCGCAGCACGGCTGGCCGAGCAAGACATCCATTACTTTGATGTAGGCACCTCCGGCGGGATGGAAGGCGCCCAGCATGGCGGCTGCTTCATGATCGGCGGCAATCGCGAAGTATTCGCCAGCATTGAGCCTCTATTTCAAGACATGGCTGTGGAGAACGGATACCTGTACGCCGGAGATATCGGCAGCGGACATTTTCTGAAGATGGTTCATAACGGTATTGAATACGGCATGATGCAATCGATTGCTGAGGGTTTCGAAGTGCTGGAGAAAAGCGCGTTCAATTATAGCTATGAGGATGTGGCCCGCGTCTGGTCCAATGGTTCCGTTATTCGCGGCTGGCTGATGGAGCTGATGCAAAATGCTTTCTCCAAGGATCCGAAGCTGGACAGCATCAAAGGGGTCATGAAATCGTCCGGCGAAGGAAAATGGACCGTCGAAACGGCGCTTGATCTGCAGGCCAATGCCCCAGTCATCGCGATGTCGCTGTTCATGCGCTACCGCTCTCTGGAAGACGATACGTTCCATGGTAAGGTAGTTGCGGCGCTCCGCAACGAATTCGGCGGCCATGCTGTGGAAAAGTCGGAGTAAATTCTCCCTGGCATGACCGGCTCTGAGGCCTGACACAGCGGCACTTTGCTGATGGAACCAAGACATCCCGTATGTTACAATCATTATCAACTTAGTATCATGAGATTACATACTCGGATAGGGGAATCAGTGTATGAAATATCCTGCCTCTTGGCTTCAGGGCGCTTCCCTCGGGGAAGCGATTGCCAACGAATTGCGTCTGCAAATCATTAGCGGCGCGATCAAGAAAGGAGAAATTCTGTCGGAAAACCGGATTGCAGGTGAATTCGGAACGAGCCGGTCTCCGGTACGCGAAGCATTGAAAACGCTGTCCAGTGAAGGGTTGATCCAATTGGAGCGCATGGGCGCGGTCGTCATTGGCTTATCGCTCAAGGAAGTCGAAGAGCTGTACGATGTGCGTTACCTGATCGAAAGCTTCGTGCAAACCCATGTGTTTGCGAAGCCACAGCCTGCCTTGATCCAGCATTTGAAGCAAATCGTGGACCGGATGGAGCTGGCCGCAAAGCATGGCGATCCGGAAGAGTTCTCGCTCCAGGACTTGTCCTTTCACGAGCGCATCGTGGCCGAAGCCGACCATAAGCGCATACTTCATCTGTGGCGCAGCATCCGCCAAATCGTGATCACCGTCATTCTGATCACCACCCGGCAAGTATTCAGTGAAGGCGAATCCAGAATTGAAGCGGTGCTAAGCAAGCACCATCAGCTCATTCGCGACCTGGAATCCTCGGATCCTGTCCGGATTCAGAACGCGGCACAGCAGTATTTTGACGATTCCCGAGAGACGCTGCATCTCAGTTTCTCGGAAGGAGAGTAGATCCGTTCATCCTCCCTCTCCCCCTCCGGAGCAGCGGTGTGCGGCTCGGAGATGATAAGGATAGGGCCTGACTCGACACAGCATTCATGGGCGGGCTGCCCACCTTTGCTTCGCCTTTTATTGTCGACAAGTATACACAATTACAAATTCGGTTTATGGATTATATAAGTATAAAGGGGCCGTTAGTATGGCCTTGAACGAAAGAAGGTATGTCTTGTGAGTACGCTCCATTACATGATCGGTGTAGACATCGGAACGACCAGCACCAAGGCCGTTCTGTTCAAAGAAAACGGTGAAGTCGTGACCAAGGCCGGCGGCGAATATCCCCTGCTCACCCCCACTCCGTCAACCGCGGAGCAGGACCCGGAGCAAATATTTCAAACCGTCCTTGCTGCAGTCCAAAGCGTGATGCACCAGAGCGGCATCGACCCGGCACAGCTGCTATTCGTCTCCTTCAGTGCCGCCATGCACAGTGTCATTGCCGTCGACGACGATGGAAAGCCCCTAACGCGCTGTATCACCTGGGCGGATAATCGCAGTGCATCATGGTCGAACCGACTGAAGAAGGAAATGGGCGGCATGGAGCTCTACATGCGCACCGGCACGCCGATCCACCCGATGTCCCCTGTGACGAAGCTGATGTGGCTCCGCCATGAACATGAGGACATTTTTAAGCAGACGGCCAAATTTATATCAATTAAGGAATACGTCTATTTCAAGCTGTTCGGCCGCTACGTGGTCGATCACTCTATCGCCTCCAGCACCGGCATGATGAATTTAAGAGAGCTGGCCTGGGATCAAGAGGCGCTAAGGCTTGCGGGAATTACAGAGGAGCATCTGTCCGAGCTAGTGCCGACCACCCATGCGCTAACCGGCTTGAATGCGGATTATGCCCGTATCATGGGGCTGCTCCCCTCCACCCCGTTCGTGCTCGGTGCCGCCGACGGCGTGCTGTCGAATCTCGGCGTGAATGCGATCCAGCCGGGAGTCGTTGCCGCTACGATCGGTACGAGCGGTGCGATCCGGACCGTGGTCGACAAGCCCATGACCGACCCGAAGGGGCGGATATTCTGCTATGCGTTAACCGAGAAGCATTGGGTCATTGGCGGTGCGGTCAACAATGGCGGGATGATTTTCCGCTGGGTAAGGGACCAGTTGGCCGCTTCGGAGATTGAGACAGCGAAGCGGCTCGGCATTAATCCTTATGATGTGCTAACCCAAATTGCCGACCGTGTTCGTCCCGGCTCCGACGGCCTGCTCTTCCATCCTTACTTAACCGGAGAACGGGCTCCTCTATGGGACCCGAACGCCCGCGGTTCTTTCTTCGGACTGACGCTGAACCATCAGAAGGAGCATATGATTCGCGCCGTGCTCGAAGGCGTTATCTTCAACATGTACACCGTGCTGCTGGCAATGGAGGAACAGATCGGCCGTCCCGCGAAGATCCACGCCACCGGCGGCTTCGCCCGATCCCCGATCTGGCGGCAGATGATGGCCGACATCTTCGATCAGCAGGTGATCGTGCCGGAAAGCTATGAGAGCTCCTGTCTCGGCGCTGCCGTCCTCGGACTGTATGCCATCGGCCGGACCGACTCGCTGGAGATTGTCTCGTCGATGGTCGGCGGAACGCATGAGCATCAGCCGAAGACAGAGCATGCCGAAATCTACCGCTCGCTCCTCCCGATCTACATACGCATCTCGCGCAAGCTGGAAGAAGATTACGAAGCAATCGCCGAGTTTCAGCGCAAATTCGAGCATAATGGACCAGACCGCGTATTGTAATCGCCTGTGAAAGTAGAAACAGCCCGTCCGGCTGCGGAAAGATTCCGCGGCGGAACGGGCTGTTTTTTCTTCCAGGCACTCTCCTAGTTCCCCCATTTTACCTTTGGTAGAATCCAAACCGATGATCCGGGCAACCAGCCAAGCGGTTATTCACATGGTTTTGGAAGTAAATATTGCCTCTATACGCACAACCTGTGTATATTTTTTTTCGGATCCAAGGTGATCCTGTCGAAAGTTGAACAGCTTATAAACAATATATAGTGGTGTGAATAAGATTTATGCACAACGTATTGAATTTGTGGATAAATTAGCGACATACATTGAAAATAAGCCCTTCTTTTGCTATGATGATATTACTTTTGGATGTGAATATGTGAATGAACGGATAATATTATCAACAGCCTGTGGATAAAGTTGTGAACAATTTCAATTTATCCATATTTTTTTGTTTCCACAGGGGTGGAACTCTGGGGATAATTCTACATCATTCATTTTCTTTCGACATTTTCAACTTGGCTCTGGGCCACGTTTGGAAGATTTAAAGGAGTGACAGTTTTGGATAGCCATACTTCCGAATTATGGCAGGAAATTTTATCGATAATACAGACCAAGCTGAGCAAACCCAGCTTTGATACTTGGTTTAAAGCTACAAAAGCATTGACGCTGAACGATCATTCCGTTGTCATATCCGCGCCGACCACCTTTGCGGTGGAATGGCTGGAGAGCCGATATACGAAGCTGGTGAGCTCCACCGTATATGAAGTGCTCGGCAAACAGGTTGATGTTCGTTTTGTCATTGAAGAGCCTAAGCCTGCGGATCCGGTTCCCCAGCAGCCAGCCCCCGTATCGGAGGTCAGCAGCGACGAGATTCAGTCGCATATGCTGAACCCGAAGTACACCTTCGACACCTTTGTCATCGGGTCAGGCAACCGGTTTGCCCATGCGGCGTCGCTTGCCGTAGCGGAGGCGCCAGCCAAGGCGTACAATCCGCTGTTTCTGTATGGAGGCGTGGGACTAGGGAAGACGCATTTGATGCATGCGATAGGCCATTATATTTTGGAGCATAATCCGAGCAGCAAGGTCGTTTATATTTCCTCAGAAAAATTCACCAACGAGTTCATCAACTCCATTCGAGACAACCGTGCCGAAAGTTTCCGGAACAAATACCGCAATGTAGACATTCTGCTCATTGACGATATTCAGTTTTTGGCCGGCAAGGAATCGACCCAGGAGGAGTTTTTCCATACCTTCAATGCGCTGCATGAGGAACGGAAGCAGATTATCATCTCCAGTGACCGTCCGCCGAAGGAAATTCCGACGCTTGAAGAGCGGCTTCGTTCCCGCTTTGAGTGGGGCCTGATCACCGATATTCAGCCACCGGATCTGGAGACGCGGATCGCCATTCTTCGCAAGAAAGCGAAGGCTGAGAACCTGGACATACCGAACGAAGCGATGATGTATATCGCCAATCAGATCGATACGAACATTCGCGAGCTCGAAGGCGCACTGATTCGCGTTGTGGCCTACTCCTCATTAACCAATCAGGATGTAACCACCCATCTGGCAGCCGAAGCGCTGAAGGATATTATCCCTTCCAGCCGGCCACGAATGATCACGATCCAGGACATTCAGCAGAAGGTCGGAGAATACTACAATCTGAAGCTTGAGGACTTCAAGGCGCGCAAAAGAACGAAAGCCGTAGCCTTCCCAAGACAGATTGCGATGTACTTGTCCCGTGAATTGACCGACTATTCCCTGCCGAAGATCGGCGAGGCATTTGGAGGACGGGATCATACGACCGTGATCCATGCCCACGAGAAGATCAGCCAGTCGCTGAAAACCGACCAGGAGCTGTTCAAAGTGGTCAATAACATTACGGAGAAAATCAAAAATCCTACCTGAACAAGTTCAAAGCCTATGCACAATCTGTACACATGTGGATAGGCTTAATTTTATGCCCTTTCTTGGGCTTATCCACATATTCAGTGTCCCTACTACTGATACTATTAATAATTAATAAATATATTATCCATAAAGAGGGTGTCTTAACCGGCTTCGCCTGCAGCAGAACATCCTCCCCTATCTATCCGCAAGGAGTGAAAATATGAAAATCAGCATATTGAAAAACGCATTAAACGAATCCATCCAGCATGTTTCCAAAGCGATATCGAGCCGGACGACCATTCCGATTCTGAGCGGGATCAAACTGGACGTGACGTATTCCGGCGTGACGCTGACCGCAAGCGATACCGATATTTCAATTCAATCGTTTATTCCTGCCGAGGATGATAAACAGACGATCGTGGAGGTGGAACAACCGGGCAGCGTCGTGCTTCCTGCGAAGTTTTTTGTCGAGATTATCAAGAAGCTTCCTTCCCAGGATGTCCAAATGGAGGTGAAGGAGAACTTCCACACTTTTATCTCCGCCGGCGCTACCGAAATTCAGATGGTCGGGCTTGATCCCGAGGAATTCCCTGTCCTGCCAAGCATTGAAGGCAACCAGACGATATCCCTTCCGGGCGACCTGCTGAAGAATATGATCAAACAAACGGTATTCTCCATCTCCAGCAACGAAACGACGCCGATTCTGACCGGGGTGCTGTGGACGCTGTCTGACAATGAGCTGAAATTTACGGCGACCGACCGCCACCGTCTGGCCACGCGCTCCATTCACCTGGAAGGCACGGATGATATCAGTTTCAACAACGTGGTGATTGCAGGCAAAACGCTCAACGAGCTGAGCAAAATCATTCCGGACCAGAATACGCTGGTGGACATCGTCGTATCGGACAATCAGGTGCTGTTCAAGATCGACCGGGTTCTTTTCTATTCCCGCATTTTGGACGGCATTTATCCTGATACTTCTAGAATTATTCCGGACACGCATAAAACAGAACTCATTTTGGATACAAAGAAACTAACCGAGTCGATCGACCGCGCTTATCTGCTCTCCCGAGAGGAGAAAACGAATATCGTGCTGCTGCAGACGATGGAAAATGGCGGCATCGAGATTTCCTCCAGCTCCTCCGAGCTTGGCAAGGTCCGCGAGGAACTGGACCTGGTCGAGTTCAAGGGAGAGCCGCTGCGCATCTCGTTCAACTCGAAATATATGCTCGATGTGCTGAAGGTGGTAGAGAGCGAGCAGCTCAT
Organism: Paenibacillus sp. 7541; assembly: GCF_002276395.1. Taxonomy (NCBI): domain Bacteria; kingdom Bacillati; phylum Bacillota; class Bacilli; order Caryophanales; family Paenibacillaceae; genus Paenibacillus; species Paenibacillus sp. 7541. The sequence continues at coordinate 17,439 of NZ_NQLZ01000027.1, read as the reverse complement.
GATCGCGTTTGTCGGCGTGATGAGCCCGATTATTTTGAAGCCGCTGGATGACAGCAAGAGCCAGTACATCATCCTGCCATACCGGACGGCGAACTAAGAAGATCCTGTTCCCAGGAACACGCCATTGCCATTAAAGTTATCCCCAATCCACAGGGGCGAAAGGAAGTCACATGAAACAAATTTTTATCCACAGTGAATATATCAAGCTGGATCAGTTTATGAAGCTGGCCGATTGCGTATCCACAGGCGGCATGGCCAAGGCGCTGCTTGCGGAGGATGCGGTTTTGGTCAATGATGAGAAGGAAGACCGGCGCGGGCGCAAGTTGTATCCAGGCGACATCATCAAGGTGGAAGGCTGCGGGACCTTTCAGGTCGCCGCGCAATAGACAGCCTCCCGCAGCCGCTTGCTTAAAGGAGCGGAAGACGAGGGAGAGGATATCATGTTTGTCAAAAATGTCAGTCTGCAGCATTACCGCAACTATGAGGCTCTGCAGCTCGAAGCCTTCGGCGATGTCAACCTGATTATCGGGCGCAACGCCCAGGGCAAGACCAATCTGATGGAGGCGCTCTTCGTGCTCGCCTTAACGAAGAGCCACCGCACCTCCAAGGATCGGGAGCTCATCGCCTTCGAGCAGCCAAGCGCGCATATCTCGGCTGAGGTAGAGAAGAAGTACGGAGCTGTCAGGCTGGAGCTGTCCTTGTCGCAGCAGGGGAAAAAAGCCAAAATCAACGGGCTGGAGCAGCGGAAGCTGAGCGATTTTATCGGTACGCTGAATGTGGTCATGTTTGCACCTGAGGATCTGGAAATTGTCAAAGGAACGCCGGGGGTACGCCGCCGGTTTCTTGACATGGAGATCGGCCAGGTGGCGCCGAGCTACCTGTTCCACCTCCAGCAGTACCAGAAGGTGCTCGTTCAGCGCAACAATCTGCTCAAGCAGCTGTGGGGGAAAGATGCGGCGCAGCAGGCGATGCTGGACATCTGGGATACCCAATTGGTGGAGCATGGTGTTAAAATCGTCAAGAAGAGGAAACAATTTATAAAAAAATTGCAAAAATGGGCTGAAACGATCCATCAGGGGATTACAAACGGCCTTGAGGAGCTGTCTCTACACTACCTTCCGTCCTTTGCGGACGCGGAGGAAGAAGATGAAGCTGTCTTATTTGACCGATTTATGATAAAATTATCACAAATGAAAGAACAAGAAATACGGCGTGGTATGACATTGGCAGGTCCTCATCGAGATGATCTGGCTTTTTATATTAACGGCAAAGAGGTCCAAACGTACGGATCGCAGGGCCAGCAGCGGACGACGGCATTATCGCTGAAGCTCGCGGAGATCGAACTCATCCAGGAGGAGATCGGGGAATATCCGGTCCTGCTTCTGGACGATGTGCTGTCCGAACTGGACCCGTACCGTCAGACACAGCTGATTGAGACATTCCAGAGCAAAGTGCAGACATTCATCACGGCAACGGGAATCGAAAGTTTGAATACCGACAAATTGAAGGGTGCCAGCATTTTTCATGTCCATGACGGGCAGGTGGGCTCTTAAGGGAGTGGTTGCCATATGTATATTCATTTGGGCGGTGAGAAGATCATTCGTTCGTCCGAGCTGGTTGGGATCTTTGACATCTCGATTGAGAAGTCCTCGAAGATTTCCAAGCAGTTCGTCACGCATGCCCAGCAGCATAAGGTGGTGGAGCGGATTGGCGAAGAAGACCCCAAGTCGATTGTGGTCACGAAGCAGATCGTTTATTACTCTCCGATCTCCTCTGCGACACTTAAGAAGCGAGCTAGCCAGTTTGTAGCTCAGGCATAACAGAATCTGTAGAAGTAGGTGAAGGCATGTCTATGAATCAACCAACTTATGATGAGAATCAGATTCAGGTGCTGGAAGGACTCGAAGCCGTCCGGAAACGGCCGGGGATGTATATCGGCTCCACCAGCGCCAAGGGTCTGCATCATTTGGTATGGGAAGTAGTGGACAATAGTATCGACGAAGCGATGGCTGGCGTATGCGATACGATCGAGATTATTGTGCACGAGGATAACAGTGTCACGGTGATTGACAATGGTCGCGGCATCCCGGTCGGCGAGAACGCCAAGCTCAAGAAATCGACGCTTGAAGTCGTCATGACCGTGCTTCATGCCGGCGGTAAATTCGGCGGCGGCGGATACAAAGTGTCCGGCGGTCTGCACGGGGTTGGCGTATCGGTTGTGAATGCTTTGTCGACCCAGGTTGTCGTTCAGGTTAAACGCGACGGCCATATTTATCAACAGGAATATCGCCGCGGTGTTCCGCAATACGATATCAAAGTCATCGGCGACACGGAGGAGCATGGCACAACCGTGACGTTCCTGCCGGATCCGGAGATTTTTACGGAAACGACCGTTTTTGATTACAATACGCTGCTGACGCGCATCCGGGAGCTGGCCTTCCTCAACAAGGGCATCAAGCTGACCTTGAAGGATGAGCGCACCGGTGCCTTCGATTCGTTTAAATACGACGGCGGAATTATCGAGTACGTCCGATTTTTGAACGACAAGAAGGAGGCTCTGCATGAGGAGCCGATCTATGTGGAAGGCGCGCGTGACAATATTCAGGTTGAAATTGCGCTGCAATACAACGACAGCTACACCGAGAATATTTACTCGTTTGCCAACAACATTAACACGCACGAGGGCGGTACGCATGAATCCGGCTTCAAGAGTGCGTTGACGCGGATCATTAACGATTACGCCCGCAAGACCGGCGCGATCAAGGACAACAACGGCAACCTGTCCGGGGACGATGTGCGTGAAGGATTGACGGCGATCATCTCGGTGAAGGTGCCGGAGCCGCAATTCGAAGGTCAGACGAAGACCAAGCTCGGCAACAGCGAGGTGCGCGGGATCGTTGAATCCTTGTTCGCCGAGAAGCTGCAGGAGTTCCTGCAGGAGAACCCGTCGGTGTCCCGCCGCATTCTTGACAAGGCGCTTCAGGCCTCCCGCGCCCGGGAAGCCGCCCGTAAAGCGCGCGAGATGACGCGGCGTAAGAGCGCCCTCGAAGTGAGCGCCCTGCCGGGCAAGCTGGCAGACTGCTCCTCGAAGGATGCCTCGATCAGTGAGCTGTACATCGTCGAAGGGGACTCCGCCGGCGGATCTGCGAAGCAGGGCCGGGATCGGCATTTCCAGGCGATCCTGCCGCTGCGGGGGAAAATCCTGAACGTCGAGAAGGCGCGTCTGGACCGCATTTTGTCCAATGCGGAGATCCGGGCGATCATCACCGCGCTTGGCACCGGCATTGCCGATGATTTCGATCTGTCCAAGGCCCGTTATCACAAAATCATCATCATGACCGATGCCGACGTGGACGGTGCCCATATCCGCACGCTGCTGCTGACGTTCTTCTACCGCTACATGCGCAAGCTGCTGGAAGCGGGATACGTGTATATTGCCCAGCCGCCGCTCTTCAAGATCGAACGCAACAAAGTGGTGCGGTATGCAGGCAGCGAGAAAGAGCGGGATGAGATCATTAAGGAGTTCGGCGAGAATGTGAAGCTGAATATCCAGCGTTACAAAGGTTTGGGTGAGATGAACGCCACGCAGCTGTGGGAAACGACGATGGACCCTGAGAGCCGGACGATGCTCCAGGTTACCATCGAGGACGCGATGCTCGCAGATACGTTGTTCGACACGCTGATGGGTGACAACGTGGAACCACGGCGTGACTTTATCCAGGAGCATGCCAAGTCGGTGCGCAATCTGGACGTGTAAATATGCCCTGTCCCTTACTGCCCTCAAGCAGTAAGGGATTTTTTTGTGCTAGCGGGCCTTTTTGGCGTCAGGCAGCTTGCGGCCGTAGGCCTGCGCATATTTTCTGACCGTGTTGTAGATGCTGGGGTCTTTGAAGAATTTCTTGAACGGAAACAGAGCCGGTCTAGTATTTACCTCGAGAATCCAAATGTTCCAGCGGCTGTCAATCGCCACGTCGAGTCCGATCTCCTTGAGACGGGGATATGATTTTTGCAGCTGGGCTGCGACGTTCACCCCCAGTATTTTCAGCTCCTGACGGATGTTCTCAATCTCCTCCGCGTTCATATGCTCCGACATCAGCGTTTTGAAATGCTTGACGATGCCGCCGCTGTGATGGTTAGTCACAATTTTGTTCTTGGCTGCGACGCGGCCGATGATGCCCGTGGTTGCCCATTGCCCCGTCGGCGTTTTCTGCGTCAGCACCCGGAGGTCGAATGGCCGGCCCTCGAACCTCAGCAGGTCTATGCCCTGCTGAGCAAGATATTCGCGCTTGTTGATCAGCGACTTTAGCGTTTTGTGCAAGGCTTCGATGGAGGAGAAGGTCTCCTTCTTCTGTTCGTAACGAAGCCTGTAGGAAGGGGAAGCGGATTCCGCGATGCTCTGGCTGTCCTGAAGATCACTGTTCTCGGAGGATTTCTCCGGCGGAACGATCTCAACGGACATAACGCCAATCCCGTAGGTTCCACGGTCGGGCTTGATGTATACCACCGTATGTGCGGCGAGCAGTTCTCTAAGGGCCTCTATGGAATAGCGGCGGGTTGTAGGAATGTAAGCGGCAATCCCTTTGTTCTGGAGAAGTATTTTCGTTTTCGCCCACTTGCTTGCTACGCGCTGTATAGCCAATGATCTTCATCCTTTCCGTTGATTTCGTGCTCCAGCTGTTCCGATGCTCAAACGAACCTAAGTGTATACTCGTGACAGGAAGTACTCCCGGGCGCGGCTTCCATCAGCCGATATAAGGTCTTATCGCGCCTCCGGCAAGTCCTGCCGCGTGAAAACATAGGACAAGAAAAACAAATAGTGGTATAATATACAGATGTGATGATTCGAAATACTTTGCACTGCATTGTATGTGAAAGGAAGCACGGAGGACAGGGCGTATATCCCGACTTCCGGTACAAAAACATACATTCACACAGCCAAGCGCTGGGTTTAATTGTGAACGGTTTGTGAAAGTAATATAATAGAAAATGGTGCATTTATAGTTTTCTGATCATTATTCTGCTTTTTTCATATAGAGCAAGGCTTGGTTGATTGAAAATGAAGGAGGTCCAGCATGGCGGAAGAAAATTTCTCCCAAATCAAAGATCGGGACATTGGTGAGGAGATGCGCGAATCCTTTATGGATTATGCGATGAGCATCATTGTCAGCCGGGCTTTGCCAGATGTGCGGGACGGAATGAAGCCGGTTCACCGTCGTATTCTTTATGCGATGTCGGAACTCGGCATGGCCCCGGACAAACCGTACAAGAAATCGGCAAGGATCGTTGGCGAGGTTATCGGTAAGTACCATCCGCACGGTGATTCCGCGGTGTATGAATCCATGGTCCGGATGGCGCAGGACTTCTCCATGCGTTACATGCTCGTTGACGGTCATGGTAACTTCGGTTCCATTGACGGAGATATGGCAGCGGCAATGCGGTACACGGAAGCCCGTTTATCAAAAATTGCGATGGAAATGCTGCGTGATATTAATAAAGAGACGATTGATTTTGCACCCAACTATGACGGTGAGGAGCATGAGCCTGTCGTTCTGCCTGCCCGCTTCCCGAACCTGCTTGTTAACGGGGTCTCAGGGATCGCGGTCGGGATGGCCACCAATATCCCGCCGCATAACCTCGGTGAGGTTATCGATGGCGTTCAGGCGATGATTCGTAATCCGGATATTACACCGATGGAGCTCATGGAATACATTCAGGGCCCGGACTTCCCGACTGCGGGTTACATTCTGGGACGCGAAGGCATCCGTCAAGCTTATCGTACGGGCCGCGGCTCTGTCACGATGCGCGCCAAGGCAACCATCGAAGAGAACAACAACAAAGCGCGTATCGTTGTGCACGAGATTCCGTATCAAGTGAACAAGGCGCGCTTGGTGGAGAAAATCGCTGAGCTCGTTCGGGAGAAGCGCATAGACGGCATTACCGATCTGCGTGATGAATCTGACCGTAACGGCATGCGGATTGTCATCGAGCTGCGCCGGGACGTCAATCCGAACGTTGTGCTGAATAACCTGTATAAGCATACGGCGATGCAGTCCAACTTCGGGATCAACATGCTGGCGATCGTGAACAACGAGCCTAAAATCCTGAATTTGCGCGATGTTCTGCATTATTATTTGGAGCATCAGGTATCGGTTATTCGCCGCCGTACTGAATTCGAGCTGAAAAAAGCCGAGGCCCGCGCGCACATTCTGGAAGGTTTGCGGATCGCGCTGGATCATCTGGACGAAGTCATCGCCCTGATCCGCGGATCGCAGACGACGGAAGCCGCACGCGATGGCCTGATGGAACGATTCGGCCTTAGCCAAGAGCAGGCCCAGGCCATCCTGGATATGCGCCTGCAGCGTCTGACCGGACTCGAACGCGAGAAGATCGAGAGCGAATATCAGGAGCTGCTGCTGCGCATCGCAGAGCTGCGTGAGATTCTGTCGAACGAACAGCTTGTTCTCCAGATTATCAACGACGAGCTGCAGGAGATCAAGGAGCGTTTCGCTGACGAGCGCCGCACTGAAATTACGGTGGGTGAGGACAGCATTCTGGACGAGGACCTGATTCCTCGCGAGGAAGTGGTCATTACGATTACGCATACCGGTTATGTGAAACGTCTGCCGGTCAATACGTATCGAAGCCAGAAGCGGGGCGGCCGCGGGGTTGTCGGGATGGAAACGAAGAGCGAGGATTTCGTTGAGCATCTCTTCGTCACGAACTCCCATCATTACCTGATGTTCTTCACGGACAAGGGTAAGGCTTATCGCCTGAAGGCCTACGAGATTCCAGAGCTAAGCCGGACCGCTCGCGGCACGCCGATCATCAACCTGATCCAGATTGAGCAGGGAGAAACGGTCAATGCCGTCATTCCGGTGGAAAGCTTCGATATGGATAAGTTCCTGTTCTTCGCTACCCGTCAGGGTGTCGTGAAGAAAACGCCGCTTGAGGATTACGTCAATATCCGCAAGGGCGGTCTGATCGCGATTAATCTGCGCGAAGACGATTCCTTGATCGATGTGAAGCTGACCGACGGCCAGCAGGAGATCATCATGGGTACAGCCCACGGCATGTCGATCCGCTTCGAGGAGAGCGATGTGCGTTCTATGGGACGCAGCGCGACCGGTGTGAAGGGGATCACCCTGGACGAGGGCGACAGCGTCATCGGCATGGACGTTGTCGATCCGGAGCTGGATATCCTGATCGTCACGACCAAGGGCTACGGCAAACGGACACCAGCAGGTGATTATCGTGTGCAGACCCGCGGTGGTAAAGGGATCAAAACGATCAGCATCACCGAGAAGAACGGCCCTGTCGTTGCTCTGAAGGTGGTAAAATCGGAGCAGGATCTGATGATCATTACAGCGACGGGCACCCTGATCCGGACCAGCATCGAGGGCATCTCCTCCATGGGCCGGTATGCTCAGGGCGTCAAGCTGATTAATATCCGTGAGGACGACTCGGTCGGCACGGTATGTCATGCAGATAAGAGTGATGAACCGGATCACGAAGATGAGGATGGCGGAGACCATCATGACGAGATGGAAACGCCAGAGTCTGAATAAGCCTTCGTTTTATCTAGAGCATAGAGAGCATGGATGCGCCCAGCATCTGTGCTCTTTTATTTTTATATTGAATGACAATGGTTTGTCTTGATAGGCTTTACTTATGGTATATTGATAGCGTTTACTTTCTCTTGGAGAGATTATGACGAAATCGGGGTTTATGGCATGAAGAAGATGATGCACTTTATACGTAATTTTGTTCTGGAAAAAACGATTTACCGGACCTTCCTGATCTATTATCTGCTTGGCAACATGCTGCTGCTTCTGCTGCTCGGCATTCTGTCGATTCGCGATTCCACCCGTATGATTACCGAAGAGGTCATACGTTCAAGCAATAAGGTGATGGAGCAGGCGGCCCAGGGAATCAGCTTCTATCTGGAGGAGACCAAGCGGTCGCTGCTTGTTCTGGCAAGCAATCAGTCGGTGGGAGCCATTCTCAGGCAGGACGAGATTCCCGACATGGCTTATCTGCTTCAACATGAACGGAACATCTCGGAGATCATGCAGAGTATCAACACCTACCAGTCGCTCATCAGCGATGTGCTGATTCTGGGCAAGAACGGCTATGTGAATAATTTGAATGCGCGCAGCTCACTCTGGTGGGATTATCCCTTTACCGAACAGACTTGGGCCCTGGAGTCGTTCGAGTCCCGGCAGGGGGACTATTTCTTCAGCCTCGGGATTCATAACCAGGACTACTACATGAACTCGGACATTTCCCGTTACGGAAAGCCCACGTTATCTGTGGCGATGCAGGTGAAAGGATACCGCCGGGAGGTACTTGGCTCGGTTATCGCGAATCTGGACTTGCAGAAAGTGAACAGCATGTTTGAACGCAGCATGTACCAGAGTCAGGCGAACATCTTTATGATCGACGAGCACCGGCGGATTATCGTACATCAGGATAGTGCAGAAATTGGCCAAACGATGCATTTTGCAGGCATCGATAACATCTATCTTGAGAAATCAGGCAATTTCCGCGAACAGCTATTTGGGGAGGAACATCTGATCATTTACCAGCCTACTGTGATTGAAGGATGGATGATGATCTCTGCGATCCCCATGACGGAAATTACGAGCCAGTCGGCTCCGCTCAAATCCAATCTGAACCGCATTTTATATCTGTGCCTTGTGCTGAACGTGCTGATCAGTCTGGCGGTAACCTTCCGGATATCCCGTCCGCTGCAGGGACTGCTGCGGACGCTGAACAAAATCGGAACCGATGACATGCTGTACATCCGAAACAAAAACTATCAGTACCGGGAGATCAACATCATTGGCACCAAATTCAAAGAATTAATGGACCGGATCGACCTTCTGATCCAGCAGAACTATTTAACACAAATTGCTTTGAAGGAAGAAGAGCTGAAGGCGCTGCAGGCACAGATCAACCCGCACTTTCTGTTTAATACGCTACAGCTTCTGCAAACCGAGATTGTATGCGGTAACATTGAGTCCTCCAACCGGATTGTGCTGTCGCTCAGCAACCTGTTCCGGTATTCGCTGCGGCAGACCGGCGAACTGGTAACGCTTCATACCGAACTGAAGCAGTTGAATGACTATTTATACATCATGAACAAGAAATACGATGACCGTATAACCGTGAAGCAGCATATTCCGGATGAGGACGTGCTGCAGGTGAACATTCCGAAGCTCCTGCTCCAGCCAATTGTAGAGAACTGCATCCGGCATGGATTTGGCGAAGATCGCAGAGAGGGGACGATATGCATCAGCGCTGTCAAGGTGAAGAAGGGGCTCCTAATTGCCATTGGCGACACGGGCGAGGGGATGGACAGACAGGAGCTGAGAGCCCTCAGGCAGCAGATTGAGAAGCCTGATCAAGACGTTGGAAACATTGGCTTGTACAATGTCAATCACCGCATCAAGCTGAACTATGGCAGCGATTATGGTCTTCGGATTCGCAGCCGCAGGCAAGCCGGCACCTGGGTATATCTCGTCGTGCCTGCCCGAAGCAGAGAAGGGGGGAGAACGGAATGAAATTACTGATTGCGGATGATCAGAAGTCTCTGCATACTTTTTTGGACAAAACGATGGACTGGACTGCGCTTGGCATTACCGAGAAGAAGCATGCTTATGACGGTCGGGAAACCTTACAGCTACTAGAGGAATTTCTGCCGGACGTGGTCATTCTTGATATTCAGATGCCCTATATGACCGGTATCGAGACGTTGCGGCAGCTGGATGAGACGGTTAAGAAGCCTAAAACGATTATTCTGAGCGCTCATGACGAATTCAGTTATGCACGGGACGCTCTGAGGCTCGAAGTGTATCAATATTTGCTTAAGCCGGTAGATATCGTGTCACTGACAGCCACCATTCAAGAGCTGCTGAGCACCATTCGAGAAGAAGAGATATCTAAGCTGTCCCGGGAGTTCGGGAAGCTTGTGCATACCAGGACGCTGGAATCGGCAAGCATCGCTAAGGTCAAACGGGCCTTAAATCTGCTGCAAATTCAGTATATCGCTGTCCTTGATCTGTTGAATGCCGCGGATGTAAGCGAATCTCAGCTCCGGGAACAGTTGCTCTGGACGAGCTCAGTAATTCCACCGATCATCTATCGGAGAAGCCAGGATTATTACAGTGTTCTGGTTGGACTGGACAGCATGATGGACATGGATCAACTGAAGGAGCTCTCCCGGCTGGTTGGTGCCAGCGGACGGGGTCAGACACAGGAATTAGCGCAGTGCCTACAAGATATCCCGGTTATGATCGGCGTCAGCCCGCTGATGGCAGTTACCGGTGATTCCGCTCACAGATTGCTAGAGCTGGTGAAGAGAAGTGAAGAAGCGCTTATGGCAGGCTTCTATACCGATGATCCGGTCAACGTATACGGAGAGGTGGTTGTTTCGCAAGAATGGCGGATGGCGGACTTCCAGCCAGTCGAACAGGCTTTCCGGGAGATGGTCGTCCATGATTTCAATCTTGAAGCGGCCAAGAAGCTGAGTGCAGATCTGTTCCGTCAAATCCGCAGTTTGCAGATCCACCCGGAAGGCGTATATTCCATCGTGCTGCATATGCTCTACGCGATCGCCCAATCCAGCCCCCGCATGGCGGGAACGACAAGCGGACGGCATACGATGGCTATGGAGGATCTGAGGCAATGCCGCCATGTGACACAACTGGAGCAGCTGTTCAACGAGTTTCTTACCAGCATTGCGGACAGCATCAAGGGTGTGAATCCGGCGGTAGACTTAATGATGCGGATCAAGCAGTATATCGATCTGAATTATGGCGAGGATCTGTCCTTGCAGGTCATCGCCGACCGGTTCGGGATTGACAAGTTCCAGCTCAGCCGCTTATTTAAACAGGAGATGGACATCAATTATTGGAACTATGTCCTTCAGGTCAGAGTAGAGAAGGCTGCTGACTTGCTGATACGCACGGATGAGAAGAACAGCCTGATCGCTTCCGTTACCGGTTTTGTGGACGAGAGTCATTTCAGCCGAACGTTTAAGAAGTACTACGGGATGTCCCCTAAACAGTACCGCCAGTCCCGTCAGAATGATCATTAAGCTGCGCAACGAAATACAAGAAATTGCGCAACAATATGAATTCAACCAGTCACGGAATAGAGGTAAGCTTGTAGTCGATGAAAGTGCTTACAACAATCCAAAGAGGGGGACGTTACAAGTGAAAAGAAAGTCACTGCTGTTCGTGGTGGTTATGCTGGTATCGGTCATTTTGGGGGCGTGCGGGAGTAATAATGACTCGGCTACGGGCAATAACGGAAGCGCTTCCGAACCCAATCAAGTGAAATTGAGTATTCTGGCGTGGAACAATGAGTCAGAAATGAAGCCTGTTCTGCAAGGCTTCCAGGAGAAGTATCCGCATATTACCTTTGACTTCCAGTTCGCTCCTCCAGTAAGAGACTATATATCCAAGCTGCAGACGATGCTGCTGTCAGATTCGGCTACCGATATTTTTATGATTGCGGCAGAGAATCGGAATGAGATTATCGATGGAGGGCATGCGCTTGATCTGACGGATTATCCGTTTATGGAGGTAATGCTCGACAGCAACAAACCGATGTTGAGCAAGGACGGAAGAACGTACGCCTTCACCCAAAACGGCTGGGTAGGCGGATGGTTCTATAACAAGGCGCTGTTTGAGCAAGCGGGCATTACAGAACTCCCGCAGACCTGGGATGAGTTCGTGGAAGTATGCCTCAAGCTGAAAGAGGCGGGCATTATTCCACTGTACGACAATATGCAGGATTTAACGCAAGTGCACTCTGCTTTGTACGGAAATATGGTATTGTCCCAGGATCCTGAATTCGATGACAAAATCTTCGCCGGAGAGAAAACATTCGCCGACGGATGGACGGAAGTGTTCAACGTATGGAAGCGGGACCTTATTGATACAGGGATCCTGACGCCGGATATGATCGGTCTGACGGGTGAGCAGGTCGAAAGTGAATTTGCCCTCGGCAATGTGGCGATGTTCTTCAGCGGACCTTGGGTGCTTGATAAGCTGGATCAAACGCCGGACCTCGACTATGGTGTTATGGGGCTGCCAGGATTCGAAGAGGGTCAGCGCTATTATGTAGGTGCGCCGGGTGTCGGCTTCGCAGTAAACAGCAAAACACCGCGCCAAGAGGAAGCTCTGTTATTCCTGGAATACTTGAGCAGTGAAGAGGGGCTGCAGCTGTTCTATGAAGGCACCGGATTGATTATGACAGCCGAAGGATTTGAAGCGGAAGTTCATCCTGCGCTGCAGCAGGCTTATGAAGAAGGATTGATCGAGGGCAATATCTATCTTCCGATGGTGACATGGCCAAGATATCAGGAAGCGTTAAGAAACCAGTTCGTGGTCTCCACGCAAGATGTGGCTGTAGGCAAGATTTCAGTGGATGAAGCCATTCAAGCCATAGATAGAAAATTTGAAGAAATGGAGAACTACTAAGGGGTAACGCGCCTGAAAGGAAGATGAACATGGGTAAATTTATGCGTCAGCTGCAATACCAGGTGTTTCTGATTCCGATTCTGGTAATCTACACATTGTTCACGATCTATCCGCTCATCCGTTCATTTACACTGAGCCTGACGAATTTCAACGGGTATTCGAACAATTACGATTTTATCGGATTAAGAAATTATGCCAGACTGTTTGCCGATCCGGCGATTATGTCCGGGATTTCCTTCACCGTACTGTTTGCGGTAGCAACGACAGTGCTGGTAACGCTGCTGGCGATTCCGCTGGCGCTCATCCTGGACCAGAAATTTCTGAGTAAAAATGTGCTCAGAGCGGTATTCTTCTTCCCGTCGATACCGAGCGGATTGCTGTTGGCCTTCGTCTGGGGCTTTATCTTTGCCCCGGTTCCTTCGGGAATCTTGAATACCATCCTGCGCGAGCTGTTCGGCAGCGGACCGCAGCCTTGGTTATCGGATCCTGTATTGGCCAAAATATCGACGATTGTGGTTGCTGTATGGGCGGTGACGGGTTGGCATGCCATCATTTATCTGGCCTTTCTGCAGTCCATTCCTCGTGATTTCTATGAGGCGGCATCCATTGACGGGGCCAGCAGATGGCAGCAAATCCGGTATCTGACGATACCACTGCTTGCCCCAGCCATGACGGTCAGCATTCTGCTGCTGATTACGAACGGACTGAAGGTATACGAAATTCCGTTTGCTTTGACGAATGGAGGTCCTGGATTCGAAACGCACACCATTACACACGTTATTGTGCTGCGAGGGATCTCGGAAGCCCAGTTTGGTCTGGCTTCGGCCATCTCCGTCGTCTTCTTCCTGATCGTGCTTGTGATAGGCTTCCTGCAGTTCAATCTGATGCAACGAAGGGAGGAACGCATGCAATGAGACAATCAAACCGGAACCATTGGCTGCTTGACGTCCTCATGCTGCCGATCGGGTTGCTGATGTTCTTCCCCTTCTACATCATTATTGTCAACACCTTCAAGACAGAGATGGAGACACTGAGAAGTCCGCTAAGCTTGCCTACGGAGTGGGTGTTCTCGAACTATGCCAGAGTGTTTGAGGAGACGCCAATCCTGCGCAGCTTCGGCAACAGCTTGTTCCTCACTGTAACCTCCGTCGTCCTGATGGTTCTGATCGGAGCAATGGCGGCATACCCCATGGTATACAACCGCACCCGCTTGAACCGGATGATTATGGTATACCTGCTGCTCGGGTTCATGGTTCCTTTTCAAACTCTGTTGGTGCCATTATTCCAGCTCATGACCCAGTTTCGGCTGATCGACAGATTGTATGGGCTTGTCACGTTGTATCTGGGAGGCTCGGTATTCGTCTTCTTCCTGATACTTGGTTACATGAGGACGATTCCGAAGGATCTGTCGGAGGCAGCGACGATCGACGGATGCTCCATTCAGGGCATCTTCTGGCGAATTATTCTGCCGCTGCTTAAACCGATCACGGTAACCAGTGCCGTATTTCAAACCATGTGGATCTGGAACGACTTCTTGTCCCCGATGCTGTTTCTCAGCACTCGGGAGAATACAACGCTTGTTCTGGAAATTTACAGAGCCAAGGGAGAGTTTACCGTTAACTGGCCGATGTTCATGACAATGACGGTCATTACGCTGATCCCGGTATTCATCTTCTTCATCTTCATGCAGAAGCAGATCGTGAAAGGTATCGTTGGCGGAGCGGTCAAAGGATAAGTGACTGTTAGGCCATGCCCGTCTCCACAAGGCTGGTGGAGACGGGCATCTGTGCAGGTATCCATATTAGGAGGTTGTTGATAGAATGGCCCATCAAGCAATAATTAATGTAGATATGCCTAAAGGCATCATTAATCGAAATATATATGGTCATTTTGCCGAACATCTTGGCAGATGCATTTATGAAGGAATATGGGTAGGGGAGGATTCACCAATCTCCAATACGAAGGGAATAAGGAACGATGTCCTGGCTGCTCTGAAACAGCTTCAGATTCCGGTATTGCGGTGGCCGGGCGGCTGTTTCGCTGATGAATATCACTGGAAGGACGGCATCGGTCCAAGAGATGAGCGCAAACGGATGGTGAACACCAACTGGGGCGGCGTGATCGAGAACAATCACTTCGGTACGCATGAGTTCATGCTGCTGTGTGAGCTGCTGGAATGTGAACCTTACATCTGCGGCAATGTCGGCAGTGGGACCGTGCAGGAAATGTCCGAGTGGGTTGAGTATATGACGTTTGACGGCGAGTCTCCGATGGCGGACTGGCGGCGCGATAACGGCAGAGCAGAGCCGTGGAAGCTGAAATATTTCGGGGTAGGCAACGAGAACTGGGGCTGCGGCGGCAATATGCGGCCGGAATATTATGCAGATCTGTACCGTCAATATCAGACATACGTAAGGAACTACGGGGACAACAAGGTGTACAAAATCGCCGGTGGAGCCAATACCGACGATTACAACTGGACGGAAGTGCTGATGAGCAATGCCGGTGCGTATATGGACGGACTCAGCTTGCATTATTACACGGTTCCGGGCGATTTTTTCCTCGGCAAAGGCTCTGCGTTAGGGTTTCCGGAGGACGAATGGTTCATGACGATGAAGAAAGCGCTGTATATGGATGAGCTGATTACGAAGCACAGCGCGATTATGGACAAGTATGATCCGGAGAAGCGGGTCGGTCTCATTATCGATGAATGGGGAACCTGGTATGATGTGGAGCCAGGCACCAATCCGGGCTTCCTGTATCAGCAGAATACGATCCGCGATGCGCTGGTGGCCGGCCTGCATCTAAACATCTTCCATCACCACGCGGATCGTGTACAGATGACCAATATCGCGCAGACCGTCAATGTGCTGCAGGCAATGATCCTGACGGAAGGGCAGGATATGCTGCTGACGCCTACCTATCATGTGTTCAATATGTTTAAAGTGCATCAGGATGCAGAACTGCTGCCAGTCGCATCTTCCTTCGGCACCTATGAATATGAGGGGCACCGTCTGCCACAGGTCACCGTATCCGCATCACGAAATTCCGCAGGTGCTATTCATATCAGCTTGTGCAATATTGATCATCAACAGAAGGCGGACCTGAAGCTGGAGCTCCGCGGCATGGATGCCCTGCATTCAGCGGCAGTGTCGGGCAGCATCATTACCGCAGACCGGATGGATGCGCATAATACGTTCGAGCATCCGAATGCTGTGCAACCGGCACCGTTCACCGGCGTTGCAGTTGAACAAGGAGCGCTTGCGGTCCAGCTTCCGCCGATGTCGGTTGTCACCATCTCCGTTCAGCCATAAGGATGTGGGGCTGAACCTGTTCAGTGAAACGACAGCTTCTTCTCGACGCTTAACGATGATAGAAGCCGAAGCGATTGTAGGGTGGCTCAGAAGAGAATAGAGGAAGTTACAATCAGTCATAAGACAGCATCCCGGTCATGTGCCAAGGCAGATATGACCGGGATGCTGCTGCATTTTGCAGGATTCTCGTACTGGATGGATTTCGCTCAAGAGCAGCTCGGGAATTGTGATATCGAGATACTATCTTGGAAACCGATATTGTGCAGGCCGAGGGACAAGAACTATAATATGGAATAGGAATAAGGTGATGAAGGCTGCGCGGCAGTCCGAAGAAGATGGAGAGGGCAATGAATCATGACGATCAAAACCGTTAGTGATTTACAGATCGGTATCAAGCTGGCTGAAGACGTATACACGCCTTTGGGCGGCCTTTTAATGCAAAAAGGAAAGGTTCTTCTTCCCCGTGATATTGAGGTGCTTAAAGCTTTTATGGTGGAGCAAGTGACGGTGGAATCTGTCGAAGGGGACAGCACGAGAGTGCCTACTGTGAAATCAGCGGGACAGAAGCCGTCCTTGCTGTTCAGTGAGCAGCCTCAAGCGAGTGCCGAGGAAGAGTCGTCAGCCCGGAAGGAACAATCTCTGCATGAGGAATATGACAAGATGCTGGCCCTCATTAAACGATGCTATCAGTCTGCCATTACCGGCGAGCTTCATATGTATGAAGTACGGCGACAAATGCAGCAGCTTCTTGAGCATCAGAAGGACTATTATGCGCTCAAGTTCATTCCCCGCGTGACGAACAGGCACGATTACCGGTATCACCATGCCGTTCTATGTGCGCTCTCCTCGTACAAGCTGGCGCAGTGGGTTGGTCTTCCGGAGAAGGAATGGATGCAGGTTGCATTTGCAGGACTGCTGCATGACATCGGGAACGTGAGGATTGACCCGATTATCCTGAACAAGCCATCCAAGCTGACACAGGAGGAGCAGGAAGAGGTGCGCAGGCATACGACGTACGGTTATCAGATTTTGAAAAATGTAGCGGCTGTAAATGAAGGAGTTCGGCTTGCAGCGCTGCAGCATCATGAGAAAGTCGACGGAACAGGCTATCCCCTTAAACTGGAGGGAAGCCGAATTCATATGTATGCCAAAATCGTCGCCGTAACCGATGTGTTCCATGCGATGACTCTCGATAAGTTCCACCGCAACGCACAGTCATCTTACGCCGTGCTCGAGCAGCTCCATCTTGAATCCTTCGGCAAGCTTGATCCGATGCTGGTGCAGACCTTTATTCAAAGACTGACCTCGTTCCATCACGGCATGAGGGTACGCCTCAGCAATGGAAGCCTGGGCGAGATCGTATTTACGGATAGCAAGCATCCAACAAGACCGATGGTTTCCGTACACGGGGAGATCGTGAATCTGGCTCAGCAGCGTCATCTTTTCATACAGGAAGTTATTTACTAGTGTTTATGAATTGACCTGAAGGAAATGCTATGTTATATTATTTCTTGCCGCTTTAAACGGCAGCAATCATCGCCAGAATAAATGTTCAAAAAAAAGCTTGCGATGTGAATCTGGTTGTGATATATTATAAGAGTTGCTGATGCGAACGAGATTCGCCGGTAACGAAGCAG
>NZ_NQLZ01000026.1:0-160670 GCF_002276395.1 Paenibacillus sp. 7541 | reverse complement strand
ATTCATAACCCCCCGCCGAAGCGGTTCGTTTTACCCACTCGTTGTTCAGTTTTCAAAGATCAACTTCATTCAAAGTCGTCTGCGCTGCATTTCAGCGGCGACTTTTATAATATATCATATCGCCCATCTTTTCGTCAAGAACTTTTTTTAGATAATTTCATGTTTCGACATGATCTTGATTCCAATGTTTAGGTCCCTTTCGAAAGGGGCGAGTTATAATTTATCACAAAATTCAGCGCCTCGTCAACACTCTTGCTTAAATATTTTCCTCACGTAACCTAACAACTCATTAACACCATACGTCGAATGTTGAGAGCTGTCCAGAGCCGAAAAAAGAAGAAGAACCTCAGCTCCTCTCCTTTATTCGGCATAATAACGAACAGGCTCATGATACGCGCGTGCTTCCTTCCAAACCGCCGCTTCCTTCACAATCGACCGATAAATCAGTTGCCGCAGCACAATCGGCATCACAGACCTCAGCGCTTCCAGCTCAGGATGAAGCATCAGCTCCTGCATCGTCCAGGGGCTTCGCCTGCTTCGAAGCAGCCTTAACAAAGGCGCGGCGCAGTGCTCCAATTTGGATACCATCGAGAAATCACACGCCAGAAGCACCAGCTCAATCCGTTGTCCCAGCGTCTCGTTACTGGCCGTCAATTCCTCGTACAGTTTGCGGACAGGAGTGTTCAGCCCCGTGACCTGATCCCAGACGGCAGTGTTCGGATGAATCCCTCTTTCAAGCAGTTCAAGCTCCGCCCAATGATGCAGCCCTTCCAATGTGCAGAAATATGCATCAAGCAGGCGCTCTTCCTTCATCAGCATTTTGGCATCCACATATTTTTGCAGAAAATTCGCGTACCCTATAAACAGCTTTCGCTCCCGGATCGGTTCTTCAAACGTTAAAAAATCTCGCCGCATGCTGTATAGGCGGTCATCGCTGTCCTTGATAATATCCCCTTCAAGCAGACATTTTAACAATACTTTATGCGTTCCGTTCAGAAGTTCCTTCCGGAAATCTTCCATGGCAACGTTCATGATCTGACAGTGCTCGCCTCTTACCATGAAATGCTGAATATAAGGCTCATCCACTTCACCCTCATACACAACAACAATGTTCGTCTGAAAATCATCGATGATCGATCCGTACACAGCTTGATCTTTGTTGCGGTAGGCTATCGCTCCGATTGCATCCTTATCAACCGAATTTCCATAGTATAAAGAAAAGTTGGTTAATTCCACGTTTCCCTCCATACGGTCCTTGGCGAATTTTCGCCAATTCAGTTATAATATAATTCTACATGTCAATGTAAGTTCCTTCTTCGTAACGGGAAGAAAACATCGCTTCCCTCACTCATGTTCGCTGAGCTCAGGAAGGGCTTTCAATTATACCAAAAAATCGAGTGACAGGAGCTTCTTACCGATGATCTTTAAAAATGCTAAAATCAACGCTTTCCGCACTTGGGGCTTGCTGCTGACCATGCTGGGCATGGGACTCATGGTTCTGGGAACGGCCGGCATCGTCTTTTGGGGACAAGCTGGCAAAATATTTGCCGGCATCGGACTTGTTATTGGCCTTATCTTCATGATGGGTAGTTTAGGCGTTTACTTTTGGGCAGGCATGCTCTCGACGACCGCCGTGCAAATCCAATGTCCCGAATGCGACAAACTGACCAAGATGCTGGGTAAAACCGACCGCTGCATGTTCTGTCATACCATTCTGACACTGGATCCATCCCAGGCAAATGTGACAGCCGAGGAGCTTCGCTCCGCTGACAATCATTCAGATTCCACAACGACTCACACTTAATCTCTCGTGTACCCTGTCAGGACGACGGGCGGAAGTGCGATCGACTCCGTGGAGATGTTTTCTCCGCCTTCAGCCGTCACAGTGACAAACTGTGAACATAAGCACCTGATCCGCTTTAATCACACAGCAAGGACCCGGCACTTCCCACAGTGCCGGGTCCTTTTTTCACAACAATATAAGAAATTGGATAAATACCACGTTAGGGCGTTTACTCATGAACCGACTTCAGAACATCCCATGCCTCCGGCAGGGCAAAGCTTCGGTTCCAGGTAGCAATGCCACCGAGTTCCAGCCTTTGAGCGAGATCAACACGCGACTGAAGGGACAGCTCATCCTCAAGCCATATTCTCATCGTGTCATCCCCGTCCTTGTACTCCACATAATTCTGACCTGCACGTTCGTCCAGAACACCCTCCAGCTTCTGCTCCTTCACAATTTCCTGCGCTCGCCGCATACCGACGGCACTGGACGATACTTTCGGCTCATCTCCGCCCGTCTCGGTCCATACCCTCGTATACAGTGGAATGCCAAGCACCAGCTTCGACGGCGGCACGCCATCCTCCTCTATAATGCGCCGGACTGAAACTTCCGTCCAGGGTAGTGACGCTACCGATCCGGCCCGAGGGCTGGAGGCCCAGTGTTCATCATATGCCATGACCATCATATAATCGACAGCCTCCCCCAGACGACTGCGATCCAGGAACACCGACCACATCTCGCTGTTGGACTTCGGAGTAACATCAATCGATAGAATGAGTCCGTTGGCTTTGGCATAAGGTCTGAACTCCCGCACGAATTGAACAACATGATCCTTGTCGGCTGTATACACATTTTCAAAATCAATATTGATTCCATCCAGCCTGTACTGCTTCGCATAAGCTATCATCTGCTGAATGATATGGGACCTGCGGTTATACGACGATAGCGCCTCGGTGGTCAGATCCGGATCAAAGCTGTTATCCAGCAAGCCCCACACTTCATATCCCCTCTGGTGGGCCCATGCAACATAAGCCGGAGCCGCTTTGGATTTCACCTCACCGGTACC
Organism: Paenibacillus sp. 7541; assembly: GCF_002276395.1. Taxonomy (NCBI): domain Bacteria; kingdom Bacillati; phylum Bacillota; class Bacilli; order Caryophanales; family Paenibacillaceae; genus Paenibacillus; species Paenibacillus sp. 7541. Next base: position 157,821 of record NZ_NQLZ01000026.1, on the reverse strand, counting down.
GCTCGTTATGCTGAACCATGTCGGGCTGACCACATTCACACCGGGCATCGGGCCGATGTCTGCAGTGTTCGGATTGCGGCTGTACACCGCCTCCCATACCAGATTGACCTGCTTGTCCTTCCACTCCAGCTCCGCCCTTGAAGGAGTGAAGGCCTGAACAGGGATATCTTTAACGCCGCCCAGCTCGACCTGATCCTGCTTCACGTAGCCGGTATAACCGTTATCCGCCTGAACGTAGAACCATTCCCCCTCTTCTCTCCAAACCCTGAGCCGCTCTCCGGCTTTCATATCCAGTACAATCGGCGCTTTGTGAGAGCCTGATTCCCTGACCGCGATCGTTCCGTCGCGCTTCGCCGGAGCTGCTTCTGCCAGCTGAATCGAATCCCCTGCCCGCATTAAAATGACGGCGCCCGTGCTTCTGTCCTCATGGACCGCAATACCGAGATACTGCTGCAGCGGCTCCACAGGAATATACGGCGTTCCCTCGATCACTTCCGGGGCGTGTTTCAGGGTCAACGCCTTCCCGTCCAGTTCCGCATCCTCACGCTCCGCCCCCATTCGCATAACATGGTCGGGCGTCGTAATGATAACCGAAGCTGTCTCCTCCTCATACCAGATATGCGGATCAACCGCCTCCTGCACGGCAGGCAGAGGAAGCTTCAACGCTTCACCCTCTCCTAGCGCCGCATGGGACATCATCTCCCCCTGCACAAAAATCGGCTTCTCCATCCCCTTCCAGTCAGGGGTTATATGGGTGCGGTTTGGCAACCTTTCTGATACCGTCCACCCGATTAATACAGCAAGTATAATGACTACGATGTTCATAAAACCTCTTCCGCGACGTCGCTTCCTTCGTGCCAAACGAATTCCCCCCATTGCACCAGCTGTGAAAATAAAAAAACGTGTGGAATGTCATTCCGCACGTTTTTTTACTGTATAACCGGTATCTATTTGCAGGATTTGCATAACCCGTATAACTCCATCCTCAAGCCTTTGATTTCAAACCCCGTGCTTTTTTCAGCCTGACGCTGCACATCTTCCAGCGAAGAATAGCTGAAATCCTCAATTTTGCCGCACTGTTCGCAGATCACATGATAGTGCTCCGATACATTGGCGTCAAAGCGACTGGAATTATCGCCATAGGTCAGTTCCCGCACCATTCCAGCTTCAATGAACATTTTCAAATTGTTGTACACAGTAGCTACGCTCATACTTGGGAATTTGGGTTCCAGAGCCCGATAGATTTCATCGGCTGTCGGGTGCCCCATCGATTCTATTAAGTAAGATAAAATCGCATGACGTTGCGGCGTTATACGGACACCGGTCGTTTTTAGTTGCTCCAGCGCATGCTGTACGGACGTTGCCATGGTTGCCCACCGCCTTCATGTTAACTCTTTGCATTCCATTGTAAAACTTCCTTCAGAAATTTGTCAATGCAGGTGGAGGACCCGTCTGCCTGCTTCCTTGTCAATGCGGATGGGGGACCTGTCCGCCCGTTTCCGGCTTCTCCAGCGCATCCGGAAAACTGCGATAGACATTCAGACTGCTATTGCCCTCAATATGAATCACATGCTCGCCTGTTCCCGATTCACCGGTAATTGTTTTTTGCTCGATGCTCAGATTTGGAAGAGTCGTCCGGATCTCTCCATAGCTGATCACACCATCGAGCTTGTAATCAGCGCCAAGCGGTATGTGAAGGTTCAGCTCACCAACCGCGCTGTACACATTCCAGTCTCCACCGACCGTCGAGGAGCGAATCACAATCCCGCCATTGAGCGACTCGGCGTTCAGGTCCGCACGGACGCCGCTCACAACAATATTGCCATTGCGGGTATTCACTTGAATATCGTCGGTTGTTCTTTTGACAATCATGTGGCCGACCTGAGTTGTCAGCTGAACGGCTCCGAATATATCAACAGCCGTCATATCTCCCCGGTTTGTGGACAGTTTGACATCACCGAGTACACCCCGGACGGTCACCGCCCCGTTCAAGGTTTGTCCGGTTACGTTCCCGCCGATATTTTCAAGATAGATCGGCCCGTTCCCGCTCTCAACCGTAACGTACTCATTCGCCTGCACATCCGTCATGGCGACCGCTCCGTTCATCGTCCGGATCTCCATATCCATACGCCGCTCTTCCGGCACGGTGATGGTTACATTCATGCGCGGCTGCCTTTTGCCCGATTGTCCGTATGGTTTGCCCTGCGAGCGAATGACCAGCGTGTTGCCCGCGTCTGCCTCCATCGTGGACTGTTCGTTAATCAGCTCGGCCATGCCTGGCTCTTCCCGATCCACCCATACTTCCGTCTCTACAATGACATCATCCACATCCTCGCGATGGATCGATATATCGCCATTCACATGGTCAACCACCATTTTGGTTGTATCCTCCGTGACTGGCAGGTAAAGGGGCGGCTTTTCAAACCGGTTATCCGCGGCTTCACTATAATCAACGGCAGCCACGGTTAGATTCAAACTTACCCTGTTCCACAAATACAGGAAATGGTCATGCTGGGACACAACAAAGACGGAGGCCGAAACGAGCACCGCAAGCGTAATCCCGCGAATATCCGGCCGAAACCTGAAATCTTTGCGCTCTCCCCTCCGCTTAGAGAACATGTAGCGAAGCAAATATTCCACGCCCCATAGGACCAGAAGCAGCGGCCACCATTTCAGAAGAAGAAAAATCGCATCCGTGCCGCCCCATTCATCAATAAGGAGCAGAGCTCCTGTACTGATAAGCAGGAGAGCAGCCGTGTAGCGTCCAACTCTAATTTTATGCTTCAAAGGACTCCTCTCCCTGTTATATTTTTGGCTCCCGTTTAGAGGTTCGCAGGAGCTCACGTATAAATGCCCCGACGCCGATCAGAATCAGAACAACAGCGGCAATGACCGCTCCATAATCCCTGATACCAGTCTGAAGCCACACCGGTTTCTGGTGAAACAGGATCAGGAGCACGCCCGAGACGACCAGCAATAACCCGAAAGCCGCTCCCTGCTCGCCATGAAAAGGATTCTTGCTCCCCTTGCCAGGCGTCTGACTGAACTCGACCTCTTCGCGCTTGCGGCGGGATAACATATATTCAGCCGCCTGCAGCGCGTCATAGACATTATAGAAATAACCCACAGGAATCAGCAGTCCCAGTAAAATCAGCAGCGGTACATTGATCTGCATACCGATGGACGAAAAATATAACAGCGCAGAAATATCAAGCAGCAGCAGCATAATAAAGGTAATGCCTTTTCGATACAGGCCCAGATATAGATGACCCAGGCCTGGCAGAATCGCCGATAACAACAGTGCGTATAATTTACGCTTGCGCCGCCGCAGTCCAAGAGAGCGTCTGGCTCCCGAACTTCCAAGCAAGCTCTGGCCCGCTCTCGCACGCTGTTCTGGCTGCGGGTTGCTCATCGCTCCTCCCCCTTTCACCGTACAAAGGATTTCAGAGAATTTAGTATCATCAATGGCTGGTTGCCGTGTGCTGTAAAAAGCTTCGTTTTCTTTGATAGTACCCTAACCTCTGGTCAAAGTAACTGGCAAAAAACTGGATGATCCTCCTCCTACCATAGAATGCAGGAATAGCGAATCCCGCAAAACAGAACAAACAAAAAGGCTGTGCGGATGAATGATCCGGCACAACCTGAGGAACCTATTTCATGATGCCGAGTTATTCAACCGACACCATGGATACCTGTCCCAGCCCCTGAATCTGGCGGGTGATGTTCACAGGATCGAACTTTCGATCTGTAAGAACATGCACCATTATTTCCACCCCCGGCACCGCCGGCTGAGGCTCGCCATAGGGAACAGAGCTTCGCTCATTCACGACCAGCTTGGAAATGGCACAGCCCTCTTCCTTCAGCAGCGCTGACAGATGATCCAGCAAGCCCGGCGAATTGGCTGCATATAGCGTAATCAGATGCATTTTACTCCCGCGAATATACCGTTGTTCCAGCTTATTAAAGACAACCAGATTCAGCAGAATCAGCAGCGTAGACACAATGGCTGCAAAATAAAACCCTGCCCCAACAGCCAATCCGACCGCACCAACGACCCAGATCGAAGCCGCTGTCGTCAAACCCGTAATCGATTTCCCCGTGAACAGAATTGTCCCCGCACCGAGAAAGCCGATGCCCGTAATCACGGCCGTCGCCAGACGGGCCGGATCAATTCGTACATTAAACTCTCTTACAAAATCCGAAAAACCGTACACGGACAGCAGCATGATCAGTGCCGAACCCAGGCAGACCAGAATATGCGTCCGAAGGCCTGCGGCATGATTCGTACGCTCCCGCTCAAAGCCGATCAGCCCTCCAAGCAGCATAGCCAGCAGCAGCCGCAATAAAATATGGACATTATCAATCACCCAAGGATTGCTCAATCACTCATCGCCTCCCCGTCTATGAACCAACCTGACCCAAAGACCTAAACTAACCTCTATATCGGTCAGGCTTCAGGTGGAATTCAGTCAACTCCACCCCGGGAGCGACTTCAAACGCATGATCCCTAACAAAACCGAACTTCTCATACAGCGCCACCGCCGGTGAATTGCGCGTGCCCGTCGCCACGATAAACAATGGTGTTTCTCTATAAGTGTCCAACACATGCTCGATTAGCGAAGCGGCAATCCCTTTGCGAAAATGACCGGGATGCACCATCATACGCGATATCGTGACCTGATCCTCTCCCGGTTCAACGGCTATAGCACCGAGCAGATCCCCCTCTTCATCCATGTAACCATAGAAGGTTTCCCCGCTGCTCCGTATCGTATCAAAGGTATCCATCAGCGGAGGAATCTCCGAGAATCCAATCAGCTTCGCCTCAATCGGGTAGGCCATATGCTGAAGGCTCCAAATCTGCTGCACGGTTCCGTCATCACCGAGCGTCAACATCGTGATCATGTTAATCCACCTCCATTCAAGCGTTTCGATTAAAAAAGGAACCTGCCCATCACGGGCAAGTCCCTTTCCTCTAAAGGCAAACCGGTTCAGGGTCACAACGGGCTATTCACCGTTCAGCACTTCAACCAACAGCTTATTGACAAGCGCCGGATTCGCCTTCCCTTTGCTCTCTTTCATCACTTGTCCGACAAGGAAGCCGATCGCTTTCTGTTTGCCGGCCTTGTAGTCCTCCACAGACTGCGGGTTGTTCGCCACAACCTGCTCGACGATGCTCTTGATCGCACCTTCGTCACTGATCTGCACAAGACCTTTTTCCTCTACAATTTGCTGCGGATTCTTGCCGCTTTCCAGCATTTCCTTGAAGACGGTCTTGGCGATTTTACTGCTGATCGTGCCCTTCTCAATCAGGCCGATCATTTCGCCAAGTCCTTGACCGGTGATCTTCACATCAGACAGTTCCAGATTGTTGGAGTTCAGATATCCAAGCAAATCTCCCATAATCCAGTTGGCTACCGCCTTGGCATCCTTCGTATAGTTCAAGCTGTCCTCGAAGAAGTCTGCCAGCACCTTCGAAGAGGTGATCACGCCGGCATCATACTCCGGCAAGCCGTATTCGGAGGTGTACCGGGCCTTGCGGGCATCCGGAAGCTCGGGGATTGTTGCCCGGACCGCTTCCTTCCATTCTTCGCTGATATGAACCGTCACCAGATCCGGGTCCGGGAAATAACGGTAGTCATGCGCCTCTTCCTTGCCGCGCATCGAGAACGTTTTGCCCTGCGCCTCGTCCCAGCGGCGGGTCTCCTGGACAATGACGCCACCTTCGTCCAGAACCTCAGCCTGGCGGTATTGCTCATACTCCAGTCCGCGCTGCACACCGCGGAAGGAGTTCATATTCTTCAGCTCGGCCTTCGTGCCGAATTCCTTCTGTCCCCAAGGGCGAAGGCTGATGTTGGCATCGCAGCGCAGCGAGCCTTCCTCCATCTTCACATCGGACACTTCGCAATACTGCATGATGGCACGCATCTTCTCCAGATACGCCTTGGCTTCCTCTGGGGAGGAAATTTCCGGCTCGGAGACGATTTCGATCAGAGGCGTGCCGACACGGTTAAAGTCCACGAGAGACGCATATCCTCCGTCCACATGCGTCAGCTTGCCGGCATCTTCTTCCAGATGCAGACGTGTAATGCCGATGCGCTTCGTTTTGCCATCCACTTCGATATCAATCCAGCCGTTCAGCCCGATAGGCTGATCGTACTGTGAAATCTGATATGCTTTAGGAGAATCCGGGTAAAAATAGTTTTTGCGGTCGAATTTGCTCACGTCTCCAATGGTGCAGTTCAGCGCCATTGCCGCTTTCATGGCATACTCAACCGCCTGGCGGTTGAGCACCGGAAGCACGCCCGGATGCCCGAGACAGATAGGACATGTATGTGTATTCGGCGGCGCGCCGAACGAGGTGGAGCAGCCGCAAAATATTTTCGAGTTGGTATGAAGCTCAACATGCACTTCCAAACCGATGACCGTTTCATATTTTGATGTAGACATATTTCGTTTCCCTCCTTCTCTGCCGCCGTGTTACAGCTCCGGGCGCCGTTTATGATGTTCAGTATGCTGCTCGAACGCATGCGCCACGCGCAGTACCGTCGACTCGTCAAAGGCTTTTCCGATCACCTGCATGCCTACCGGAAGACCTTCGGCAAACCCGCATGGCACGCTGATCGCCGGCACTCCGGCCAGGCTGACCGGAATCGTCAATATATCATTCAAGTACATCGTAAGCGGATCATCTACCTGGGAACCGAGCTTGAATGCGGTCGTTGGCGCGGTCGGTCCGATAATGACATCATACTGCTCAAACACCTTGTCAAAATCCTGCTTGATCAGCGTGCGCGCCTTCTGCGCCTTCAAATAATAAGCGTCATAATATCCCGAGCTGAGCGCATATGTGCCCAGCATAATCCGCCGCTTCACCTCATCGCCAAAGCCCTTGCTCCGCGACTCATGGTACAGATCAATCAGGCTGCCCGCGTTATCCGCACGCACGCCATAACGCACCCCGTCAAAGCGGGCCAGGTTCGAGGACGCCTCCGAAGAAGCGAGCAGATAGTAAGTGGCCACCGCATATTCAGTATGCGGCAGGGACACCTCTTCCCAGACTGCGCCCAGGCTCTCAAGCACCTTCAAGGCGTTCAATACAGTCTCCCGCACTTCCGGCGCAACGCCCTCGCCCAAATATTCCTTCGGCACCGCAATGCGCAGACCCGACACATCCCCGGTCAATGCGCTGACATAATCCGGCACATCGACTTTGGCCGAGGTGGAGTCCATCTGGTCATAACCGGCAATGGCCTGAAGAACGTAAGCGGAGTCCTCTACATTCTTCGTAAGCGGTCCGATCTGATCCAGCGACGAAGCAAAGGCCACCAGCCCGAAGCGGGACACAAGCCCGTATGTCGGCTTCAGTCCGACAACGCCGCAGTAGGAAGCCGGCTGGCGAATGGAACCGCCCGTGTCCGAGCCCAGCGTGAAGTAGGCCTCTCCTGCAGCAACCGCCGCAGCCGAGCCCCCGCTGGAGCCTCCCGGAACGCGCTCTAGATCCCAAGGGTTGCGGACCGGATAGAAGCTGGAATTTTCATTCGAGCCGCCCATGGCGAATTCATCCATGTTCAGCTTACCGATCGTCACCGAATCAGCCTCACGCAATTTGTGCACAACCGTCGCGTCGTATACAGGCGTGAAGTTGGACAGAAACTGGCTGGCGCAAGTTGTGCGAAGCCCTTCAGTCACAATATTGTCCTTGATACCGGTCGGAAGTCCAAACAGAAGTCCGCGCGTCTGCCCGGCGGTCAGCTTCTCGTCCAGACGTTTGGCCACAGCGCGTGCGCCTTCCTCATCCAGCGTGATGAACGCCCGCACCTTCTCCTCGCGCTCGTGAATGCTGGCAAATGATTGATCCACCAGCTCCGAAACGGACAGCTCTTTATTGTGGAGCTTGTTATGTATCTCCGTTAACTTGTAATCAAACAGGCTCAAGTGTCTTCCCCCCTCTGTCTATTCCAGTACAGCCGGAACTTTGAATTGGTCGTCTTCTTCGTCAGGCGCATTCAGCAGCACCTTCTCAATCGGCAGACTTTCACGAACCTCGTCATCTCTCATCACATTGTTCAGGTGAAGGACATGCGTCGTTGGCTCGACACCTTCCGTATCCAGCTCATTGAGCTTCTCGGCATATTGTAAAATCGCGTTCAGTTGGCCGGTAAACATCTCTTCTTCCTCCGGCGTCAAGTTCAGACGGGCCAGCTTGGCGACATGCTGAACATCCTTGGCAGTAATGCTCATCGCTTTACTTCCTCCTTTAATGCCCTTTTCCTGTGCAGGGGCAAAGTCTCTCGATAACTTTCCTCATTATATTGTAGAAGGGTGGACAATTCAATCCGAAGCGCCCGCCCGCTTCGCGGGCTTCATAAGGCTTGCAGCTCCCTGCAGCTCCCGTCTCTACAAAAAAGAGTCGGCCAAGGCCGACTCTGCTAAATCCAAGCACGAAGATTCACTTGTTTGATAAAGTCCGCTTGGGACATCTGTTCCTTCGACTCTTCCTCTTCTTCACTTTGCTTGTCGCCGTTCATCACCTGATGAAACAGCTTCTCATTATATGTCGACAGGGCGAAATCGATGAGCGCTTCCCGCTCGATCCGCTCGGCTTCCTGCTTCAACACGACTGATTCCAGCTCCACATCGCTTGCCGGAACAAAGAAATTACGGTTGAGATTCGGAATCCGAATAACGTAATCAAACGCATTGTCCGGATTTCGGTCATAAGCGATCAAATATCCGTATTGACCGATTGGAAGATTTTGCTCAAAGGCGTCCGCGACGATTGTGATCTTTTCCCCTAAACGCAGCATCGTCTACCTCCTGAGTTGTCTATCCTTATCTCTATAGTCTACTAAAAAAAGATAGAGATGTCTATGCTCAAAAGGAAATCCATCCATCCCGGGCATGTTAGGCCTGTGCAGACAATGGACGACGTCTTAACAGCACGCTTGCCGCGACGGTGGACAAGATGATCAGCAGCACTGCCGCCAGAGCAGGTGCAAATGTAGGGCTGCTCTCGCCTGTTAATATGGCTGTTGCGATTGCGCTCAGCCTCCCCGGGCTCCATGGCAGCTGCGAAGGCAGCAAGGAAGCGAGCAGCGTAAGCGCCGCCGCGATGCCAAGCGACAGGAACGCCGCGGCTGGACCGCGAAGCACAGCGCCAAGCGGGAGCAGCAGCGTCACGATCCAGGCCAGCCACACGGCATATACCGCGCCGGCACCTGCTAGCGTCCCCCACTCCAGCGGTCCGATCAGCTGATACGTATAATAGACCGCCCCGGCATAACCAAGTGCAAAGGACAGCAGCAGCAAGCTCATCATCGCGGCCCACTTCGCTGTCATCATGGTCAGAACCGAAGACGAACGCGACAATATCATCTCTGTCGTACCGGATGTTCGTTCCCCTGCGACGATGTTCATCGCAGACAATACGAGCACCAGCAGCCCGATCGTACTGAACTGGCTGAGCGTGGAAGCGATAATCTCCTCGGGCGGCGGGGTCGTGATTAGCGCTGCGGCCTCTGGCGGAAGCTCGCCGGAGGCGCGCAGAATATCAGGCAAGTAATACATCATGACCGGCTGCATCACTCCTAGCAGCAGAAATACAGCCGGTACCCAGATCCATTTGTACGAACGGGCCGCTTCGATTACTTCTTTATGGAAAAACACCCAGAACAATCTCATCCCCCCACCACCTTCATGAACATATCCTCCAGAGAGGACGTGCCGGCTTCGATGCGCTGAAACCGAATCCGGCTATCGGACAGCTCGCGCATCAACGCATCTCTCGCCTGATCCAGATCACGAACGGCCAACGCTGCGGTCCGGCTCCGGATGTCCGCTGACTCCACGAAGGGTATCCCCGGCAGCGTGCGAAGCCACGCCTCCTCGCGTGCTCCCGGCTCCACCTCAAGCAGCAGCACAGGCTGACGATATTTCTCCCGCAGCTCAGTCCAACTGCCCTGCTCGGCAATCCGCCCCTCCACCATCACTACCATCCGGTCACACACTTCCTCCGCATCATGAAGCACATGGGTAGAGAACAGAATCGTCACCTCTCCCCGAAGGCGGGACAGCAGATCCATCACCTCGCGGCGGCCGATCGGATCAAGCGCAGACACCGGCTCATCCAGCATGATCAGCGATGGCTCGTGTACGAGCGACTGCGCGATACCAAGCCGCTGCTTCATCCCGCCGGAGTAACCTGCAATCCGGCGTTTGGCTGCTTCCCGTAGCCCGACGGTATCCAGCACCTCCAGACTGCGCTTCCTCGCCTGTGCACCACTCAATCCTGACAGCTTCGCGCTGAAGATCAAATACTCCATTCCGGTCATCCACCCGTAAAACTTCGGGTATTGCGGAAGATAACCGATCCGCTTCTGCCAGTCGCGGCCCGATTTGCCGCCGTCCTCATATTGAATTTCGCCCCCGCTCGGCGACAGAAGTCCGGCCAGCATGCGCAGCGTGGTTGTCTTGCCTGCGCCATTGGGACCCAGCAGAGCGGTGCAGCTGCCGCGCTCAAGCTCGAATGAAATGCCCTTCACGGGAGTGATGCTGCCGATGCTTTTGGACAGATTACGAATATACAGCAAGGAGTTGGTCATGCATCCCGCCTCCCGCCAACGAAATAAGCGATGCTGCCTGCAAGATTCCCTGCGATAATGACCAACACCCACATCCATTTCGGTCCGCGCACCGCTTCAGTCGCTGTCCTCGCCAGCGAGATCAGCGCCGTCACCGCAAGCACCGCTTGCAAAGCCAGAATCGGCCATACGATGCCCCAATTGATCTCAAAATTCATTCCGAATCCCCTCTTCCCCTAGGAATTAACCTGCTGCCATCCACTTCGCCCTTCAGCGGCGACGATGCCGAATGACCAGCAGCCAGTATAGGAGCGACGGCAAAGGAAGCGTGGTTGAGCCCCATATCCCCCAAAACCAAGCCCACTTGCCCAGCCCCTTTCTGCGAGCATCCAGAAACAGGAGGATGCCTTGAGTCAGAACAAGCAATATTAACAGGACGACCAGCCAAACCGGCTGTGTGCTTATATCATTCATGGAACCCCTTCTTCCCTGCGGTTCTCAGTTCCTTGGAGCTCGCCAGCACCGTTACACCAGCCAGCATTCCGATGACATGAATCAGGATCAGCACCGCTGGCACAGCCAGTGCGGCCATTAATATACCGCCTACAATGAGCAGCGCCGTCAGCACGAAGAGCATCAGCTCATATTTCATCCGCCGCCGCTGGCGACGCTGTGTGTGTGCTGCAAGCATTTGAAACTCCTCAACAGAAGGAGAGCGGCCCTCGCCCAGCGCCTGGTCCAAGCGCTGAAGATCCCGAGTCCATTCCTCCGGCCATTGTTCATCCCCATGATCAGGTCTGTTCGTCATGTGCGTTCAGCTCCTTTCGCAAATGTTTGATGCCATACGCAGTCCGCGATTTCACCGTGCCAGCCGGAATACCGAGCATGCTCCCGATTTCCTCATAGCTGTATCCGTAGTAATGCTTCAGCAGAATCGCGATGCGATGCTCGTCGGATAATTGAGCCAGCCCGTCCAGCAAATCGGTCCACTGCTCTCCCTGCCGCTCCATTTGCCAGCGCAGCTGTGTGACCGATCGCCGCTGCTCATTCTCCAGCCACTTCGTCTCCCGCTTATTCCTTCGGGTCCGGTCAATATATAGCCTCGTTGCTATGGTGATCATCCAAGAGGAAAAGGATGAAGTTCCGTTGTACCGCGCTATGTTCTCCATACATCGAATCACGGTGTCCTGGGCCGTATCCTCTGCCACACTGTGATTCATCGTGATCTTTAGCAAATACTTATATAGAAAGCTGTAATGGTGCTTAAACAGCGCCCCCATTGCATTCGTATCGCCTTGCTGTGCTTTGCGTATCCAGTCCTCTTCTTCCAGGATCATGGCGAGACCATCACCTTCTTTCATCTTCGGTCGTAATACGTCCGGCATGCGGGAATCGTTCAACGGGCCGTGAAAAAAATATACGAAATCCAAATCAGGCACCAAATCCCGCGATAGGAGGCACTATTTAGTGAACGAAACCTAAACCTAGTGTTGCTTCGTCGAACCGAAGGGATACTTGCTGTCTATCATGATAATCGGGGGGAAGGATGAGGAACAGCGAAGCGATAAAGATATGCAAACATGGAGCGAGCAGGACTGCGGCTTAGACATAATCACGGGAAGGCAGGCTTTAAGATCTGGGATGGTTTGGATTGGCGGGGCATAGCGGCTTTTGTTGGGTTGGATCGGGATGTGGTATTGGAGTGGATTGGAGCGCGTGTATTTGGAGGCTGCACACAGAGGTTTCCATGGGGATTACAATTAGGGATTACAATGGGGATTGCAATGGGGGCTACATACGAGGGCTGACATATAGAGGCTGATATAGGGCTGTTTGGTACAAAAAATGAACTTGCTGACATTGCTGCGATCAGGTGGAACTCCCGGTTCATCGAAACTCATACTGACACCAAGAGCTTAGAGGCACCGGAAACCTTGCCGCTCTCACCTGTTATTCAAGCCTTATCCACTGCAGACGCACATGCCATGGCTGGCAGGCAACGGCCTCTCCCTTCACCAGCCGGTCCCATACAACAGATGACGCTCCGCGGTGTTCAAGCCCTTGCCTGTCATACTGCTGGTTATCCTGCTCCTGCCGCGAATCTTCCTGTCCTCTGGCTGCACAGCTGTCCCAAAATGATAACTCATCTTTCCTCACTGCGACTCCTCCTCATCCGTTCCATGCATAAACGCCATAAACGCCGATCGCATACTCACCAAGAAGTCAGGACACACGCTAGTACTGCACGTATGCATGTATAAAAAGCCCCTGAAAAATAAAAGAACGCAAACCGGGATCTAAGCCTCAGTCTGCGTGCTTCGCAAAGGTAACATTTAATTAATCGTATTGTATCAATCTTGTATATGTTTGTCTATATAGTTTCGCGATTTTTGTCGGAAAATTTTATCGGTTGGCCGGGACATAAGGATTGCGCTGCTTCTCATAGCCGATAGCCGTGCGCGGACCATGCCCAGGATACACCGTCACCTCGTCCGGGAACGTATACAGCTTGTTCTGAATGGAATCGAACAGATCCCGCTCCCGGCCGCCCGGAAGATCAGTGCGGCCAACGCCCAGACGGAACAGCACATCCCGGAGAACAAGTCCGTACCGCACAAAAAGCTGACGCTTCCCGGTGAATGCCCTGGCGTATGATATACCTTGAAGCGATGCCCGACCAGCTCCAGCTCCATCCCCTCTGCCAGCTCATACTCCGCCGGCTCGGTGGACAGCGGCGGGCTTGCCTGCGGCCACATCAGGGAACCGTTCAGCTTCGGATCGGTCAGCCAGTCGCTTTCCAGTCCGTGTAAATATACCGGGCAGCCCTTAAGCTTGCGAATCTCATCCACGCCGCCCATATGATCAAAATGCGCATGTGTCAGCAAAATCGCTTCCACTTCCAAATCGGCAACTCGTTTAACGAGCGCTCCCGGGTTCATGCCAGGATCGATAATCACCGCTTTGTTCTTGTCTTCCCCGGTCAGCAAATATGCGTTCGTCTGCAAGGGCCCAAGTGAAAAAGTCTCAATATGCAGCGCCATGATCAGAACCCCGACATCAGTTCACGCAGTTCTCTGACAATGACCGCATGAACCTCGTACCCTTCCCCATATGCCTTGAGGATGTTCTGGCGCGTGGCGGCAAGCTTGTCCTGATAATCCGGCGCTTCGCGATCCGGGTTCTCCTGCTTGAACTCAACCATATATTTCTGCACATGCGCCGGACGCGGGCCCCATTTGCCCAGCACATGTCCGCCGGTATCCGCCACAATCACGACAGGAACCGAGCGGCCGCCCATCGTCAGGAACTGGTCCATGAAGTCCAGATGCTGCTCCAGAATGAACACCTCCGGCTCGATTCCGGCTGTCTCCATCACCCGGAATACCACCGGCACGTTACGGGCGACATCCCCGCACCAATCCGCCGCGAGAATCAGAACCCGCAGATCATCGCGAAAATTAAGACTCTCAAAAAACGCCCGGTCCTCCGGGTTGTCCCACGTAAACTGCTCGAATGCCGTTCGGAATACGTCCTGGTTCTTCTCCATCCCGTCCATGAACTGCTTCGGGGATATCCCTTTGCCAAAATACTGCGCAACATTAACACTCATCAACTATGACCTCACCTTCGTAGACTTCATCCACTTCACTATAAAATAAACAATCATGACTCCGACGGCAACGAGTAAAATTTCCTGGATGTACGGACCTGCTGCCTCGTCAATTCGCTCCCACTGATCGCCAAGCACATAACCCAGGTACAGAAACAAAGCTGTCCAAGGGATGACCGCCAGCGTCGTGAGCAGCGTGAACCGGCCAACACTCATCTTCGAAATGCCTGCCGGAATGGAGATGGCATGTCTCACAATCGGCACAAAACGGGCCGTGAAAATGACCCCTGTCCCGTACTTGTTAAACCATTCCTCGGCATAGTCGATATGATGCTTCCGGATCAATATGTACTTTCCGTATTTCTCGAGGAACGGCCGACCGCCGTAACGTCCGATCCAATAAATAAAGAGCTGGGCCAGCACACCGCCCGCCGTACCAAAAATCATGGCCCCCAAAAAATGAATGTCTCCCTCGGAAACCAGGTACCCGCCGTATGCGAGCACGATTTCGCTTGGTATGACCTCCATCATCAAGCCAAGCATAATGCCGAAATAACCAAGATCCTGAATCCATTCAAATAACCGTCCGACCCACTCGTAAAAGAACTCCACGCCCTCACCTCATCCTCGTGCGCTGATTTCTTTTACTAGCCTATTCTAACATACCCGCGGACATGCCTTCTAGCACGCCGCTCACGGCAATTATCTGCCGCCATATGCCGCTTATGAGGCTCGTGGAAGTCAGTCCTTCCTCGAACCTGAACTCGATCCACTCCCCCCGCCGCTACAATACCCCAGATCCGGAATCAACAAATACCTCGCTCCTTAATCCAATCAACAGGCCCATCTGCTAGTAATTAGTACATTCGGGTCGAACCCGATCAGGCCCCTCCATCCGCGCCCAATTCACGGCAAAGCCGTGGCTATCGCCCGCGCCCGGACATATGGTGTAGCAAAAGGAGTGAGTAGGCTATGTATTCTCCCCATCCGAAGCAACCGGGCGCCAAGCCCCCTTCGCCGCGAAGCATCCGCCGCGCATGCAGCAAAGAGCTGTACCGGACGGTCAAACGTCTCAAGCTGTACATCAGCCCTGAATTGATCAAGGAGGGTGAACAGCTCTATTACCGCAAAGTCATTGGCAATCTGATATGGATCTATGAAAATTACAGCAACAAAAAGCTGCTCTGTGACTGGTGGGAAAAGGAAGTGTGCAGCGAGCTTGCCGAACTGTGGCAGGTGCCAGAGAAACAGCTCGCAGCGTCATTCCGGGATGCCTTTGGCGGCTAACTCCGCAAGCCGTTTACGCTGATGCTCCGCCAGAGGCGAAAGCCGGAATTTCCTGTCGTTATGCAGCTTCGGCTGCTGCATAAGAGAATTTACGGCTGCCCGATACTGCGCCAGGAGCCCGAGCGCCGACCTCGCTGCCATTCTGGAGGGGCCTTCGAGCCCCTGCAGGCCTTGCCATTCCGCCAGCCAGGCCAGCCGGATAACGGCACGGGCCTGCTTGTCGGTGTGATAAGGATCAAGGTTCAGACTCTGCCGGAACCAGCGGACAGCTTCCTCGGCATCTCCCAGGAAAGAATAGGCTTCCGCCAGCTTCCAGCTTAGCTCGGGATGGCGCTGCGAATAGGCGTGGCTTGTCTCAAGCATTACAATTCGCTCCCTGAGCGGCAGCAGCTCGGCGAGCTGGAGCGCCGCCGCCTCGTTATATGGGTTCCAGCGCAGGGAGGATGCAAGCAGCTCTCTTTTATCTTGAATCGGCGCATCTAGCGACGCCTCGTACTTTACCTCGCTGACCCAGAGGAAAGCAGCCAGACTCCCCATCAGCAGCACGCCGGACAACCAGACTGCCCGCAGCATGATAGGAAGCGGCCCCGTATCTCCCATCCGATATTGTCCCTCACTCTGCCCGCTAGCGCCCGACCGGTTGGCTCCCGTCCTGTTTTCTCCGATCCGGGCTTCTCCCGCTTGAACCGTTCTAGGCTCCGCATACATCCCCATCGCGGCCAGCCATACAATCAGCAGCCACACGAGCCCGTAGCTCAGGTCAAAATCGATGAGCGCATGTCCGAGCAGCACGATCAGAGGCGGCAGCAGCCGCGGGCGGCATAGGGCAACCCGGTATAGCATCCCGCCTGTCATACAGAATATGAGCAGCAAGCCGATCCCCCCGGTATCAAGCAGCAGGTTCATGTAGCCGCTATGAACCTCGCTTCCCACATAGGGCTCGGATTGCACCGCGCGATAGGACAAGCGCCAGGTGTCACCGCCCTGGCCAAGCCATGGGCTTGTCTTGGCCAGCTCCCATGCGTCGCGGTACATCAGGCCCCGCGCGCCCAGCGTAGCTGCGCCGCCTGTGACGCGGGACCGTACCTGCAGCATGACCGCAGCGGCGGTAAGCGCGATGACCGCCGCCGCGATCGCCAGCGCGGCAAGCGGGCCCAAGCGGCGGCTGCGCCGGGCGAGTGCCCGTCGCCAGTCCGCGACGGGCTGTGCACCGGTCGGCGCGCGGCAAGGGCAAGGCTCGCGTGAATCGCCGCCAGGCGTACACGCTTCGCCCTGGCGCGCCTTGCCGGCGCCCGTGCGCTTGCGCATGGCTGTGCCTGCGCAAGCAGCCGCTGGCAGGCTGTCGCCACGCACCGCGGCGACAGCGCTCGTGCCGCCGCCTTGCAGCAGGCGGCACAACAGCCGGCCGGCCAGCACGCTGCCGGCCCACAGCCCGGCCAGCCACAGCAGGCCGGGCAGCACCACCGGCGCCAGCCTGGCATCTGCCAGCTGGCGATACAGCAGCGCCGCGCCCAGCATAGGCGCGGCTGCTGCGGCGAGGAGCGGCGCTAGCGCCCGCCGCTCCCGGGCCAGGCCGGCCGCGCCAGCAAGCGCGGCCGCAAGCCATGCGCCGCGCGACTCCGTCAGGAGCAGCGCGGCGGCATAGGGCAACAGCGGCAGCAGCGCAGCCGCTGGCAGCGGGCCCGTCCGCGATCGCAGGACGGGCAGGAGCGCGAACAGCCGCTCAAGCAGGTAGGCGGCCATCACCGCCCCGAATGTGTTCGGGTACTGGAGCAGGCCGCCCAGTCGCGCGCCAGTCGCGCTAATGTCCGCATTCGCCGTATGATAGATCGCATACGGCAGCTCCACCACCCCATATACGGCCAGCAATGCGCTGCCGCATAAGAGCACCCCTGCGGCATGCCATCCTGCCGCAATCACCTTCCGCCCCTCCGGATGGCGGACCAGCAGCCATAGAACAGCGGCACAGGAGCTGTACATGGCAAAACGAAGCAGCTCGCTAACCGTTCCGTTCACCGACAGCGGGCTCAGCAATAGATGCAGAGCGTACACCAGCATGATACCGGCAAGCCCAATAAGCCCCAGCATATCGCTTTGACCGGGATATAAGGCATTGCCTCCTCGGTTCAGGGCAGTTCCTGCCACACTCCAAATGAGCAGCATCCCGAACCAGATCATGCCGATGAAGTACATATCGCTATCAAAAAACAGTCCTGTATTTACACAAGCGGCAAGCATAAGCGCTGTCAGACACCAGCCCCCTGCCTGCCGCCATCCCTTTATCAGCTGATGCCTCGCATCCATTACTCAATGCCCCCATTGCACCATGATCTGATCTTCGATTTCATGCCTACAGCATCATTGTGAACGTCCAGGATCAGGCCTATACTTTCCCCCTCGACTGTTGCATCATTATCCCTTTCGTTCAGGGTGGTGATGCGTTGGAGCAGGAAAAGAACACCGTGTCGGGTTGGACTGCATGGTCGGTGGTTTGACGAGGTGCATTGTCGGCTCATCTCTTGCGTCATTATCCCTTTCGTTCAGGGTGATGATGCGTTGGAGCAGGAAAAGAACACCGTGTCGGGTTGGACTGCATGGTCGGCGGTTTGACGAGGTGCATTGTAGGCTCATCTCTTGCGTCATTATCCCTTTCGTTCAGGGTGGTGATGCGTTGGAGCACGGAAAAGAGCTCCATGACGGGTAGGGCCCTATGATCGGTGGTTTGACGAGGTGCATTGTCGGCTCATTTCTTGCATCATTATCCCTTTCGTTCAGGGTGGTGATGCATTGGAGCAGGAAAAGAGCTCCGTGACGCGTAGTGCTGCATGGTTGGTGGTTTGACGAAGTTCATCGTCGTCCCATCGGCGCTTCAATTCCCGGTCCAGCCCACGGTTCAGATACGATTTAATTAAATTACCTTTCAACCACGGTTCAAAGATCTTCACAGATCGTGCAAGGAGTGTTCAGAGACCGTTGAAAAGGAAATTTCAAGAGTCGGAGTAGGCCGAGGTTATGAAAAGGCGGTTTATGGTGGGTTAAGTAATTCAGATTAATTCATATTAATCCGGATTAATTTAGAGTAATACTGAGTAAATTAGATTAATACCGAGTAATTCATATTTATACTGATTAATTTAGATAAATACCGAATAATTCAGAGTTATACTGATTAATCTAGGGTAATTTGGATTTATTTAAGTTTATTTAGATTAATTCAAGTTGATTTGTAGTGATTTGTAGTGATTTGTAGTGATTTGTAGTGATTTATATACATTTATAGTTATTTATAGTTATTTATAGTTATTTATAGTTGTTTATAGTGATTTAAAGTACTTCAAAGTAGTGATTCTGAGTATTAAAGGGGTGTCAGTATGGCAAGGATTGCTCAGTAGTCCAAATACGGATACAAAACAGTTCAAAACTAGATCACATATCGTTCAAGCCCATATCGTTCAAATCCCACATTGTTTAAAACCCAATTCCCCTTCCTGAGCTAACGGGATAATGATGCAAGGCTCACGGGAAACATGTGCGAATCCGCCGCTGTAGACGGGAAAAACCGGCAAGCTTTACGCCTCCCGGTCCATCATTTATTTATCTGACTCATTCGCCTTCCTGTTGCGGCAAAAGCGCTATTTGGAATCCGGCACTTCTGCTGGCAGCAGGTCCTGGCAGGCCCGTTCAAGGTAGGGCTTCGCTCCGAGGAAATTCCGGAACGCGACATATTCCTGCCACAGCTTCTCCCGCTCGCCGGCGGAGCCGGTTACGGCACGGATCAAAATGTTTTTCGGCGTATGCTCCATGTCGATAAATTCCAGCAGCTGCGTCTTGTAGCCCATCAGATCCAGCAGCTTGGCGCGGATGGCGTCGGTTGCCAGTGCCGAGAAACGCTCCTTGAGTATGCCGTGGGACAACAGCGGCTCCATCACGGGACTGTTCACCTGCTGGAACAGCTCATGCTGGCAGCACGGAACCGACAGAATGACGGAGGCGCCCCAGCGCACCGCCTTTTCGAGTGCTGCATCCGTTGCCGTATCACAAGCATGCAGCGTGACGACCATGTCGACCTGCTCCAGTTCATCATATTCCGCAATGTCGCCGACAAGAAACTGCAAATTGTCATAGTTCAGCTTTTTCGCCAGCAGACTGCAGTGTTCGATTACATCCGCCTTGAGATCCAATCCGACAACATTCAGCGTCCGGCGAGACTGAATCGCCAAATAATGATAGAGGGCAAAGGTCAGGTACGATTTGCCGCAGCCGAAATCGACAATCGTGAGCGGACGATCCTCAGGCAGATGAGGAAGCACATCCTCAACCATCTCCAGAAAGCGATTGATTTGCTTGAACTTGTCGTACCGGCGGGCAAACACCTTGCCGTCCTCGTTCATAATGCCGAGCTCGACCAGGAATGGAACCGGCATGCCTTCCTCCAAAATATAAGTTTTCTTGCGGTTATGCGCCAAATCCGGCTTCGATTTGGTTGGTGATTTGGTCAAGATGGAGACTTTGTATTTTTTCGAGATCAGCACCTGGTAGTCCGCATCGGGAGTAAAAATGACCGCCTGACGGAATATGTTCTCGAACATGTCGATCAGAAGGCTTTCTGCCTCTTCACTGGCCACGTTCTGATGTGTCACCTTGTTCGCCGAGTAGTAGGCAAATTGGTAATGAAGCTTGTTTTTCAGCTCGACCGGCTTGACGGTCACCTTGGTATAATCAATTCCTTCGCGCTTGCGAAGCTGACTTAATGTTGCCGTAATCAACGCGTTGTCATTCATGATGTGATGGATAAGTTTTCTCAGTGATTCCAAGAGGTACATCTCGCTTTCTTCAATTGATAGTAAAACCAAGTGCAGTGGGTCACGTGCCAGTGTAGACCATTCTACAAACCTATAGACAATAGTGCTGTCCCGTAGACGATCTCCTATAGACTATAATCCCGTAGACAATATCCCATAGACGATATTCTACAGCGATGTTCTGCAGACGATATCCTACAGGCGGGCGATATTCTATACTGTATACTCTGTGCGCTACACACTATATGCTGTCCGCATACTGCCGATCCAACTCTGCCATCCCTTCATATACTTCATCAAGGGGCAAGCCACCCCGCTCCAGTTCTTCAGGCTCCAATTGAAGCAGCCGCTGGTAAAACTGACGCGCTTCATCAGGGGCCATCCCGTTCTGGTCAAGAAGGCGGTACAGTGTATTTTCCGCCTCGGCGAAGTCCCCCTCTTGCTCCGTATATGTAAAATACAGCCGTTCCACAGATACCGGCATGGCATAAGCACGCAGCTTGTCCCTTACATCCGCAATTCGTTGCGGCAGTCCAAGCAGCTTGCGGTCAGCACCGTGCAGAATCGCGGTCAAATACAGCTCCAGCACCTTGGTAAGATGAAGCACAGCCTCTTCTTCACGGCCCATGTCCATCAGAATATCCGCCTCTTCCTCCAGCATCCTTGCTGCACTTTGCAGACTGTCTGCATCCAGAAAGCCTTGATTATGGAAGAGCTTTTCAATATCGGAAGCCGACAGCGAACCAAGCAGCTTGGAATTGAGACGAAATTGCCGCCGGAGCAGATCCTCCACCTTCTGCAGAGCCTCGGTATGCTTGCGTTCCTGCTTGAGCCTGAATACATGTGCAATCAGCTTGGTCATGTCCTCAACGAGACGAACAAGATAATCCCTGCGATACATCCTCTTGTCCCCTTCCTCACCTAGCATGCTTTTTCTATGTTTAGATTGTAGGCGATTCAACACCATAATTCCAGTCGCCCCGTTCTGCGGAAGCGAGCCCCAGGCAGCACACCCCGGCGTTCTTCCGGGGGCGCTGTTAGCTTCCATCCAGCGATTTCCACCCACACACAGAAAAGATCAGCCAGAGCCTTCTGACTGATCTAATAAATACACGAGCTATGTTCTTCTACAACAAGCTACCTTCAGCTGCAACAAGCTACCTTAAGCTACAATAAGCTTCCTTAAGCTGCAACAAGCTTCCTTTAGCTGCAACAAGCTTCCTTTAGCTGCAACAAGCTTCCTTTAGCTGCAACAAGCTACCTACAGCTGCAACAAGCTTCCTTTAGCTGCAACAAGCTACCTACAGCTGCAACAAGCTATCTCTTATTTCCATCTGCAACGAACTATCTTCATTTAAGCTCTTGTGTTATTGCACCCAGGTCGCCGCTTATGTAGCTGCGGCAACCTTGTCCATAAACGACCGAATCGCGGTCGCCAGCTTCTCCGGCGCCTCCATCATGCTCATATGTCCCGCACCCTCGATGACCACTTGTGTCACGGGTTCATGATCTGCGGTGAAGGTGCGCTCGACCGGAACCAGTCCGTCCTTCTCGCCAGCTACCAGCAGAATCGGAAGCACTGAAGCATTCAGTACGGCCCGGCGATCCGGGCGCTCTCGCATCGCCATCGCCGCCCCAGCCGCTCCTTGCGGTGGCGTAAGGTATCCGATCTCCTTGGCGCGCTGAATGCATTCCGGCATCGTCTTCTCGGCACCTTCAGCAAACAGTCCGGGCACGAGCCCGTCGACAAACGCTGTAATGCCATCATTCTGAATGGTGCTGACAGCCTTCAATCTTTTCTCCTTCGCTTCCTCCGAGTCCGGATAAGCCGTGGAGTGGATAAGACCGAAGCCCTTCAGACGCGCAGCATAGCGCTGGGCAAAAGACAGCGCAATGTACCCGCCAAGCGAATGGCCCAGCAGTACCGCGGAAGGGATGCCAAGCTCATCCATCAAATGCAGAACATCATCTGCCATTTGCTCAATCGTATAAGGGCCGACAGGTGCATCCGAGCGCCCATGTCCCCGCAGATCCGGCACGATGACTCTGAAGCCGGCCAGATGCGGGAGAACCTGCTCCCAGTAAGCGGAGCTGCCGCAGAAGCCATGCAAAAGAATCAGCGGCTGGCCTTGGCCTTGATCTACATAACATATCGTGCTTCCGTTGCACTGTACTTTTTCCATAACGTTACCTTCTTTCTACCTGCGATAATAGAATGATGTCTATTAAACCGAAACAGCAATATTGAAACGCTTTAGTGCTCGCTTGCAAGCCCGAAAGCGGCGGCGGCCGACCTGGCAATCTCGGCGGCCATCGTCATCACCTGATGCAAGGACGTGACCTGAAGCGTCCAGTAAGGTTTCGGACCGTGAACGTTGACCACTGCCGCCAGGCTGTAATCTCCGACAGCCGGCAGCTTCTCGCCGACCGATTGACCTGGCCGGAGCGCCCCGTTCGAGACCAGATAATGCCCTACGGATGAAGGATGACCGAGACAGGCATCGATGGCAATCAGCACTTGTCCTTGAGGAACTGCCTTCAGCCGCGTCTCCAGATTGCGCGCATCACAAGGCTCCGGCATCGTCCCAATCACATGGGGAAACCCGCATTCCAGCAGCTTGCTTCCGGTAAGGGGCCCGAGTGCATCGCCGGTGGACCGGTCGGTTCCAATACAGACAAACGTGACTTGATCCGGCTTATAGCGACTGGAAATCTCCATAAAAAATTGCTGCAGACGAGCTCCTGACATTTTGACAGCAGCTTCTCCCCGAACAGCTTCCACAGATTGGCTCATTACGCCCTCCTCTCTCCATGTTCGCACTCATTATATTAAAATGTTCTGTAATAGAAATGGGATTCACCTGATTTTAACCTAAGGCTGCCCGATCTGGCAAAAATATTGGTCTGAGCGGCAAAGAGCATGGTACAATACATGAGGATAATCCGGGTAGAGAGGATGGTGGTACCCCAATGGATCTCAATGAGAAAAGCCAAGCAAACGTCGAATATATGATTGAATCGATCAAATCCAAGCTGCGGATGGCTTCAGCAGCAGCCATGCAGGCTTCAGCATTCTCTGTCAACCATTATGATGATATTCGCGATCTGTATGATATGGTGATTGGCAAGGACAATCTGAGCATATCGGAAGTGGAAGCTGTTGTATCTGAGCTCGGCCGACTTCGCGGATAGGCACACATCTGCAGCCCGGCATCCCTGACACCGATTCATAGCGAATAAGCGATGCCACACTGCATCATCAATGGCCTTCACAGGACAAAGCCCCCGAAGAGCTCTAGCGGAATCACCGCCTGAGCTCTTCGGGGGCTTATTGCACTCCTGTTCCGGTTAGCGATGAAGGCACATGAATCTAAGGCAAGTCAATCGCGATCCATTCAGAGGCACCTTCCGCAGCAATTCCCTTTACTTGAATCTCCTTGCATTGGTGTATGCGGGCGGTGTCCCCGGATGAAAGCTGATATACGCCTTCATCGGTCGTCACTTCGACGTTCCCGTTCACCACATATAAGTGCACTCTTCGTCCCTCCGCGACGGAGTGACTGACACGGCCTCCGGTTTCCAATATCGTGCTGTATAATCTGGCATCCAGTTGAAGGGTTGCTCCGGATTCCCCCTTGACGCCCGAGGCGACCGGAAACAGCTGATTCAGCCGCTGCTCTCTTGAGAACTCGGCGTAATGATGGGTCGGCTCCTGGCCAAGCTCTTCCGGCAAGAGCCACAGCTGAAGATAACGAACCGACCTGGTTTCGTCCTCATTTTTCTGCGTATGGGCTACCCCCGTACCGGTGTTGACCACGTAGACGGAGCCTGGCCCCAGTTCGATCCGCTCGCCTGTATCATCTTCATAGGAAAGCGTCCCGTCCAAAACAAAGTACACCATGATCAAATCATGATGGTAGCTGCGCTCCATCCGCTGCTTCGGTTCCAATACATATTCATTATGCGCGAGCAGACTGCCAAAAAACTCGTTATGCGGATCCTCATATTCCCCAAACGAAAAGCTGAATTCCCCGTGAATTCCTCCGTTATGCACAGTATGTCTCTCGGCAGATGTCATCACTTTAATCATGACCTTTCACCTCCGCGTTTTATGTACTACATACCCCTGCCCTTTTGCTTCTAATCAACATGATAGATATGCCCGTTCCCTGTACCGAATCGGGAGCGTTACCTTCCGAATTCAGTGGGACACAGCGCTGTGTCCGCCCTCAAAGAACCGCGCGGGACGGCGCTCATTCACGTAAAGGCTGTTGTTTCAGGACGATGTCATTCGTTTAAATACGAGATAAGCAAGCCCGCACGACAATCAAAGCTCTGAATAAGGAGGCGATAGAAATGTGGGGAGTTATAATCACCATCGTTATGGCCATCATTATCGGAATTATCGGCGACGCTCTGGCCGGTCATAATATGCCGGGCGGCATCATCGGTGCCATGATCGCCGGTTTCGTCGGCGCATGGGTCGGCACCTGGTTGTTCGGCGCGTGGGGGCCTGAGATTGGCGGATTCGCCATCCTTCCGGCGATTCTAGGAACTGCACTCTTCGTGTTCCTTCTTGGATTTGTCGCCCGAATGCTCAGACGTGCTGCTTAAATCGCAACCAAGTTACCCGAAGGAACAGCTTTCTTATCATGATATAAAAAATAAGGAGTGTGAACATTATGAGCAACATGGAACAGGAATACCAACAAGGCGGATCCTCTTTTCTGAAAGGAGCGTTTATCGGTGCGCTGGTCGGAGCGGCGGCGGCCCTGCTCTTTGCTCCTAAGCCGGGACGCGAGCTGCGCGGGGATCTGTCCGACAAGCTGGCGGTTGTGTCGGATAAAACGAAGGAGGTCTGCAGCACGGTCGGCACCAAAGCAACGGAGATTGCCAAAACCGTGTCCAACAAAGCCTCTGATGTTATGTCCACGGTCAGTGAGAGCCGGGATCAGATCATGTCCACTGTGAAGGAAGCGGCAGCTGATGTATCCCACGAGGCAACCCGAGCTTCGAAAGATGTGAAGGATCAAGCAGCTGACGCCACCACGGACGTTGCCCAAGAGTTGAAACAGACGCCTAACCATTAATTCGCTCAATTGAGGTATTAAACGACTCTAGCCAGCTTACTCAGCTGGCTATTTTCACGACTGTCAGATGATGGAACGATTTCGCAACCAACTTGACATTACAATAGAAAGAGGGGAATTGCCATGAGTAAGGTCAATCCTTATCCAGGCCATAGCGCGCCTTCCGATCGCGGAATGAAGCGGGATGACTCACGCTCTCGCCAGCTTCGCAGCCGTGAGCACACTGGTTCTGACACCGAGCAAGATCAGCGGAAGCTCGATGAACGAGAGGCCCAATTGAATGAGCATCCATTCGAGCTGCGGCATGAGGTGAGGCGGCTGAATACTCGCCTTGATTCCATAGCCGAAACGCTGGAGAAATCGCAGATGAAAGATATGATCGAAAACTACATGAATCCAAAAAAACGGATCATTGCCAATCTCACCGCCGGTCTCGCACGGGGACTTGGCCTGACCCTCGGTACGGCGCTCGTGCTCGGTCTGCTCGGTTACTTCCTCAGCCTGTTTGTGGATATGCCGATGATTGGTGACTTTATTTCCGATTTGCAGGGCTATGTCCAGCAGTCCAGATAATCGCGCATTCCTTGATCCGTCATTTGTCCTGATACACACGAGGCCCGAAATCTCTTTGACTGCATGTGAGATTCCGGGCCTTTTGTATGTATGGCCTATATATTTTTGTTCTTCGATTTGACTTTAAGCAAATCTCCTGTCCATCCCTTTGCCCTCATCCATAGATACGTTCCCGCTGTACATAACAGCGTAAAAATCATAACCGACGCGAAACCCCAACCGACATGAATGACCGGCAGATTCTCAAAGTTCATCCCCCAGATCGCCCCGACTACCGTCGCCGGCGTGAAAATGACGGTCATGATCGTCAACGTCTTCATAATCTCGTTGCCCCGGAATCCGGATATCGCATCATCGATCGATACAAGTGCTTCAATCTCGCGTTCATAATGGCGCAGCAGCTTCTCCATCCGCTCCACCCGATATAACAGATGATGAAACGGACGGCTTTGCTCCAGTTCGTCATGATAGCCTTCCTTCGCCGCAGCGATGAATTCCTGAAACGGAATGAACAGGTTGCTCCAATCCAGCAACTCATAGCGGGCTGTCAGGATTTGATCCATCAGGGTGCGCCGGTTCCTCGTCCGCATGTCTTCTTCAACCGCGCGCAGGTTCACTTCGAACCGATCCATTCCGGCATGATAATAATGCAGGATGGCTCTCGCCAGAACACACATCCCGTCAATCGGCCTCTGGCATTGATGAAGCATCGATATGCGGTCGGCTGCAAGCATCGTCCTGCGTGTATCCTCATCCAGATTCAGGGTAATCAGCACGTGTCGGTCCACGTGGAAATAAAACTGTTTCAGCTCCCTCTTCTCGGTATCCTCGGAAGTCACTCTGTATAGAAGAGCGCCGGCGATGACAGGCTCCACCCCTTCCTCGAACCGGACCGACAAATAATTCCGATCCAGCAGCGATGGCGCCTTATCCAGCCAGTCCTCCGTCGCCGGATAACGTGTACGCAGCTCGCCAAGGAGCGGAGAGTCCCATTTCCGGGCACGAATGTCATGCCATTCCCACCCTCCTGCGAGCGAATATATGTCCTGCCCTTCTTTCATATGAGGTTCAAGCATGGTGTTGTTCACTCCTTTCCTCGGCGGCGCACGGAATATCCCATGATTTGCCTTCAAAAAAAGCACGCCAATCCCTTATTATCGGAATAGCGTGCATATGTACCTCATGATCTCCTAGCAAGAAAGCTTGTCCGTTCCTGATTAATACAATGAGTTCGACATAATCTGTTTTAGTTTCTCGGTTGCCCGTTTCTGAATACGGGACACGCTCATCTGTGATACGCCGAGCTTTTGGGCGATGGCGCGTTGGGACTGTCCTTCCTGGAATGCGAGCAACAGCACTTTCTGCTCCTGTTCCTTCAACTGGCTCATCGCCTGCTGGAGGTCCATTCTCTTTTCGACAGAATCAAAATCGTCCACATCCGAGCTGATCAGTTCACCCAGCGTGGCCCCGGTCTCTTCCTGAGACAGCGGTGAATCCAGGGAGACATAATGGTAGCACTCGCGTCCGGCCAGCACTTCAACTGTCTCCTCCACGGACAGATCCAAATAATCGGCGATTTCCTTAACATCCGGGGACCGTTCAAGCTTGACCATTAGTTCGTCAATCGCTTGCTGTACTAGAGCGCCCTTCTCTTTAATCCGTCTTGGCACTTGAATGTACCAGGACTTGTCGCGGAGAAAATTTTTCATATGGCCGATCATGCTTTTCATCGCATACGGTTCAAACGGAATACCCAAGCTGATGTCGTATTGCTGAAGCAAACGAATCAATGCCATTTGCCCCACTTGATAAAGATCCTCATATAGATCCGGACGGTTTCGGGCAATTTTGCCCGCAGCCATCTTGACCATAGGCTCATATTTCTGGATGAGAACGGTAGCAATCTCATTGTCTTTCGTTTCCTGATACTGACGTATCAGACTAACCGCTTCATCTCTGGACTCTGGGGGAGTCACTTTATCATTCATACATGCTCCTCGCTTCTTGCAAGTCGCTTGATGAGCGTGACCACGGTTCCCTTTCCAGTCACATTGGTCACGTTGACCTCATCCATGAGAGCCTCCATCAAATAAAAGCCCAGGCCTCCAACTTGCACCTCATTGAGATCTTTATCATGGAGCGTTCGGTTTCCGGCCGTTCCCACACCGTCGAAACTCTCCCCTTCGTCTCTGACCGTAATGGACAATGACTCACCGGCTACTTCAAACACAACCTCGACCATTCCGCCTTTCTGTCCGTATGCATATAGCACCGAGTTGTTACAGGCTTCCGACACCGCCACCTTCATATCCTCAATCTCTTCATACGAGAAACCCATCTTCGAGGCAATCCCGTATAAATTCAACCTCACAATATCCACATATTCGGCACTGGCAGGCAAACTTAGCGTAACTCTTTGTACTTCTGAATTCATTCTTTTCGATCCTTTCCTATTGGGAATTCTTCTGTGCTTGAAAGAACTTCGCAATACCCGTCATATCAAACAGCTTTTGAATTTGCGCAGGAACCTCTTCCACAGCAAAATTTGCCTTCATCCCATGTCTGGCTTTCAAGATCGACAGAAGAATACCAATTCCTGTACTGTCAATGTATGTCAATTCCTTCATGTTGACGATCAGATCAATTTCCGAATTGCCGACCAAAGGCTCCATCACCAGGCGAAAATCAGGAGCAACGGACAAATCCAGTTCGCCGCTCAAATATACTGTGCTTCCACCTTCGCTCATCTTCGTTGTGGCATTGAATTTATCGTTGGTTTTTGTATTCATAGATACTCTCTCCCGAAATTTGTTTTCCCTACAAATTAACCCGTTATGGGGCAGATTGAAACAACTTAGCAACGAATCAGCCACTATCAATTATTGGCAATTCTCAACCATGGTTTATCCTGATCGCAGGGGCATCCTCCTGCCACTCCCGAAGCTTGGGATAACCGTAACGGGCCAGCATATGACGGACACCGCCAATATTGACCGGCTTGCTTATATAGTCGTTCATTCCCGCATCCAGACAGCGCTTCTGTATCCCTTCCATCACATTGGCTGTCATGGCGATGATCACGGGAGGATGATCCTGGAGTTCCGGCAACCTGCGAATGGAGCGTGTCGCTTCCAGCCCATCCATAACCGGCATTTGCAGGTCCATAAAAATAATATCATAGCGTTTCGAGCCCGAAACGAGGTCCACCGCTTCCTGGCCATCCTGGGCAACATCCGCCCCGAGACCCAGCCTGTCCATCATGCTGACCATCAGCTTCTGATTCACCGGATGGTCATCGACGACGAGAATGCTCGGGGTTTGGCCGCCATGGACACTGAATTTCTCCAGCTGCAGATCCTCCTGCGGGTGAATACTCTCCTCGGCATAAGCCTGAACCTGAATCGTAAAGACAAAGGTAGCTCCCTGCTCCTCCACCGATTCCACACTGATCTCCCCGCCCATCATCTGCACCAAGGATTTACAAATGGCAAGTCCCAGTCCGGTCCCCCCATACTTTCGTGTCATGGAGGAATCCAGCTGGGAGAACGGCTTGAACAGTCGGTCCAGCTTATCCGGCGATATGCCAATCCCCGTATCCTTCACGGTGAATTTAAGCGTAAGCCGCTCTTCTTCGCTGTCTGCAAGGGAGACGAGCAAATATACGCCGCCCTTGTTCGTAAATTTGACCGCATTGGATACAAGATTCATCAATACTTGGCGCAGTCGGCCCATATCGCCGTACAGCATGCTTGGAATTTGCTCTTCAATAGAATAGGAAAACTCCAGCTGTTTCTTGGAAGCCTCAGCCGAAAACAAGCCAAAGACCTCCTGGATGCAAGGCTTCAGTTCGAACGGATACTCTTCCAGCTCCATCTTGCCAGACTCCATCTTGGAGAAATCGAGGATGTCGTTAATGATGTTGACCAGCGCATCCGCGCTGCCCCGAATAATGCGGGCATACTCCCGCTGCTCCTCCTCCAGATCACTCTCCATCAGCAGGTCAATCATACCGATCACTCCATTCATGGGTGTCCGGATTTCATGACTCATCATGGCCAGGAATTCGGTCTTGGCCTTGGCGGCAATCTCGGCCGCTTCCTTGGCCTGAACCAACTCTTGGTTGATGCGCTCAAGCTCCAGTGTTTTTTGCTGAAGGAGCATCGACTGTGTCTTCAGTCTTTTATTCGTCTGATACATCGCTACAAATCCTTCAATCTTCGATTTCAGGATCTGTGGAATGAAAGGCTTGACCATATAATCGATCGCACCTGCTGAATATCCCGCAAATAAGTGCTCCGCCTCCTTGCTGTTAGCGGAGATGAAGATGATGGGAATATCCTTGGTTCTATCCCTTGCCTTAATCAGCCTTGCGGTTTCAATTCCGTCCATGCCAGGCATCTGTACGTCCAGTACAATGACTGCGAAATCATATTTCAAAATGCACCGCAGCGCTTCCTCCCCCGAGGTTGCCTTGACCAGCGTATAATCCTTGCTGTCCAGGACTGCTTCCAGCGCCAGCAGATTTTCAGGACGGTCATCTACCAACAAGATATGAATCGGTTCGTGAACCCCCATGGAATCCTCCTGTAAAATCCTATTTGATCTTCCGGTATATTTTCTCGGCCCGATCCAGTGTCTCATAGGAATCACTGTAACTGGTGAAGTGAATCGACTCTTTCGAGCCGAGAACCAGAATACCGAAGTGGCTCAGACTTTCATGAAATAGTCCATGTACGTGATCACGAAGCTCATCATTAAAATAGATCATTACATTCCGGCAAAAGATCACGTTAAATTCATTAAAAGAACCGTCTGTCGCCAGGTTGTGTTCCGCAAAAACCATATTCTTTTTCAGAAAAGGCTGAAAAATAACAGAGTTATACTTAGCTGTATAGTATTCGGAGAATGAGCGGGTGCCTCCGGCTTCCAAATAATTCTTGGTGTATTGCTTCATCCGCTTGATGTCGAACACGCCTTCCTTGGCCTGCTGCAGGGAACGGGCGTTCATATCGGTGGCATAAATTCTCGACTTCTCATAGAGGCCTTCCTCATGCAGCAGAATCGCCATCGAGTACACTTCTTCACCTGTCGAGCAGCCGGCGTGCCAAATACGGATGTAGGGATACGTCCGGAGCATCGGGACAACCTTCTGTCTGAACGTTAGGAACAGCTGGGGATCCCGGAACATTTCCGTAATCGGAATCGACAGATTGTAGATGAGCCGCTCGAAGCATGCGCGATCATGGAGCACTTTTTCCAGCAGCGCCGAGATCGTCTGCACACCCTCCGCATGGGCATGATGCCATATTCTCCGCCTCAGTGAAGGGAGCGCGTAATTGCGGAAGTCGTATCCGTAGAAGCGATGGACACCTTCCAGAAGCAGCTCAATTTCAATTTGCTCCAGCTCTTCCCCATGGCTGCCTTCCCACTCTTTCTCATCTGCTCGGCCACTTGATGACATTGTTCTTGCACCGCTTTCCTGAATATTTGATGACTAGATATATTATATTACCCAGATGCAAGAGCTACGAATACAGCCATACTCTCATAAGTGACAGCAGTTGCTCGGTCTGGATCGGCTTCTTCATGTAATCGGAAGCGCCCGCTTCAATACATTTCACCCGGTCTTCCTTCATCGCCTTGGCCGTCAACGCGATAATCGGCAGCTTCTCAAACTCCGGCATCTCGCGAATCCGGCGCATGGCTTCATAACCGTCCATTTCCGGCATCATCATATCCATCAGCACCAGATCGTAATCCGGATTCTTCTGGAGCATTTCGATCGCCTCGCGGCCATTCTCTGCAAACGTGACATCCATATTGTACCCTTCCAGCACGCTGGATAGTGCGAATACATTCCTTATATCGTCATCGACCAGCAGGATCTTCTTACCGTCGAACAGCTCTTCCTTGTTATGAAGCTTCTGCAGTATCTTCCGCTTGTCTTCCGGCAGATTCTCCTCTACCCGGTGCAGGAACAGCGTAGTCTCGTCCAGCAGCCGTTCAGGCGATTTCACGTCTTTGATGATGATCGATTCCGCGTATTTTCTAAGACGCGTCTCTTCCTTCGAATCAAGCTCCTTGCCGGTATAAATAATGATTGGCAGGTCCACCAAGTTCTCATCATCCCGGATCTGGTCAAGCAGATCGAAGCCGGTCATGTCGGTCAGCATTAAATCAAGAACCATACAATCATATCGTTGTTTGCGAAGCTCGATCAACGCCTCTCTGCCGGTCGATACAGCCGTAATGGAAACATCGTCGTGACCGATCAATTCAATAATGGAATGACGCTGAATATCGTCATCCTCCACTATCAGCAGATGCTTCACCGATTTTTCAGTATAGGAGGCGATATGGTTGAAGGCATTCTCCAGCGCCTCACGCGACGATGGCTTCTTCAAATAAGCGATCGCACCCATCATTAATCCCTGCTTCACTTCATCTACAACCGAAATGACATGAACCGGGATGTGCCGTGTGATTGCAGAGCTCTTCAGTTCGCCGAGCACCGACCAGCCATCAATGACCGGAAGCTGAATGTCCAGAATGATGGCATCCGGCTTGTACGTCTGCGCCATCTTCAGGCCGGTATCGCCCTGCAGGGCAACCAATGCCTTGAAGCCGCGGCCTCTGGCCATGTCCAGCAATATGCTGGCGAATTTAACATCATCCTCAATGATCAGAAGCACCTTGTCTGTCGGTCCAAGATCATTGCGGTCATCTTCAAGTTCAATCGGATGCTCCTCCGGCTTAGCCAGCACTCTTGGGGAGATCAATCTAGCCTTCGGCACAATAAGCTCCGCTCTGGCTGACTCCTCAGTTGTTGCAGCGGCTTCCTGAGCCGCGCTTGGTTCCGGAACGGCGGTGAGCGCTGGCAGGAACAGCGTAAAGCTGCTGCCCTTCCCTTCTTCTGTCTCCACCTGAATGCCGCCTCCGAGCAGACGGGACAGCTCACGGCTGATCGACAGGCCAAGCCCGGTTCCGCCGTACTTGCGGCTCGTCGTCCCATCCACCTGCTGGAAGGCCTCGAAGATCAGCTCGGTCTTGTCGGCAGGAATGCCGATGCCTGTATCGATTACCGAGAAGGCGATATAATCGGTATCCCGCTTGAGGAATGAAGGCAGTGCTGCCGGATTGGCCGATTTGACCGCCAGTTCCACAGAGCCGCTGTTCGTGAACTTGAAGGCATTGGACAGCAGGTTCCGCAAAATCTGCTTGATCCGGTGCCCATCGGTTACGATGCTTTCCGGAACACGGTCCTCGATGCGGACATGGAGCTCCAGCTGCTTCCGGGAAGCGACAGGACCAAAGTTCTGGAATACAAACCCTTTAATATCCCGGATATGAACTTCCTCATGATTGATCTCCATCTTGCCGGCATCCACTTTGGACAGGTCCAGAATCTCATCAATCATCTTCAGCAGATCCGCGCCCGACGTATGGATCGTCTGTGCATATTCAATCTGCTTCTGACTCAGATTACCTTCCTTATTCTCCGAC
Source organism: Paenibacillus sp. 7541 (assembly GCF_002276395.1). Taxonomy (NCBI): domain Bacteria; kingdom Bacillati; phylum Bacillota; class Bacilli; order Caryophanales; family Paenibacillaceae; genus Paenibacillus; species Paenibacillus sp. 7541. The sequence continues at coordinate 124,376 of NZ_NQLZ01000026.1, read as the reverse complement.
AACAGCTGAGACAAAATCAGCAAGCTGTTGAGCGGAGTCCGAAGCTCATGCGACATATTGGCCATAAACTCGGATTTATACTTGGTGGTCATCGACAGCTGAAGTGCCTGTTGTTCCAATTGATGACGAGTACGTTCAAGCTCCTCGTTCTTCTCTTCAACCTCCTGCACCTGTTCTTCCAGCGCGCGGGTCTTGGCCTGCAGCTCGGTATTGTAATGCTCCAGTTCCTCCTGCTGACGCTGCAGCAATTCCTCGGAACGCTTGAGTGCTGCAGTCTGCTCCTCCAGATTTTCGTTGGAGCGACGAAGCTCTTCTTGCTGGGTCTGCAGCTCTTCGGATTGACACTGCAGCTCTTCCGTCAGCGCCTGGGATTCCCGCAGCAATCCTTCGACGCGCAGACGCCCTGTAATATTGTTAACGATAATGCCCAGCGATTGCGTCAGTTGCTGCAGCAGCTGCTCCTGAAGCGGGGAAATCGGCTCAAAGGAAGCAAATTCCACAACGCCCAGCACTTCGTTCTCAAACAGAATCGGATAAATCACAATCATGCCCGGCTTGGATGATCCCCATGCCGAGTGGATGTTCATATAGTCTTCCGGCGCACGTTCCAGCTTGATCGGCTTTTTGTCCAGCGCAGCTTGTCCGACAAGCCCTTCGCCAATCATAAACACATCCTTCGGCTCCTCGCCGCCCTCATGCGCATACGAGCCTTTCATTTCAAGCTTGTTCGGATGCTTGTCCTCCTGCCGGATATAGATAGCCCCGTATCGGCAGCCCAGCACCGGCGTGAACTCACTGATGAAGCGCTGGCCAACTTCTTCAAGCGAATTAATCCCTTCAAGCAGCTCGGTAATCCGGGCCATGTTGGAATTGATCCACGACTGATCTTTTTGCGCTTGGAGATAGGTTTCCTCCACCTTCTGTTTCTCCAGAATGTCCGCAGACAATTCCTTGAACACGCGCGCAACCTCGCCAAATTCATCCTTCGACGGCACCTTGATCCGGCTGATCGCCTTCAGCCTGCCCTCACCGAAGCTTTTCAGCATCAGAGATACCACGTTAATGCCGCGTGTAATGCTTGGCACGATCCACAGAATGACCAGGAATCCGAGCAGAAGACCGCCGCTCATTAAGTAAATGCTCATTTGGATCGAACGCTCATAAGCGGACTGGGCCAACTCAATATCCTCGGCAATTTTCTGATCCTCGTAATCCGCCAGCGCGTTCAGACTGCTCAGCATTTCCTCCTGAACCGCCTGCCCGCTGGTGATGCGAATCCGGTTGGCTTCCTGGATATCGCCAGCCTCCATCAGTTCCAATATGTGATTCTGATAGTCCACATAGCTTCCGACGGCATCATCAATTCGGGCCAAAAACTGCTGTTCCTCCGCACTTGTGACGCTCTGATGAAGTGTCCCATACAGCTCAAAAGCCCGGTCGGTCATACTTTGGATCTCATGTCTGCTCGCCTCGAAATTGTCGACCGTTCCTGTCGCAATCAGATTGGTGAGCGCGCGGGCCATGTTGTTCACTTCGCCCCGCATTTGGCTCGAATCCCTTACTTTCTGATAACGCTCTCCGTATATCGTATCCATCTGATCTCGCATGTAGCTTAATCTGTCGTAGCCGACCATAGTCAGAACGAGCATGAGACCAAGCAAGGTGGAAAAGCCGATGACTAGCTTGCTTCTTAATTTCATGACGCTTGTCCCTCTCCTTTATTTAAGACATACCCATACAAGACATTTATCATCTTCCCGCTCCTCGGACAAGTGGTCTACAAAAAATTGTGCCCTCATCTCCTCTTCTCTCCAGTCATGGGAACCGCCAAGCCGCTCCTGGAGGAAGCTTAGCTTCTCATCGTGTCCGCCGTCGACCAGCTCCAGCAAGCCATCCGTATACATCACCAAATGCCCCTGGCCTTCATAATGGAAGCTCCGCGGCTCCATCTCCTCAATCCGGTCAAACAAGCCGACAGGGCAGCAGCCCTGATCGAGTGTTACTACACTGCCATCCTCCTGGAAAAACAGCGCCGGCGGATGACCCGCATTGACATAATCGACCCGTTTCAATCGAGTATCTACTACTAAATAGATGGCGGTAAAATAATACTGAATGAGCTGCTCCTCAATATGCAGCTGATTAAACCGCCGATTCAATTCCTGGATCACCTTCTCCGGTTCCACGTAGGTCGTTACGGTGTCCTTCAATACCGAGGCGATAAACATGCAAAACAGGGATGAGGATATGCCGTGTCCCATCATATCCAGCAAGATGACACCATACCTGTCTTCACTGATCGGATACCAGGCGTACAAGTCCCCTGCCAGCTCCGCTGACGGCTGATACAGGGCATGAATTTCGACCTGATCGTTCACAATCGGGGAACTGAGCACCGCGTTTTGCACCATCGCCGCCAGCCTCAGCTCATCCTGAACCCGCTGCTCCCGCTCCTTGTGCCAATCTTTCTCATGCTTCAACCGCAGCGCCAGACGGATTCTGGCCATGAGCTCCACCTTGTTGATCGGTTTCGTAACATAGTCCATTGCCCCGGCATCCAGCGCTTCAGCCAGCTTCTTGGAATCGCCAACAGCCGTCACCATAATGATCGGAATATCCTTCAAATGCTCATACTGCTGGACGATCCGGCAAGCCTCGATCCCGTCCATCTCCGGCATCATCATATCCAGCAAAATCAGATCGATCCCGACTCTGCCCGGACGAAGCGCGTCCGTATGATCGCCGATCCCCAGATGCTCCAGCATATCAAGGGCGGAGGAAGCAGCCAGCGTATCCCGGAAGCCTTCCTTTTTCAAAATTTCGCGTATGATAATAACGTTAGTCGGATTGTCGTCTACGATTAATATTTTCATGTTCCGCTCCTTTAACGATGACTGATTCCCCGTAAGTGTCATTATGAATTTCATTATACTACAACCGAATTATGGGATCGGTTGTGCAATTTCAGGAATCTATGAAATCAATCAAGCAAGGGTATAACCCACTAAACCCACTACATGTTAAAAACATAGATAAGGAATGGGACAGATCAGGGTCCCATTCCTTATCTATGTCTTAGATTATATCTTCTGCCCATGGCACGACACCGGCATTTGTTCGAGTATGGGGCAGTATCGAATTCATTCATCATTCTTCACTGCAATAACAAGTACTTTGCCAATATCCAGCTGCTTTTCATAGAAAGCGGCCTCCGCTGCGGTGAAGCCCAGCGATTCGATCTTGGCGCGCAGCTCATCGCCTCTGGAACGAAACAGGTTCGCAAACGAGCCAAACAGCCCTTCCTCTTTCATTCCAACCTCGCGGCTTCCGGCCACCTCGGCGATTTTACTTGTTTTGTCGGAATCATGTGCAAGCACATAGATTTGATCTGTCGTGTAGCCGGATTGATGCAGATTCTCTATTTCCTGAGCGGCGAGGGTGCCGTTCTCTACAACTTTAGCATATGATTTCGTATTGGTGGATGACATATGTCGAAAACCTCCCCTAATAGCGCTCCATAATCACCTACAGGATATAGGTCCATTAGATATTAACCACTTTCAGTCGGTCTGAAACACTTTTTTTATTCTATATGTGAGAAAAATAAATCGATTCCTGTAATATGACCGCTATCCCGATTCATAAATACCTTCAGTGCTTCGTTTCCCCGAACGTACACATCCCCGTCCTCGGCTGCATGGTCGGGCTGCCCGAGAAAAGCATGAATATCACGGATTGTCATCGGAACAGGCTGCCCATTCAACTGAAACTCTCCCGCTGAAGGCTTGACATGTACATATTCCGTTCGGTCATGATCGATTCCGATTTCCATATGATCATAATGCAATACGGTAACATGCTGGATCGGGTCATCCTTTATCGCCGCAGGAGCACCCAGTTTGTGCACAATTTCAGTCTTGGTGTCGTTTAGGTCCACTCCGTTCAAGGACATGGGCTCATCCTGTACCACTTCGCGATCATTAAGGAGTCTGAATGGGCTGGCGGTATAAGCGGCATCGTTATCTGGTATGCCCGCCGAACTGACGACCGGCGCGTCAGCCTCTCCTCCTGTTGACAGCAGCATCGTCATGAGCAGCAGTACGATCGTCCGCATACTCCCTCCTCCTTCCTGTCCGAATCCGTGTGTCCGGTGCTAACGCACAAGCTGGCTTGTTGTTCTTTCTCCGTACGTGTACATCTTCTTATCTGGCTCTCTGGCGGCGGAAGCTGTTCCACAGTCCGACAGCCATATCGACATAGCTTAGCCAATTGCGGCCCTTGGTCGTTTCCCGAGACGCTTCATACACCGATTCGTAGGATTGAATGGTGCGATCCTGCTTCGTTCCAGGCTCAGGCAGCGAGCGCTCCCTGACCGCTTCCTGCTGAGGCTCGGCAGGCTTGTGCTTGAATCGGCTGACCATGCCAGCAGATACCTGCTTCACTGCATAGCTGACCTCGCTCAATGCCTCGCCCAAGTTTTTCACGGTATCCATAACCGGATTAATCTGCTGCATTTTATGTTGAATATCCACTGCAATATCATTGGTATTCCGAATCGTCTGTTTCACCTCATAACTTAATTCGTCCACCGTCTTCTGAACATCCTGGAGCGTCTGCGTTACTTTGTCGAGTGACTGGGTTGCTGCTTTAAGTGTTCTAATCAGGAAAAAAACGAGCACCGCAAAAGCGACAGCAATGACGGCTACGCTGATTTGGGTTAGCATTCTATCCAACCTCACTTTCAGTAATGTTGTCATCGGATACCCCATAGTTACCCTTTGGGGAGAAGCCCGAATCAGCGGCACAACAAAAAGAAGGGAGCTCCACCCGCAGCTTGCGGGGGAATTCCCTTCTTCGGATCACTTCGTATTTCAGGCGGTAATTACACAGCTGCTGGCGCCTCCGTGTTGCCCGCGGTTCTCGGCTCCTCGGCCGGCGTAGTCTTCTTAATAAAGAATGCCAGCAGCAAGGAAACAACGGTGATCCATGTCGCAATGACAAACGCATAGTTAATGCCGTAAATGGTCGATTCATGGGCAACCTGGAGCATATCGGCCTGATTCTGCGGATTAAATTGTCCGGACTGAACCATCGCTGCCCCGCGGCTTTCCGCCTGGGTAGCCATAATCGTTACCAGAATCGCGGTTCCGATCGAACCGGAAACCATGCGCAGCGTGTTGGACATTGCCGTGCCATGGGCGTTCATGCTCTGTGGCAATGCGTTCAAACCGGCGGTCTGGATCGGCATCATCAGCAGTGACATCCCGAACATCCGCGCGGTATAGATCATCATAATATGCCCATACGACAGCGTTTCGGTCAAATTACTGAACTCCCAGGTCGTAATCGCCGTAATCAGCAAGCCTGCAACCGCCAGCCACTTGGCGCCAACCTTGTCGAAAATCGCCCCTGTAATCGGGGACATAATGCCCATTAGAATCGCTCCTGGAAGCATCAACAGGCCGGATTCCACTGGTGTGAAGCCCCGGATTTGCTGAAGATATATCGGGAGCAGGATCATGCCTGCGAACATCGCCATGGTAACAATGACGTTGATCAAGGTCGTTAATGTAAACATGTTGTACTTGAATATTCGGAATTCCAGCATCGGTACCTTGACCGTCATCTGGCGCCATACAAACAGGACCAGCCCGATCACACCCGCAGTCAGCGTTGCAATGACGGTTGTGCTGGACCATCCGTTGTTGCCAGCGTCACTGAAGCCGTACAGCAAGCCGCCAAAGCCGATCGTCGACAAAATGATGCTGAGTGTGTCGAGCTTCGGCCGGCTTACTTCGGTCACGTTCTTCAGGAAGAACACACCGATCAAAGTTGCGATGATCGAAAACGGCAAAATCATGTAAAACAATACTCGCCATGTGGAGTGCTCAACGATATATCCCGATAACGTCGGGCCGATGGCCGGGGCAAAAATCATGGCGATCCCCATCATTCCCATCGCCTTGCCGCGGTTCTCAACAGGGAATATATTCAGAAATACGACGGTCATCAGCGGCATAATAATCCCTGCTCCCGCTGCCTGGACAAGGCGACCTGTCAGCAGAAAGCCGAAGTTCGGGCTGATCGCGCATATGAGCGTTCCAAGTGAAAACACGCTCATCGCCGTAATAAAAAGCTGCCGCGTTGAAAAACGGGCGATCAAAAACGCCGTGACCGGAATCAGAACCCCGTTCACCAGCATGAAGCCCGTGGTCAGCCACTGGGCAATGGTCGGTTTAATATCCAGACTGGTCATAATGCTCGGCAAAGCGACGTTCATTAGGGTCTGGTTCAGTATCGCTACGAAAGCACCGATCATCAATGCCGCGATGATCGGCCCTTTCTTGATGTTCTCACCCTTGTGAGCCGCAATAGGGGTGCTCATGCAAATATCACTCTCTTTCCTTCACGAAATGATGTTGAATAACTTCTGCTCATATCAGCCATAAATTCAGTAAAATCTTGTTCCCAAAAAAACTCAGTCATCGGAGCCGACTTGACCGTGAATCGTTTCAATGTTCTCGATAATCTTGCGGTATATGATCCGCAGCTGCCGAATCTCCTCCTCCGTCAAAAAACCGTACAGCAGTTCGGAAAGCTCGGCGCGCTTCTTATCCAGCTGCCGGATCAACTCACGCCCTTGATCCGTAATTTCCAGATACACAACTCTCCGATCCTGGGAATCACGAACCCGGCGAGCATATCCCCCTTCGATCAGCTTATCGGATATGCCGGTGACCGCGCCGCCCGTGACATGGATCGTATCCGCCACGTCAGACAGCCGCATCGCCCCAAGTTCATTCAGCTTCTCAAGCGTGGTAAATTGACTTCTTCCCAGCTTCGGGAAGCCCTCCTTCTGCCATTCGCTCTGGACGGTGCGCAGCATCTTCTTAAATAGCATCTCCACTTCCAGGATGTCGTTCTGGATGGACATTGTAAGATTACGCCCCTTTTCCTGCCCCAGCCTCGCTATTCATAAAGTTATGGTGACTCCTTTTTAAATAGTTTAGAACTAAAGCATTTATTACTAAACAAAATTGATTATAATCCTGCTATCGATCCATGTCAATGTTTACATAATTATAATTTTCATATTGTTTTCTGAAAATTGATGGAATAAAAAAAGACCCGGTCCGGTTGCCCTTCCCGAGTCTGCTTCATGATCTAATCCTTCGTTGTTGCGTGTGTGTACTTCCGTTATTTTAATAATAAAGGCAATGATGTCCAGTCCAGCTTAAAGGACAGCTTCATGCCATCCTGCAAAAATTCAACGTCCCTTACAGTAACAAGATCCGGCAAATGTTCTTTCAGCGATACTTGAATGTCAGAAAGATGGAACCACGACGTTGGGACATCGACCCCCCGAATCGTTGTAGCCTCATGCTTGAGATAAATAAAGCTCCCGTCAGCCGTCATATGAAACTGCAGCAGAGCCCCGAACGGAAGCAGCCCCCAGCGGCCATTAATATCGGCCAGCATCGTATCTCCATCCATTCTGAATGCAGCGCCGGTGATTTCTACGCCCAGGTCATGTTCTCTCAAATACTGAATCAAATTTTTCTTCGATAGGTTCCCTACCTCTTCGGGCGTCAAGATCATTTGTGCCTCTCGCGTCTCTACCATTTGCAGCAGCTTCGGTTTAAAATCGACAGCGCGGTATCCGAGATCCAGCTTCTGCGTCGGAGAGATAAACCACACTCCTGCCCCCAATATGGCGATGATCAGAATCAGCAATGTCAGCCAGATTCCACCTCGTCTTTTCCTCGGACGACTCATTGATTTCCCCTCCACAAAAGATACCGTTGTAGGACAACCTCTCTCTATGGTTTTCCTCCCAAAGTATATATGAAATGAGGAAGCTTGTCACATTTTCAGATCACTCTTCCCTGCTCCCTTGGTTCATGTCATCCATTTTGTGGTATTACGATACTGATCAGAATACTACAACGCTTACAAGGAGGATGTACCATGAACAAAAAGAACACTCTAGCCATCACCACCGCTTTGACGCTGGCCTTGTCGATGACTGCTGTTGCAAGCGCAGACCCGGTTACGGGCACCGTTACGGAGGCTACATATGAGCCAATCCAGAGCGAACCGATCATCAAGCCGGAACTGGTTGTGTTGTTCCCATCCGAGGATGTTATTTTGACGGAAGTTGCGTATTTCTACAATACGCCTAACGGAGTAAAAATCGGTGCCCTGGCCCCGCAAAAGGTGAAAACGACAGGAGAGCGCATCACGGTAGCTGGCGGTGAATGGGTAGAAATCTACACTTGGCTTGGCAAGGCCTGGCTCTTCGTGGATCAAACTTAATCTTCATGAATATAGTACATCCCGGATTCCATCAACTGGAGTCCGGGATGTTTGTCATGCGCTCGTGGCCCCCCTGTTCAGAGCGTTATCAAGATGGGGAACGATCGGCTTGGTCCGCCCCCAATTTCGGGTGGTCCGCCCTTGGCTCCACATGGATGTGGACGCTCATAATGTTATGCAGCTTCTCCATCTTCTCCTCGATCAGGTCACTGATATGATGGCCTTCGCGCACACTCAGCTCCGGATCAACCTCAATAACGACATCAACCAATACATGATTGCCGTGAATTCTGGCTTTCACATCTTTAATGCCTTCTACGCCCGGTGTGCGGGCAATGCTCTCTTTCAGGTCAGACAACCGGTTCTCATCAAATCCGTCAGTCAGGCTATGTGTGCTGTCCTTGAATATTTCCCATGCTGTTCTGCAAATAATGATCCCGACGGCAATCGCAGCGAGCGTATCCAGCCATGGGTATCCGAACTGGGAGCCGATGATGCCTACCGCTGCGCCCACACTGACCAGCGCATCCGACAGATTGTCCTTCGCAGCAGCCATCAATGCCTGACTATCAATTTGGCGTGCGAGATTGCGGTTGTAGCGATATACGCCGAGCATGGCCAGCGCACACACTGCAGCTACAGCAGCTGACATCAGATCCGGCGTGCCCTTGCCTCCGGTAAAGAAGGACCGGAAGCCCTCCACCAGCACCTGAATGCCCACCACCGCCATGATGAACGAAGCGATTAATGCCGCAACCGTCTCTGCTCTCATATGGCCATAAGCATGATCGGAGTCCGGCGGCTTCTGGGAGATGCGCAGTCCAATCAGCACGGCGGCTGACGCCACGATGTCAGTCAAGTTATTAAACCCGTCAGCCAGAAGTGCGCTTGAGGCGAACATGTACCCGCTGACGAGCTTGGAAACGGACAGAACCAGGTAGGCAGCAATGCTGACCCAAGCCCCTCGCTCCCCTTTTTTTATGTTGTCATATGCGTTCACCCTATGATCTCCTTTGCCCATTCGATGTGCGAGAACAAGAAACTGCAGCCTCACGATTATTCCAGCCGAAGCTCTTCATACGGCTGACAAACACACGCACGCTTGCTTGCGACAAAGATTCGTCGCGGCGTAATATTTAATATAAATTATTGTTACCCTTGTATGCATTTTTAAAAAGGAATAAAATGAGGACAATCCTACATAAGGAGGATGCTGTCATGACTGAAAATGAGCATTCCCGTAAAATTAACCTGGCTGATGCGATCCGCCAAAAGCTTGAGCAGAAAAAGCAGCAGAGCGCATCCCAAAAGCCCGGGCATTTCCAGCCCGGATCATCCTCGAAAATGAAAAGCCAAAACAACAAAAAACCGAACAACCAGCGGCGGCGCACTGGCGGATCGTAAGCCACATGTGATGCTCTTGCAGCTTCGTCCTCACGAGGCAGCAAGACAAGCCGCACCCCCGGTATCCCCTGCTGTCAAGGCAGATGAGCCGGACGAGAAGGTCGAAGACAGGCGTATGCTGATTCTTCGGCCTTTTTAATACCGTATACCGCGTCCCTTCCTCTTCCACAATACTTAGAAAGACACACAAAAGGCCTGCAAGATTCATACTCTTGCAGGCCTTTCATATCTCGGAGAACCAGGTTCGGCAGGTTAAGCCTCCACCGGATACATGCTTGCGCGCAGCGCCTTGATCTCTTCGCTTTCGAGATACTCGTCATAGCTCATCACGCGGTCGATCACACCGTTAGGCGTAATCTCGATGATGCGGTTGGCAATCGTTTGAATGAACTGATGGTCATGGGACGTGAACAGAATCGTGCCGTCAAAGTCGATCAGGCCGTTATTCAGCGCCGTAATGGATTCGAGATCCAAGTGGTTGGTCGGCTCGTCAAAGATAAGCACGTTGGCACCGTTCAGCATCATCTTGGCCAGCATGCAGCGCACCTTCTCGCCCCCGGACAGAACGCTTGCCTTCTTCAGGGCTTCCTCACCGGAGAAGAGCATCCGACCGAGGAACCCGCGCAGGAATGTCTCATCCTGATCATGGGAGTACTGGCGAAGCCATTCCACCAGGTTCAGGTCAACCCCGTCAAAGTATGCGGAGTTATCCTTCGGGAAATATGCCTGCGTTGTTGTGACACCCCAGCTGTATTCACCAGCGTCCGCTTCACTCTCGCCCATCACAATCTGGAACAGCGTCGTCTTCGGAATGCCGTTCGGACCGACAAATGCGATCTTATCGCCTTTGTTTACAACGAAGCTGACATTATTAAGAACCTTCTCGCCTTCGATCGTTTTGGTGATGCTGTCCACGGTCAGCAGCTGCTTGCCTGCCTCACGCTCCGGCTTAAAGTTAAGGAACGGGTATTTACGGTTTGAAGGGCGAATGTCCTCCAGCGTAATTTTGTCCAGCTGCTTCTTCCGGGAAGTCGCTTGCTTCGATTTCGAAGCATTCGCCGAGAAGCGTTGGATAAACGCCTGCAGTTCCTTGATCTTCTCTTCCTTCTTCTTGTTCGATTCCCGCTGCAGCTGAAGCGCCAGCTGGCTGGACTCGTACCAGAAGTCGTAGTTGCCGACGTACAGCTGGATTTTGCCGAAATCGATATCTGCGATATGGGTACATACCTTGTTCAGGAAGTGCCGATCATGAGATACCACAATAACGGTGCCTTCATAATCCATGAGGAAGTTCTCCAGCCACTGAATCGATTCCAGATCCAGGTGGTTGGTCGGCTCGTCAAGGAGCAGGTTATGCGGACGCCCGAAGAGCGCCTGGGCCAGGAGCACCCGCACCTTCTCGTTGCCGCTCAGCTCTGCCATCTTCTTGTCGTGCAGCTCGCGCGGAATGCCGAGACCAATCAGGAGTGCGGATGCGTCCGACTCGGCTTCCCATCCGTTCAGCTCCGCGAACTCGCCCTCCAGCTCACCGGCACGCATGCCGTCTTCCTCGGAGAAGTCCGGCTTCGCGTACAGCGCATCCTTCTCTTTCATGATCTCATAGAGACGCGCATGACCCATAATTACCGTCTCCAGAACCGGATAATCGTCATATTCATAATGGTTCTGCTTCAGAACAGCCATTCGCTCACCCGGCGTCATGTGCACCTCGCCCTGGTTCGGTTCAATCTCGCCGGACAGAATCTTCAGAAAAGTCGATTTCCCCGCACCGTTGGCTCCGATAAGTCCGTAGCAGTTGCCGGGAGTGAACTTTATATTTACGTCTTCAAACAGTGCTCGTTTTCCATAGCGGAGCGTTACGCCGCTTGTACTGATCATTAAGCATTACCATCCTTTTTAAACTATTGGTTTATTTGCACATTATAGCATAAGTGACACCGCGAACGAAGTATGTAAGATTCGACACCGAGGATGGAAGCACAATAAAACCTCCTGTACCAGGCGGCATATCACCAAAAAGGTACAGAAGGTTATCCATTTTTTTATATTGAAGGAAGCCGTTGTCTAGGATTGCACACTGCGTCTCTCCGGCTGAACCTTGAACGTCTCGCCGTATTTCAGCACCCGTACCCGTTCCTCTGCAATGCCGAGCCGCTTCCGCTCCGCCTCCAGCCGCTCCAGCGCCTCTTGCGCCGTATCGTCCGCCAGCTTGAACGTGCCGTAATGCATCGGGATCATCGTCTCGGCCCCTACGTCAAGAAAAGCCTGCAGCGCTTCCTCCGGATTCACATGCTGCGAGGTCATAAACCATTCCGGCTCATAAGCGCCGATCGGCATCAAGGCAAGGTGGATATTGAATCGTTCCCCAATCAGCTTAAAGCCCTGGAAATACCCGCTGTCACCGGCAAAATATATGTTCGGAGGCAGAATCCGGGTCTGCTGCTCCGCAGCTGGCTTCTCCCCGCCTTCGGCAGCCTCTGAAGCACTCTCGGGGCTTGAAGCGCCTGAATTGGCATCCTGCGCAATCGGCTCCAGCACGAATCCGCCCCAATGCGACGTATTCGTATCAAACGGTGTACGGCGGGTCCAGTGCTGTGTAGGAACAAACGAGATTTTGACACTGCCAATTTCCGCTGTTTCCCACCACTGCAGCTCCATTACGCGCCGAAAGCCTTTGCTCAGCATTTTGCGTTTCAATCCTACCGGCACGATAATTGTGGTACCTTCCCGGTACAGCTTGCGGATCGAAGCGATATGCATATGGTCGTAATGGGAGTGGGAGATCAGAATGATGTCCAGCGGCGGAATATCCTGAATCGGAATTCCCGGCTCGCCAAGACGCTTCGTAAACGCCATTCTTCGCGCCCATACAGGATCTGTAACGATATTCATCCCTTCATACTGAATGAAGAATGTAGCATGTCCGACCCAGGTAACGGAAGCTTCGTGCCGGTTGCTGTGCAAATACTGAAGATCAGGCGTCATGTTCGGTATGACATAGGAGTAATCCTTTTTCTTCTGGCGACGTTCTTCCCGCCACTGTCTGAATTGCTTCAGGGTTTTATCCGTACTAACATTGTCGATGTTGTTATAGCGGATTCTTGGCATGCTGCCCCTCCTTCCATTACCTGTATTTTACCCTTTTTACCCCTGGCGGCTCAACTTACATTATTTATGATTCTTCGTTATGACAGGCGGCAAGTCAGCTTGTTCCTAATCTGAAGGGTCCTTGTATTTCAGGGCGTATATAGCCATGAATATAACAGCTGCACACACGGTTACCAGCGGCAAAATAAAGATGTGAAAGTCTTCCACGCGCCTCATCCCTTCTTGGCGGATTTACCGCGAATGTAGTTGGCATCAAACAGAAACAGTCTCATCAGCAGCAAAAGCGACGGAATCAGCACGCATAACCCGAGCACAAATGCAGCGATCAGCGCAATGGCCATCGCATCGTTTGTAATGCTCTCATGAATGCTGATGTAATCGTAGAGCACATACGGCAGATGCGAGCGCCCGTAACCGTACCAGGCAAAGGCGAACTGCAGCATAACCATAATGAAGGCCAGGCCCAGCCTTATTTTCCTCCATACAAGATAAACCGCAATGGCGAAGCAAATAAAGGAAGCAATAAACATCCAAGCGATATCGACCATGTTCTGAAAATGCACCGGGTTCTGATGGTTAAGTTGAAAAAAGGCAAACACCGATGCCAAAATCGTCGGTCCGCTCCATGCCAGCGCATAAGCCCTCACGACGCCGAAGGCCGCTTCGTCCCCTGCCCGGTTCGCGTAATAGGTCAGAAACATCGCTGAAATATACAGCACGCTGACCAGCGCCAACAAAATGACGGACCAGGTATACGGGTTCGCAAAAAAACGGAGCCAATTCAGGGTGACGATGCCGTCATGCTCATGAATGATGCCGCCCTCGGAAATGGCGAGAATGGTAGACAGTGCCGCCGGAGTTAGCAGCCCGGTAGCTCCGTAGAGCGCCATGTGAACAATGTTGTTCTCGATCTGGGTGCCGTAGGTGTGGTAGGCGTAATAGGCCCCTCGAATGGCAAGGAGAACAAGCGCCAGACTGCCCGGAACGAGCAGCGCCGTGCCATAATAGTAGGCCGAGTCGGGAAAGAAGCCGACCAGTCCCACCACAAAAAAGATCAGAAACACGTTGGTCACTTCCCACACCGGGGACAGATAGCGCTGGATGATGTTGTGGATTTTATTCTGATGGCCTGTCAGAACGCTGTAAAAGCTGAAGAAGCCGGCGCCGAAATCAATGGAGCCAATCAGCAAATAACCGAACAGAAATGTCCACAGGACGGTAATCGCAACGATTTCGTAGCTCACTGGCCGTCGCCTCCTTCAATTTCAAGCCCCTGGGCCTCGATCTCTTCCTCTGCCTTCCGGTTGCGGAACAGCTGGCTCAGCACCCGCACGGCCGAGACGCAAAGCACCAGATAGAGCAATATGAACAGCACCAGCATCCAGCCGACGCTTGGCGACGTTGTAGCCGCTTCCTCCACCTTCATATATCCCCGCAATATCCAAGGCTGTCTGCCGATTTCGGCGAGGAACCATCCCAGCCAGATGGCGCTCATCGTAAGCGGCCCCAAAGCCAATATACTGAGCAGGAGCCATTTTGGATAAGGCTTTTTGCCAGGAAGTTTCTTGCGGAACATGTAAAGCAGCGGAATCAGCACAATCAGCATCCCGATGGTCACCTTCAGATCAAAGTAATAATGGATGGACAGCGGCGGTCGCTCATCTTCCGGAAAATCATTCAGCCCGATGACCTCGGTGGCCGGGTTGTTGCCGGCTAGAATGCTTAAAGCATATGGAATCTCCAGCCCGAATCGAACATTGTGATCCTCATCGAGCACCCCGCCATATATAAGCGGCGCGTACCGCATCGTCTCGAAGTGCCATTCCATGGCCGCCAGCTTCTCCGGCTGATATTTAGCCAGAAACTTGCCCGAGAAATCTCCAATCGTGACGGTGGCGATCGCAAATACGAAAGTGGCGATCACCGACAGCTTGAGCGCTTTTCTAAAATAGACATGGGTTCGTCCCCGAAGGAGGCTGAAAGCAGCGATGCTGGCCAGCGCCCCCGCGCTTGTGGTATAGGCGGAAGCCAGCACATGGCTGACCTTGGTCGGCGTGGCCGGATTGAACATCGCGACAAACGGGTTCACATTCGTAAATACCCCGTCCACCAATTCGAAACCCTGCGGCTGGTTCATAAACGCGTTCATGCTCGTAATGAAGAAGGCCGATGCCGAGGAGCCGATCGCCACCGGAATGAGGAGCAGCAGATGCATGGCTTTATTTTTGAAACGGTCCCATGTGTACAGGTAGATCCCAAGGAATATGGCCTCCACAAAAAAGGCAAAGGTCTCCATAAACAGCGGCAGCGCGATCGCTTTACCCGCAACCCGCATAAATGTCGGCCACAGCAGACTCAGCTGCAAACCGATGGCCGTGCCTGTCACTACACCGACGGCTACCGTAATGACATAACCCCGCGCCCACCTTCGGGCAAGCAGCGTATAATGGAAATCCCCCGTCCGTATCCCTCTCCACTCCGCCAGCGCCAGCATGATCGGAATCCCAACCCCGATGGTTGCAAACACGATATGTACAAACAAGGTCAAACCGAACAAAATCCGGCTCATTAATACTGGGTCCAGAAACGACATTCAGGTTCACTCCTCGATGATGGCTTTAATAGCTTCAGTAGCCTTTCTAGCTTTGATACGAATGTCATGCGAAAAACGGGTGGCGTCAGCCAAAATAATGCAGCATGCGCAAGCAGGCCTTTACGGTTGCGTACAGCATGATCGCCGCGGCTATAAAGCAAACGATCGCCAGCTTCTTCTCCTGTCCTTTGTGCATGAGTCACACAACCTCCCGATGGAAAATGAATGTACAACTGCAAAAGGTTAGCCAGTATCAGTTTTACAAGTGTTTCCTCTTTTTATCCAAAGTCGAGGGAAATTGTGTGCGAAAGCAGGCGGGATGTTTTTTCTGTCAATGAAAAAAGGTACAATAGAGCCAAAGGAGGCTGAAAAATGCAATGAAAATCACTTTTATCGAACCTACCCCGAGCCCGAACTCCATGAAGCTTCATCTTGATGAGACGCTGGAGCCCGGGATCCGAAAAACATATACACTAGACAATGAACGCTCCGCCCCGGCCTGGATTCGGCAGCTGCTGCATATCCCTGGCGTCAAGAGCATTTTCCATACCGCCGATTTTATCGCCCTCGACCGGAAAGGCAATGCGGAATGGCCATCCATCCTTGGTGCTGTGCAGGAGATGTTCGGCCAGGAGGGCTTGACCGAAGGGCTGAACAATGACGAAGAGGGCTTTGCCTTCGGTGAGGCGCAGGTGTTCGTTCAGTTCTTCCGCGGCATCCCGATGCAAATCCGGGTCAAGAGCGGCAACCGCGAGGAGCGGATCGCCCTCTCCTCCCGCTTTACGGAGGCGGTAACCGAGGTAGCGACCGCCACGCTCATCAAGGAACGGAAGCTGAAAGATTATGGCGTTCGCTATGGTGAGCTTTCGGAAATAGCCCGCGAGGTGGAGCAAGAGCTTGAGGCAGCGTTCCCGCAGGAGCGTCTGGACAAGGTTGTTGCCCAGGCTATCGCACACGGGGCCAGCGATGAGGAATTTGTGGAGCAGCGGCGGAAGCTGACCGATGCGGAAATGGAAGCCGCGCTGCAGGATGAAGACTGGCGGGTGCGTTATGCCGCGCTGGAGGTGCTGGAGCCGACCGAGCAGCATATCCCGCTGCTGCGCAAGGCGCTTCATGATCCGAAGATGCAGATCCGCAGGCTGGTAGTCGTCTATCTCGGGGATCTGCGCACGCCGGAAGCGATGGAGCTTCTGTATGAAGCGATGCGGGATGACTCGCCGGCCGTTCGGCGTACTGCTGGAGATACCCTCTCCGACATCGGCGATCCGGCAGCAACGCCGGTCATGACCGAGGCGCTGAAGGACAGCAGCAAAATTGTACGCTGGCGCGCAGCCCGCTTCCTGTACGAGGTTGGCACTGAAGAGGCCAGACCTGCCCTGGAGGAAGCGGCCGATGATCCGGAATTCGAGGTTAGCCTGCAGGCGAGAATGGCGCTGGAGCGCATTCAGTCCGGCGAAGAAGCCGCCGGCACCGTGTGGCAGCAGATGGCCAAGCGCTCCAAATCCTAAATGTCACAGAAACGCCTCACCTGATGGGGCGCAAGTAAATTTAACCATTGCATCTAACACTTCATGTGATATATACTAGGAATCTCTTGTGTACGGATGTGTCAATAACTCTAAGCATCCGCAGTCATCCAACACCATATATAGTACGGAATGATCCGATACATCTATATGTGGCGTCTACATCGGATACGAAGCGATTGTTGTTGGCAATCCTGGGAAAATCAAATATGAGATAGCCTCATCATTCCTACGATGAGGTAGAGGTTGCGGACGTGATCAGTAAGCGTGTGAAGGCGAAGAGGAGCCGATGAAGCACGGGTGAAAGGCGCGTCTGCCGAAGTGTGGGGGGAATCACTCTTGGCCCCCATGCTGGGGCCGTTGTCGAAAGAAACGGAACTGTCACGGAGCGCCTGCATGTTCATCTATAATGTGAACGGCCGGCGGGCAACCGTGTTGCGCTATCTTCTGGAAGGTTTGGTGCGGCGTCTATGGAACAGACCGCAGGTAACAACCTGCGGTCCTTTATGTTTTTCTACGCAAGAGATCATCCCGTATATGGGAAGCAGCGGGTCAGCATGGTCCATGCAGTTGAAGGATTGTGCCTTTGTCCGTCTCGCATGGCATCATGTGCCCTTAATTTCGTATAGAGGAGTGTTAGGTTTTGAATCGTAAGACATCTACACCGGCGACATCGCTGAAGCCGAGCTTCAAGACGCGGCATATGACGATGATCGCCCTTGGCGGCTCCATCGGCACCGGGCTGTTCCTGGCCAGCGGCGGAGCCATATCGTCGGCAGGACCGGGAGGCGCGCTCATCGCTTATGCGGCCGTCGGCCTTATGGTATATTTCCTGATGACCAGTCTCGGAGAACTGGCTACGTATTTGCCGGATTCAGGCTCGTTCAGTACGTATGCATCCCGCTATGTCAGCCCCGCCTTCGGCTTTGCCGTCGGCTGGAACTTCTGGTACAACTGGGCGGTTACCATCGCCGCAGAGCTGGCGGCAGCGACGGTCATCATCAAATTCTGGTTCCCGGACAGCCCCTCCTTCCTGTGGAGCCTGCTGTTCCTGGGCATTATGTTTGGACTGAATGTGTTGTCAGCCAAAGGCTACGGAGAGTCCGAATACTGGTTTGCCATGATTAAAGTCGTGACGGTGATCGTCTTTCTGATCGTGGGTGTGCTCATGATCTTCGGCATTCTGGGCGGCGAAGCGGTCGGCTTCTCCAACTTCGATCTTGGCGGCGGGCCTGTGCACGGCGGATTCTTTGCGCTCATTGGCGTGTTCATGGCGGCAGGGTTCTCCTTCCAGGGCACGGAGCTGATCGGCGTGGCCGCCGGGGAAAGCGAGAATCCGCGCAAGCATGTGCCGCAAGCGATCCGCCAGGTGTTCTGGCGCATCCTCATTTTCTACATTCTTGCGATCTTTGTCATTGGCTTGCTGATCCCTTACACGCATCCAAGTCTGCTTCAATCGAGCATTGACAGCATTAGTGTCAGCCCGTTCACACTGGTGTTTGAACGAGCCGGTCTTGCCTTCGCCGCATCCGTCATGAACGCGGTTATCCTTACTTCGGTTCTGTCTGCCGGAAACTCGGGCATGTATGCTTCAACCCGGGTGCTGTACGCGATGGCCAAGCAGGGGCTTGCTCCTAAATGGCTCAGTCGTCTGAACCGGAGAGGTGTTCCTGTTGCCGCACTGATCGTAACAGCATCTGTCGGCATGCTCGCTTTCCTGGCTTCCTTCTTCGGCGACGGTGTTGTCTACATCTGGCTGCTGAATGCATCGGGCATGTGCGGCTTCATTAACTGGCTTGCGATTGCGGTAAGTCATTACCGTTTCCGCAAAGCCTTCCAGGCACAGGGGCGGGACCTTCGTGAGCTGCCGTTCCGGGCACGCTGGTTCCCGTTCGGTCCGATCTTTGCCTTTATCCTCTGCCTTGTGGCCATTATCGGTCAAGGTGATTTAAGCGGGGATATCGACTGGTACACCATGTTTGCCACTTATGTGAGCATTCCGCTGTTCCTGGCCATCTGGTTCGGATATGCCATCGTGAAGAAAAGCCGCATCATTCCGCTCAAGGAATGTGATCTGGGAACAGAACGCGTCTCTTAACGCGAAGACGGAATCACGAATCTTCATGCTATATGTGCAGGAACCTTGCAAAAAGAAGGCCGGGGAATCAAGCAGAAGCTATGCTTGTCCCCGGCCCTTCTCAATATTCATCAGCTTCTAAAAAAGAGTTGCCCCGAAGAGCTATATGCTCTTCATGGGCAACTCTTATATTTAGCGCAGGGATTTTTACCAGGTCATCTGAACCCTTAAATCTCCCGTATCCTCAAATGGACCATAGTAGTAGCGTATCGAACCTACATTTCCCTTGCTCTGCACCTCTTGCAGAACCCGGACAAGCTCCTTCTCATTTCCGTTAAAACGGAAGACGAGCTGCTTATCCTTTTGGGTGCTGCTGGCAGCAAGCAAGGCGCTGAGATCCTTATGCGTCTTAACAATGGATTTGGCATCATAGAGATGGTATTCCAGCGTATTCATGAGCTGGGTGTACACGACGCTCTTCGCCCGATCTTTCGTCACTAGCCCCTTCAGCGTGTCCCGGTACAACGTGCTGGCCTCAGGGTATTGTTTCACCCAGGTATGATCCTTGCTCATCTGTTTATCCGTGCGCAAGTAATAGGTATAGGATACCTCTCCCTTGCGGTCAGGCAACGGATCATTCCAGGTCGTATCCAGGTGGTACCACTTGCCGCCGAGTTGAACGAGATTCCACGCATGCAGCTGTCCTCTAGGATTGTCGGAAGAGTAAGCTGTTCCTTCCACGATCTTGTTCGTAATCCCTGCTTCCTTGAGCAGCTTGTGCGTCAACAGGGCGTACCCCTGACAGACGGCACTGCCGGTCGAAAGCGCATCATAGGCTGTGTATTTGGTCAGGGTTGTATCATATTCAAGGTTCAATACGACCCAATCATGAATGGCTTTAACTTTCTCATGATCGTTCATGGTCGGCTTGATTAAGGATTTCAAAATGCTCTCCGTCTGCTCATTGACATATTCCGTCTGCTTCGCGGTTTCCCGGTAAGTCAGCCGGACCGTCACATCCGCGGAGGAGGAGGTGCCACGGTAGTCGTAGCTATAGCTGGAGATCGTGTAGTGAATGTACGGGTCGCTGGCCATCGCCTGATCCAGAGCATTCTTCAGCTGTGTCTTCAGCGATTTGGTCTCCCCTTGATATGCAAAACGAACGGTTTCCTCCCTGCTGCTCATCGCGTTCAGCAGTTTCTCTTGAATAGCATCAACCGATTGAACAACCGCCTTGTTCGAGGTGGCGTAAACATCGCTTAATTCGGCAGGCTCAGGCACCGCCGCTACGACGAATGCGATGATGACTGCCAGCAGCAATTTGGCACTTGTCGTGCTCTTCCGTTTCCGTTTCATCTATCCACTCTACCTCCATCCAGCTCTCCTATCACATGCACCTCTATTCTACCACACGCCCAGGGCTCCAGGTCCCTAATTTTGTCGATTTTACACAAAATTAGGCCTCCAGAACCAGAAATGAACACGCATTAATAATAATATCTGCCGCTCAGGAAGCTGTCGCTCTGGCCACCTAGCTTGGATAGACGCACGAGCACTTCCGCCGCCTCTGCCCTTGTCACCTGCCGCTCCGGCATAAACTTCCCGTCCACAGCCGGAAGCAGGCCTAAACGAATAGTGATCGCTGCTGCTCCCTTGTTCTTGATCGATGCGGCATCGGACACGCCAGGCACATCGCTCGGCAGTGTAAATGTCCGGGACAGCTTCTCGTATTTCAAAATGCGCGTTAAGGAGACAGCCAGCTCTTCCCGCGTCAGCGTATGATCCAGTTCTAATACAGTATCCGGGTCGAACGTCAGCCAGTTTTCCCCGAGCAGTACCTGAACCGCCCCATAGTACGGATGGTCCGGCTCAAGTCCGCCATACGGATCCGCAGAGGAACGGGCATAGCTCTGCAGCTCATAAGCCGGATTCAGCGCCCCTGCCAGAAGCTGATACCATTCGCCGAGCGTAATGTCACGGTCAGGGTGCAGTTTGCCGTCCTTATCTGGTTGAAGCACCTGATGCTTCACCAGTTCATTGAGCGCCGCTTCCGAAGGATGGCCGGTTATGTCCGTCACAGACGCAACGCCTCTGCTCGTCAATTGGGGAGTGATTTCTTTCCATTCACCCGCCTTGGCATCAAGAGGAGTGAGCAACGTCCCTCCGCTCGTCAATGCTTGATTATGCGGGTAATACACCAACCGTATCTGATTCTCCACTTCTTTTCCCTGATTGTTGACATATCCGCCGTACAAGGCATACTTCAGCTTCAGCTCAATAGACTGAAGATACTTCTCCTTCGCCTGCTGTGCCGAAATAACCGGTGTTTCATCAGCCGGCAGCTTCGAGAGATCGGCACTCGCATTGAAATTAAAGCCTTGAATCTGTCCTTCACGATCTATAGTTATGCTGAGCGCGTCACCAAATATGAAAATATCTCCGGCATACCGCTGGAAACTGAACTCGTACGTTTCCCCGTTGTTCCCGGGTCCGGTGACACTGGTCAGTTTCCATTCTTCAGCAGCGTTAGGAACGAGCCTCGATACCGTCTCCAGCGCCACCTTCTGGGCCTCTTCACGGGATACCGGATTCGTTATTTGCTCAGGCTCCTGATCCGAATATCGGAACACGACATACGAGTAAGAATAAATTTGTCCGGTGCTGGCATCCACCTCTGCGGAGATCCGCGGGCCCATCGGCATGTTGTTATTTCTCCAATACAAATTCCATACGCTTGTATTTCCATCATTCCAGCGTTGGCCGATTGATTTGGAATCCAGTTCATAGCCGTCCGGAATGCTGAACCAGCGTTCAACCAACGCGGCTGCCGCCTCCCCGCTTGTGAGCGGGCTGGTCAAAGGGATGAAGGCATCCTTCACTTCCGGAATCGTTTCATCACCCGAGACGAGGTTCTGGTACTCTTCGCCAAAGTAATTCAACGCTTTGCCTGTATCCGCATCCCTCTCGTAACCGGCACTGTCTTCTGGAACATAACCCAAGAAATAGTTACCGCTTCTGTTGTTGTACAGACTTTCCGGAAAATAAGCCAGCCTTACATTAAACTGATCCTCGTATAGCTTGCGAATGGCAGCTGTATCCTTCTTAGGTGTCGGAGACGGATAATCGCCCTCGTAAGCATTACGATAATATGTAATGACATTTCCCCAACCATCCAGCGACATCGTAATGGTATTGGAGTCAGTCTCAATCCCGTTCACGGATGATCTGAAATAAAAGTCATGCTTAGCCGGACTAAACAAAGCCTGATTCATCGAAACATAAGCCTCGTTCAACATCAGATCGTCCGCGTTGATGCTTGGAATGTTCTCTCTGATCCAGGAAAGTGCCTTCATTCTGGCTTCTTCCCTTGTCAGATAAGCCCCTTCCCCCTCATTGCTCAGCAGATTGAGCGGGAAATAGACCTGGAGCGGCTCGCCCGTTACGGCGCTGACCCGAACGCTGAACGAATGCACCGAATTGCCTCGGGCCACGCTAAGCTGGAGATCCCAGGACTTCTCTTTGTTTCTGTCTGAATCGATAAACTGGGCACCGGTGACTTTTACCCCCTTAAATGCAGGAAACAGCTTTTTGATCACCTTTTCTGCTTGCTCAGATGATATTTTGGCCCCTTCCGGAATATCGCTGTTCGTAGCATTTACGGTAATGGCAGTACCAGCAGTATTACTGGAACTTACGCTAGTTTCGGTTACTTCCCTGGTCACGGTGGTGCTTATTGTGTCAGCCCAGGCGGGCTGAGCCATCAGAAGCATGGCAGTCACGGCACATACCGTCTTCTTCCCCGGAACCTTCCTCGCGGTAAACAACTTCATTCATTTCCTCTCCCTTCAGGACATTAAAGCTGATTGCACTTAACTAGCCTGATGACGGAACTTACCTATGTAGAGTCGAAACACAATCACTTTAAATAATACCATAACTCGTCTGTTATTTCTTATGTGCATCAAACCTAATTCATCACTAATTTGGGTAACATTGGATGCATAGTGCCAATAAAAAGCCGAAGACAGGCACTCGGCTTGTCTTCGGCTGAATGGTGCAATATGAGGCTGTCCATGCCCCGTCCAATGCGTCCGCTCTATCCGCGAAACGGAGACAGCTGTTCGCTCAGTTCACGCGTGGCGCCATAGACGCTGCGGTACAACTTATACAGCTGTTCATACTGCTGCGCCGTCTCCGGATTCGGCGAATAGGAACGCGAGGCGCGCAGGAAGGCCTGGGCGCATTCTTGCAGACTCGGGAACCAGCCGCAGCCGTAGGCTGCCAGCATGGCCGCGCCCATCGCCGGCCCCTGCTCGCTCTCCAGCTTCACAATCTCGGCGTTGAATACATCCGCCTGCATCTGGAGCCAGGTCTCATTCTTGGCACCGCCGCCAATGGAGATGACCTTGTCGATCTTTTTCCCGGAATCACGCAGAATGTCGATTGATTCTCTCAGCGAGAACGTAATCCCTTCCAGGACGGAGCGGGCGAAGTGGGTCAGGCTATGTCCTGCATCCATGCCGATAAAGCTGCCGCGAATGCTGGAATCCGGATGAGGCGTACGTTCTCCGACGATATAAGGCGTGAACAGCAGGCCGCCGCTTCCCGCCGGGATGTCCGCAATGCCGGACAGCAGCTCATCAAAGGAGACATCCGGTGCAAACGTATCCTTGAACCAGGTCAGGCTGTAGCCTGCCGCCAGCGTAACGCCCATAATATAGTAAGCATCCTTCTCACCATGATTGAAGAAATGCACTTTCCCTTCAAAATCGAGCGACTTCCGCTCCTCATAGGACAGCACCACCCCCGACGTGCCGATGCTGCACATCGTCTGTCCTTCTTCAAGAATGCCTGCTCCGATCGCGCCGCAGGCATTGTCCGCCCCGCCGGCAAACACCTTCGTCTCCGCAAGAAGTCCAGCTTGCTCGGCAACGGCTGGCAGCAGCGTACCGCACTGATCGAAGGATTCCACGAGCGGCGGACAGAGCGATGCCGGCAGATCAAAGGCCGCCAGAATGTCCTGGCTCCACGCCTTCCCGGCCACATCCAGCAGCAGCGTTCCTGCCGCATCGGAGTAGTCCATCGCATACTCCCCGGTCAGGCGGTAGCGCACATAGTCCTTAGGCAGAAGGAATAAAGCCGCTTGCTCCAGCACTTCCGGTTCATGCTCCTGCACCCACAATATTTTCGGAAGAGTGAAGCCTTCAAGCGCCCGGTTGCGGGCAATGCCCAGCAGCTTCTCCTGCAGCGTCTCCTCAATGCGGCGACACTGCGGTGTCGTGCGGGTATCATTCCACAGGATGGCCGGACGAAGCGCGTTGCCGTTCTGATCGACCAGCACCAACCCGTGCATCTGTCCCGAGAAACTAAGACCTTCCACATCTCCCTTGTTGATGCGGTTGTCTTCCATTAGACGGCGCAAGGATACGATCGTTTTCTCCACCCAATCCTCCGGCCGCTGTTCACTGTATCCCGGCTTCGGCTGGCTAAGCGGATAGGATTCCGAATGCTCGGCCACCACCTTCCCGCTCCGGTCGACGAGGACGGTCTTTACCGCGCTGGTGCCAAGATCCACTCCGATTACATAACTCATGTTCATCCCCCTTAACTTGAATGGTCACGCCTGGAATAGGGCGACAGGTTTCCTGAGTCTTTCCATTGTGAAATAACTTCACCGGCTTCCTTGATGGGAGCCGGTGAAGGATGATCTGCGTATAACGGCAGCTCTGTTCGGTTCGTTGATTGCAGTATGCCTGCTATGAGGCGTCTTCGATTAGTCAGCCAGAATATACTGGTTCAGGATCGCTTTCAGCATTTCCTGACGACCGGATTCGTTTTTGCGAGGGGACTCGTTATTAAGTGCGTATTCAGCCAAGGAAGCCAGCGTCGCTTTACCGGCTACAACATCTGCACCGATGCCTTCCTTGAAGCTGCTGTAGCGCTTCTCGATGAAGTCCTCGAACACGCGGTCCTCAATCAGCTTGGCTGCAACTTTCAGTCCCTTAGCATACGTATCCATACCTGCGATGTGCGCAAGCACCAGATCCTCAGGCTCGAAGGACGGACGGCGAACCTTCGCGTCGAAGTTGACCCCGCCGCGGCCAAGGCCACCGTTCATCAGCACTTCGTACAGCGTCAGTGTCGCATCGTAAATGTTAACCGGGAATTCGTCGGTATCCCAGCCGATCAGCATGTCGCCTTGGTTCGCATCCAGGGAGCCCAGCATGCCGTTGATGCGGGCAACGCGAAGCTCATGCTCGAACGTATGACCAGCCAGAGTGGCATGGTTCGCTTCCAGGTTCAGCTTGAAGTGTTTGTCCAGGCCGTATTTTTGCAGGAAAGCGATCGTGGTTGCTGCATCGAAGTCGTATTGGTGCTTGGTAGGCTCCTTCGGCTTCGGCTCGATCAGGAACTGTGCGTCAAATCCGATTTCCTTAGCGTAGTCAACAGCCATATGGAACAGACGCGCCAGGTTGTCCAGCTCCAGTCCCATGTCGGTGTTCAGCAGCGTTTCATAGCCTTCACGGCCTCCCCAGAACACGTAGTTCTCTGCGCCGAGGCGTTTGCCGACTTCAAGGCCCTTCTTGATCTGCGCAGCAGCATGCGCGTAGACGTCTGCATTGCAGGTGGTGCCTGCACCATGCATGTAGCGTGGGTTCGTGAACATGTTGGCTGTGTTCCACAGCAGTTTTTTGCCGGTCGATTTCATGTTCTGCTCAATCTGATCCACAATCGTGTCGATGTTCTGGTAGAACTCACGCAGGCTGTTGCCTTCCGGTGCAATGTCCACATCGTGGAAGCAGAAGTACGGCAGGTTCAGCTTCTCCATGAATTCAAAGCCGGCTTCAACGCGGGCTTTCGCCAGATCCATGCCGGAGTAGCTGTCCCAAGGACGAACAGCGGTATCAGCGCCAAACGGATCGGATCCGCCAGCAGTCAGTGTATGCCAATAAGCCATAGCGAAGCGAAGATGCTCCTCCATCGTTTTGCCTGCTACAACCTCTGTCGGGTTATAAAATTTAAATGCGTACGGGTTGGTTGATTTGCTTCCTTCGAATTCGACCTTGCCAACGTTAAAATAAGCCATGTATAAAGCCCTCCTATAACCTTGTTAGGGTGTGTCGTTAACGCTTACAAGGCTATCCTAACACACTCTCCCAACTTTGTCTATTGGTTAAACAAAGTTGTTTTTGGAATCTGTATTTTCAGAAAAACCGTCTGCGTCGGCGCGGCCCATCGCTGTGTTTCGATGTTGCAATTTCCTTCTTTTCCGCCTAGACTATGAGCATATCAAGAAGCACTTGAAGCGGGCCAAAGGATGAAGAACATGACAACTATTACAGGCGACCAGGCTCTGGTCAAAAGAATAAATACTTCCCTGATTCTCGATACGATCCGCCGCCATGCCCCGATCTCACGCGCCAGCGTGTCCGAGCTTACCGGCTTGAACAAAGCGACGGTATCCAATCTGGTGCAGGAGCTGCTGAACAATCATCTCGTTCAGGAAAGCGGTCCCGGAGCGTCCAGCGGCGGCCGCAAGCCGAGGCTCCTCCTCTTTAACGGACAAGCCGGTTACGCCATCGGATTGGAGCTGCGCGTCCAGCAGATGACCGCGGTGCTCACCGATCTTGCAGGGCGCATCGTGGCCGAGGATGAATGCCCCCTGGAGCAGCATGACACGGATTCGGTGACGGCGGGCATGGTCGCGATTGTTCGCAGACTGATGCAGAAAGCGCCGCAGTCCCCGTACGGCATCGTCGGCATCGGCGCAGGCGTTCCCGGCATGGTTGACGGCAGCGGCACCGTGCTGTTTGCCCCCAATCTGGGCTGGGAGATGGTGCCGCTGAGCCAGCTTCTGGAGGAGGAGCTCGGCCTCCCGGTCACGATTGACAATGAAGCCAATGCCGGCGCGCAGGGCGAGCTTCGCTTCGGCGCCGGAAGAGATGCCAGGCATCTGCTCTACATCAGTGCCGGCAGCGGGATTGGCTCGGGCATCATTATCAATGGCGAGCTGTACAAGGGCGCCCGGGGATATGCCGGGGAAAGCGGCCATATGACGATTGAGTCCGAAGGGCGCAGCTGCTCCTGCGGGAACCGCGGCTGCTGGGAGTTGTACGCCTCCGAGAAGTCTTATGACAACGAGGAATTTGCCCTGCCATCCAAGCGAACCTCCGAACTGATCAGCTATGCACGGCAGGGGCATGAAGATACGATTCGTCATTTTTACAAGCTGGGGCACTATCTCGGGGTTGGCATTACCAATCTCGTGAACGGCTTTAACCCGCAATCGGTCATTATCGGCGGCCCGCTCTCGGATGCCAGGGCATGGCTGGAGGATACGATGCAGCAGGTTGTCGCCCAGCGGACACTGCCCTATCACCGCGAACGGATGGAGATTCGCTTTGCCGAGCTTGGCAGCCGCTCTACTGTCATCGGTGCGGCGTATTCCGCCATCTCCCAGTTCCTTGGCCCCGTGCGTGTGTCCATGCCGATGAATTGACGCATAATTGACGCATTTTACACCGAATCATATGAAGAAAATTACAGCGTTTTCAGATATAATAAAAAACATCTGGTTCATTATTGTCACTGTTCAGATCTGAATGGTGCAATCGCTTGAGGAGAGAGAGGGAGCACTTCATGACCTATGTCAATACCTCGGATATTTCACCGCAGATGTTCGTAACCGTGCTGCTGTTTCTTCTGGTGATCGCCCCGATGTTCAGCCTCGGCATTCTGCGGCTGTTCCAGGGCAAGAAGAAAGCAGGTTTGCTGCTGATGGCCTCCGGTGTAGGCGTATATGTAGTTTTTCAGCTGATCATGAGCCTCTTCTTTGAACATTGACCCTGGCGTCAATGCAATGTGGCAGCGTGATGGCGCTGAAAGCTGCTTTGTTCCGCATGGATGCGCGATAATGCGAACATCCTGACAAAAAAACGGCCGTTCGTGTTCAACACGAATGACCGTTTTTTTGTCGTTTATGCCATCGAGACGCTGTGCTCGATGCTCTCGATATATTTCTCGCAGTCCATCGCTGCCATGCAGCCGCTGCCCGCTGCTGTAATCGCTTGTCTGTAACGGCTGTCCTGCACATCTCCGCAGGCAAACACGCCAGGGATGTTCGTCTCGGAAGTGCCGGGGGTTGTAACAATATACCCGTTCGCATCCGTTGTGATCTGGCCGTTCAGGAAAGCGGTATTCGGCTGGTGACCGATGGCCACGAAGACGCCGCTGGCTTCAATCGTCTCGATCTCGCCGGTCGCGTTGTTCAGCACTTGGATCCCCTTCACGCCGGTCTCATCCGCCACAACTTCCTGCGGTGTCCGGTTCAGCGCCCATTCGATCTTCTCATTGGCACGTGCGCGATCCTGCATAATCTTGGACGCTCTAAGCTCTTCGCGACGATGCACAATCGTTACCTTGGACGCAAAGCGAGTGAGGAAATTTGCTTCCTCCAGCGCCGAATCGCCTCCGCCCACCACGACGATCTCTTTCCCCCGGAAAAAGAAGCCGTCGCAAGTTGCACAGGTGCTGACCCCGCGGCCTACGTTGACCTCCTCGCCAGGAATGCCAAGGTACTTGGCCGTGGCTCCGGTGGACAGAATCAGCGTTTCCGTCACCACCTCACCGATGCCCTCCACGTTCAGCTTGAACGGCCGGTTCCCCAGCTCCACACTGTTCACCCAGCCTGTGCGGAACTCAGCTCCGAAGCGCTCCGCCTGCTTGCGCATATTGTCCATCAGCTCCGGGCCTTGGATGCCTTCAGGAAATCCCGGAAAGTTCTCGACCTCTGTTGTCGTTGTCAGCTGTCCTCCGGGCTGCGGCCCTTCGATCACAAGCGGGCTCAGATTGGCCCGGGCCAAATAGATCGCTGCAGTCAGGCCGGCGGGCCCAGTGCCTATAATAACGGATTTATACATGTGGCTCCCTCCTATGAAACAACATCGTATTTATGGATATGATGATTGAAATTATGATCTCTTAAATCCATTATACTCTATTATTGGCATATCCGGACTTCAGCCACCGTGTGATTTTGATGAAGATTGCAAGCGGTTCGTGTTCAAGTCCTATTCAGATTTAAAAGCTCCTCCCTGCTCTGAAAGAGCCAGGAAGGAGCTTGTCGTGCAATTCATCACTATGTGCGCCCTAGGCCAATCTGATCCGTCCAGACTACCTGGGCAAGTACCGATTCCTCACCCCTGGCTCGCGGTTATGCGTTCGACCGGAGCAGTCGCAGCCCGTTTAGAATCACAAGAATCGTGCTGCCTTCATGACCGATCACCCCTAACGGCAAAGCGACGCCCTCCAGGAAATTGGCCACAATCAGCGTCAAAATGACCGCAATCGCAAACACCATATTCTGCTTTACAATCCGCTGTGCTTTACGTGCCAATCTGACCGTACCCGCGATTTCATCAATGTTGTCATTCATGAGCACGGCATCAGCCACCTCAAGCGCCGTCTCACTGCCGGTGCCTCCCATGCCGATTCCGACCGTAGCTGTTGCCAGGGCAGGAGCATCATTCACCCCATCGCCCACCATCACGACATGCCCGTACTGCTCCCGCAGCGCCTTCACATGCTTCACCTTGTCTTCGGGCAGCAGATCGGAGAACACCATGTCCACCCCGGTCTGTCTTGCAATCACCTCTGCGGTCGCCTTCCGGTCGCCTGTCAGCATCGCTACCTGGATGCCAAGCTGCTGCAGCCGCCGAACCGCCTTGGCCGCCTGAGGCCGCACCGCATCCTGCAGTGCCAGCATGCCGACCACCCGCTCATTGTGCAGCACGACCGAGACCGTTTTGCCTTCTGCCTCCAGCCTGGAGCGCAGAGCCAGCCAGTCCGCAGCCGCCGGACTGTTCACGGAATCGTCGCCCACCGGCGCTTGCTGGCATGCCGGATCGTCCAGCACGTCGCTTTTTCCGATTTTCCAGCTGTCGCCGTCCAGTTCAGCCTGCATCCCCCATCCGGTCAAGGCTTGGGCGTTCTCTGCCTCACGCAGCTGAAGCTTCTCCTCCTCCGCCTTGCGGACAACCGCAAGCGCAAGCGGGTGCTTTGACACCTTCTCGATGGAAGCGCAGATGCGGAGCAGCTCGCTCCGGTCCCATCCTTCGGCTGCAATGAAATCCGTAACGACCGGGGTGCCGAGCGTTAGCGTGCCTGTTTTGTCAAAAGCGACGACCGCTGCCTTCGCCATATTCTCCACATGTGCCCCACCCTTGAACAGCACGCCCTTGCGGGCCCGGTTCGATATCGCCGACAGCATCGCCGGCATGATCGAGGATACGAGCGCACACGGCGAAGCGACCACGAGAAACACCATCGCTTTATAAAAGGTGGTATCCCAGTCCCAGCCCAGCATCGGCGGCGCCAAACCGATAATAATCACCGTTACAGCAACGACGACGCGGGCATATATCGATTCAAACCGCTTGATAAACCGCTGCGACTCCGGAACCTCGTTCTCCGCTTCCTCCACCAGCTTGACGATTTTGGCGAACAGGGTGGACTCGGCCGATTTGGTCACCTCGATGTAGATCACGCCCTCCCCGTTCAGCGTTCCGGCAAAAACATCATCCCCAACCGCCTTGTCAACAGGGACAGACTCCCCTGTGATGGAAGACTGGTTGACTGCCGAAGCGCCCCGGTAAACTGTACCGTCGGCGGGAATCAGCTCCCCCGGCTTCACCAGAATCAGATCTCCGATCTCCAGCTTGCTGATGGATACCGCAACCATCTCACCGCCTTCAATCCGCAGCGCCGTCTCAGGCTGAAGCTCCATCAGCGACGAGATGTCCTTGCGGCTTCGTTCCATCGTATAGCTTTCCAGCGCCCCGCTGAGAGCAAAAATAAAGATCAGCATCGCGCCTTCATTCCAGTACCCAATCGAGGCCGCCCCTAATGCCGCTGCGATCATCAGCAGATTCACGTCCAGATCGCGTTCCTTCAGAAGGGTCTCGATCCCCTCTTTGGCTTTGACCCAGCCGCCGATGCCGTACGAGATGATGTACAGCACCACCGACAACGGTTCAGACCAGATGCTGGTCAGCCAAGCGGCCAGTATAAGAACACCGCTGCCGAGCGCGGCAAGCACCTCGGAATGACTGAGCAGGCTGCGCACATCCCATTTCCCCGGCTGCCGTGGTCCGCCTGAATTTGCTCCTTGATCTACGGACGATATCGTCCCTGTCGTTCTCTGATTTTGTATCCACTCCATATCAATCACCTTCCTACTGAGAATGAAATCCATTATTAACACCCTTAAAATGGCACATGCTGCCCCGGCTAGGCCGGAGCAGCATGTTTAATGAGAATGATAATCATTTTTGCTATAAACCAAATTATTTTCCTTCGAGCAACTTTATAGTTATATCATACTCCGTAGCCGCCGATTTGTAAACGAGGATTTAGGGAAATTTTGCATCAAAAAAAGCGGCCCTTTCCGGTCGCTTGTCATAAGCCTACTCCCTTGTCCCATTCATCCCATGTGCAGCAATGCCGGTGCCTACATCAAAGGGCCGCCGAAACCGGCAGCCCTTTTCTCACTCAAACAGTCACTCTTATGGAAGGAAACCCCTTTCATCTTTCAGATCCTCCGAGCCCTGTTCTCCCAGCATAAATGCAGAATCCGTTCCTAGCTACTCCTACCATCCACGCTACTCGGTCCAAGGCAGACTTCGTCTTCGAAGCTCCAGCCTCGCTCCCGTCAATCTGACAGCGGCCAGATGGCGCGAGGCACAGCTTACCTCCTGGGCCCCCAGCTTATAAGCATACCGAAGATCGGAAGCATCGACGCCGTTCACCCGAATCGGCAGCTCCGGCTTTATGGTGCGAATACGGGATATCGCCGCAGCGAAAGAAGCCTGAAGCTCTTTTCGCTCCTCCTCGGACCAATAGGAGAATCGCTGCGCCTCCAGATCCAGCACGATCATATCAGCAATGCGGGCGACATCGGCGGCCGCTTCCGGATCAGAGCCCTCCCCGAACAGCACACCCATTCGAAATCGGACGGACCTCCCCGCCTCTCCAAGCGTTTGTCTGGCTACCTCCTCAACAAAATCTTGGACGGACCGGAACACCTCCGCATCGTCAGGCTCCATGATCAGCAGTTCCGGCTGGCAGTCGATGCCGGCCTGCCAGCACTGCTCCACTGCCCGAAAGATCGACTCCAGCTGCGCATCAAGCACATCCCTGCCTTTCCCCCGGAAACCGGTCATATAACATTCCTGAACCAGACTTATTGCACAAGGAGCATCGCCCGCAGCCTGCAGCACGGATACCCAATAGGCCGTCCACAGCCAAATAAATCTGCGCCGGTAAAACTCCGCCCTTGATTCTTCACGGGCGGTCAGCCACGCACTGAATACCTCGCGCAGCACCCCGGCCGTTTCCAGTGCCGCTTCGCCCCGGACAAGTCCTACCCCTTGAGCTCCAAGCCGCAAGTCCTCCCTGATCTGTTCCGCACAGGCAGCACAGCTTAATACTTTAAGATGTCGGTTAAGATCACTCCAGCCGAGAAGACGGGTTAGAGAAGGACTGACTTCACCTGCATGAACGGCTCCCGTCACTCGGAGCGCCTCCTCTATATCCTCAGGCGCAGCCAGCATCAGGAGCACCTCCTCATGGGTGATGCCTCCTGCCGCCCTGAACGAGTTCAACACATCCGTTTCCGGTGACGCTCCAGCCCGCGCGCGATTCCCGGCCCTTTCCCCCACCTCATATAAGCGCTCTCCCAATTCACGGCTACTGTCCCATTGCCTTTCCGTCATCGTAATTGTTCTACCCCTCTTCCCTTGAATTGGATGTTATCGCCTCCTTTACAGACTATTATGAAACAATTGGAAATATACAGCAGAGTGACCGGGAGGATGCACATAAACGCAGCGGTGCCAGTACGCTTTCCTGCGCATGAAAAAAGGCCGAGGACCTCGCTCTCTCCGAGCGCGTCTTCGACCTGCTTGTATGATGAATTGTGAGATAATGACCGCTTACGAGCTGACTATCCGGACCGATGCGCCACCGTTGCCATTAAATCGGCTCTTCACGCCTGACTGGCAGCAATCGCCTGCTCCAGATCGTAAAGAATGTCATCAATGGATTCTGTTCCGATGGACAGACGAATCAGTTCCGGGTTGACGCCGGCAGACTGCTGCTCTTCCTCGGTCAGCTGCTGGTGTGTTGTGCTGGCCGGATGGATGATCAGCGATTTGGAATCACCGACGTTAGCCAGATGGGAGAACAGCTTCACGTTCTCAATCACCTTACGGCCGGCCGCTGCCCCGCCCCGAATGCCGAAGGTCAGAATCGCCCCCTGCCCTTTCGGCAAGTATTTCTGAGCCAGCGCATAGGAAGGATGACTTGGCAGTCCTGCATAGCTGACCCACTCCACCGCTTCATGCCCTTCCAGATATTGCGCCACCTTCAGCGCATTCTCGCTATGGCGCTCCACCCGCAGATGGAGTGTCTCCAGACCTTGCAGGAGAAGCCAGGCATTGAATGGGGAAAGAGATGCCCCTATATCCCGAAGCAGCTGTACCCTAGCCTTGATAATATAAGCAATCGGCCCCAGCGCTTCCGTGTACACCAGTCCGTGATAGCTCGGATCAGGCTCAGTCAGACCCGGGAACCGGCCGCTGGCCTTCCAGTCAAATTTGCCGCTGTCCACAATGACCCCGCCGATCGACGTTCCATGACCGCCAATAAATTTGGTCGCTGAATGCACAACGATATCCGCGCCATATTCGATCGGACGCAGCAGATAAGGGCTAGGGAATGTATTGTCCACAATAAGCGGAACGCCGGCCTCGTGCGCAATGCTCGCAACAGCTTCGACATCAAGCACATTGCCTTGCGGGTTGCCAATCGTCTCGGCGAACACCGCTTTCGTGTTGGCGTTGATCGCTTGCTTGAAATTGTCCGGATTCGTAGAATCTACAAAATGAACCTTGATCCCCAGCTTTGCCAGTGTCGTCGAAAACAGATTGTACGTGCCGCCATACAAACTGGAGGAAGAGACAATCTCATCACCCGCACCTGCGATGTTCAGAATGGCAAACGTGATGGCTGCCTGCCCGGAAGAGGTCGCCAGCGCTGCGGCGCCGCCTTCAAGCGCGGCAATTCGCTTCTCGAATACATCCGTCGTCGGATTCATGATCCGGGTGTAGATGTTGCCGAACTCCTTCAGTGCAAACAAGTTCGCCGCATGATCGCTGTCCTTGAAACCGTACGATGTTGTCTGGTACAGAGGCACTGCCCGGGACAATGTAGTGGGGTCGAGCTCCTGACCCGCGTGAACCGCTAATGTTTCAATCGAAAATTGACGCTCTTCTGACATTCTTGCTTCCTCCCTTTTCTTTGTATGGAAAATGGTACGCCCATGATTTCCATCATTCTCTCATACTTTCCACCATTTGAAAAGAGGTATTACCAACTAAATTTATCGGAATACATAATCCCGATTGATATTCCCTTCATCAAGCCCGGTCCCCGTCGCTTGTCGGCGTCATTTCGCCCCAGCCGTATCCGGCTTCCGGCGACGTGTCTTCAGGCATACCCGGGAGAATGAGTCCCCCGTCAATTCGCAGGTTGATGCCTGTAATATAGGATGCTGCATCCGAGGAAAGCCACGCGATCGCTTCGCCGATATCGGACGGCGTTCCGAGTCGGCCGAGCGGAATTTTGCTCCCGAGCGGCTCCTCCTCAGCAGATTGCTCCAGCTTATGGACCGTCGCCCCCGGCGCCACACAGTTCACCCGAATGCCGTGCGGTGCCCATTCCAGCGCCAGCGACTGGGCCGCGCGGATCAGCGCTGCTTTCATGCCCCCATAGATGCTGTCCTTCGGATACGCCCGCTCGCCGCGGGACGACGTTATGAAGATGATGTTCCCCGGAATGTCGCGAGCAATCATCTCGGCCGCGGCATATTTGCTCAGCAGCATCGGCGCCCGGAAATCGAGGTTAACCTGCATATCGACATCCTCTTCATCCATCTCGGTAAGCGGCTTATGAATCCCGACGCCCGCGTTATTGACAACGAGGTCGATGCGGTCAAACGCCTCCACCGTCTTGCGGATGGTATTCTCGGCCTCGCTCCGGACGGTAAGGTCGCTCTGAATGATGAGCGGCTCCTTGCCGTAAATATGTCGAATGTCCTCGGCCACGTCCACAATCCCGTCTTTACTGGAATTATAAGTCATCGCCAGCCGATATCCTTTTTCCGCCAATATCTTGACAATGCCCCTGCCGATCCCTGCACCTGCTCCCGTGACCAGCGCCACCTTCTCAGTGCCTTGCGCTCCTGCGGTTCCCATAACGAATCCGCTCCTTTCCCGATAGTTTACAGCCTATCGCCATGCGCCGCACCCGCCCGGATGCGCACACCGCGCTACCATTCCTTACCCGGTTCGCCGTGGGATGACTTCGCTTCTTACGAAAAGGATTGGAAACTGAGTGCGATCGCACGCAAATGCATAGAAGCCAATGTTGTATGAAAATGAGGGGCTTATGGCGATGATTTTAACGATAGGCGTTGCTTGCATCCAGTTCACCGTATTCCTGATAGAAGATTACAAGAACGGTTGAACACCTGCCATTTGCAACCTTGCGCTTCTAAAATACTCAGCAGATACAAACAAATATAAAAAGGCTGTCGAGACCTTCTCGACAGCCTTGGGAGCCCAAAGACTTCTTTATACGTTTAGTTACTTCTCCAGTCTCCAGTAATCGGAACTGGCCCCTGAAATAAACCTGTGCTAAATTGCAACCATACGGTGGATCCAGCTTGATGAGGGCTATTCAAAGCATATGTATTGCTAGATGTTACACCGTATCTCCAACTTCCATTTGTCGAGCTAGACTCAGTTCGCACATCCAACGATGCTCCACCGGTAGAATGTATACGCAAACCAGCATCTGCAAATGCGTTTGTTTTGGTCTGTGAGGGTGTTTCTCCTCTGGAATCATTAACATTATTTCCTGGTACAGTTAAAGCGAAGGACTGCCAAGTAGTTCCAAACGGTTCAACATTGAAGTCATCCAAGTTAGTATCAGCAAGAGCTACTGAAATACCACTTGTTAACAGTAGTGTGGCTGTGATAGACCCAACCAAAATCTTTTTCCTAAACATATCATTCCCTCCTCTTTTTTTGTTTTCATCCATAATTATACATAACATTATAAGGAAAAAAGATCTTTTTTTTATACTTTCCCTATGATATTCTAATAAAGATGTCTGGCCAAAATAACAACATTCTACAATTTCAAAAATGTCGTTGATCGTTTATTTTTTGTGTTTGGGAAGGTGATTGAACACATGCTGAAGGAAATACTTCAAGAAATAAGGAGTAAATTATCTCCAAAATTCTTCTTGTCCTGGCTTTCTCTAACTGCTGTCCTCATCTCTTTTGCAGTCTATCGAAGCCGAAGTTATGAGTTAAGAGATTCTTTAGATTTCTTCACATTTACAATAGGCAGTATACTCCCCATCCTATTTCCAATTGTATCGGTACTCGTACTTACCATTTCATTCGCTGCCGATATTCATCACCGCTTCTTAACCTACACGCGGATGCGGAGGCCGATTATTGAAACGTTGAATATTAATTTCTGGGCTAATCTGGTACTAACATTCATATTCTTTTTTTGTTTGATTATCTCGCTCTTTATTTTTGCCTATTACATTGAGCCTCTGCTGGGTATTGCAAATTTCAATCCCGCAGGCTATGGATTAACAACTGATAATATTGCGGAGGATACCTACATGCGTCATACGTTTACGCAGTTCCTCAGATACGGGACGTTGACGTATGGAATTGTATATGCGTTGTGGGTCGGTTTGAATGCTGGGCTGTTTGCTGCAATCGGCTTTGTTCTGGTATTGCTCCTCCGGAATCGATATTTGGCCTTGAGTCTGCCCTTTGTCATCTACGTGGTTGGGATTTTCACACTAAGTGCGCTGGGGGCGGAGATCTACCGGCCTAGTTATACCATTTTTCCATTTGATCGGATTCAAAGTCCGATCTGGACAGCGCTTATACCATTTACTATTCTTTCGGTTATTGTTGCTGGATCGCTCATCTATATAAAACGAAATATAACTAAGCTAGGAAATCTGACATGAAGATTGTAATAAAATTCCTTGATCAGCTCTTCAATTGGAAATGGGCAATTCTATTTGTTCTCATCTTCATATTCAGCTTACGCACCCGGAATCTACTTATAGAGTATGCTGCTTTCATCAACTCGAACTTAAATCTGTGGGATATATGGATCGGCGTTTCCGGCGACCCGATACTACTTCTTTATTTGATGGTTCCTGTATGGTTCCTATCCTCCTGCTTGTCTATCAAGGAGGCGTGGAACATGAATCTATTAGCGCGTGTTGGCAGCTGGCAGAGATGGGTGTGGTATTCCGTGAAGATGTTTAGCCCGATAGTTGCCGTTGCACTCTTTCTATTAGGAGTAGTTTCACTGTTGTTGTCCATAACGCTGCCTTATGAGCCCGGTTGGAGTACGTTTGCTGAGGCTCCAATTACAACGTTCAATCAAATGAGCGCCCTTTCATATGAGTCCGGGATAACTCCCAACGCAGCCGTGCTATTACAGTTTATTTTACTTTATCTTTTTGCTATAACTGCGCATGCTTTCTTATCCGCGCTGTATCTCTTGTATAACCATATGGGTTTTATAAGTACGGTCTATTTTTCAATTTATTTGTACATGCTGGTTACTTTTCGTTTTTTCCAAAGTGATCCGAGGTGGATTTTATATAATTATATGACTTTTCCCTCAAGTTACGGAACGTACGGTGCGATATTCCCAGCATTCATCGTTCTTTTGGGATTCTTGGCTCTAAGTGTCTATATTCTGCCTTTGTGGAAAAAACGGCGGTGAACGAAGGATGACAAAAACACATTATTTTTATATCGGATATGGACTGCTGTGTCTGCTCGGGATTACATCCCCGCTTCTTAACCCGTGGGAAGGAGCCACTACCGTCTGGGATCGGCTGTATTTGAAGTTCTACGGCGTATCTCCTTACGGAGGATTCTCGTTATTGTCTTTCCTGTTCTATAGCATCATATATACGGGATTCCTATATCAGTTTCAGCTGTTTTTAACAGATTACTTATCTGGACGATTTTACTATACAGCTATTCGGTATCAGTCACTCGCCCGGTGGTTCATTCATTTAGGATGGCAGATGAGCTATAAAGCCGCATGTTTCCTTGTCGTATTAGCAACAGTAACCGTGTTGATAGGCCTGGCGCTCGGTGACTCGCCTGAGCTAACAGTGAGCGTACTGTCCAACCTAACAGTAATCCAGTTGTTGATTCAATTTTTGCTTAACGGCTGGCTGCAGTTGATGAATGGTCTAATGATTGTCTTCATAACTGCGTGGGTATTTAAGGAACCGTCTTACAATCTGATTGCGATGGGGTTGCTTACCATTGCTGCTTTGCCAGTGCTGAATGCAGGTGGATGGCTTCCTGCGGGTCTGAATAGTACAGCATACCTTAGCGGACAGTGGGAGGATCTCATCCTCATTACGATGAAACTGGTCGTGTATCTGTTGATCCAGCTGGTGGTTATTGCTGTGTTATTCAAAAGGAAGAACATCGCCTTTTACTAAATTCCGAACGGAATGCAATGACCTAATGTTAGAGATGGGAGGATGACAAGATGAAACTCATTGAAGTCGTCAATGTAAGCAAGTCATTCAAGGGAATACAAATATTTAACCAGGCTAATGCCGTATTTGAGCAAGGGAACATCTATGGGATTCTCGGACCCAATGGTTCCGGTAAGTCGGTATTATTCAAATTAATATGCGGATTTATAAAACCGGATCAAGGCGACATCATTATACACCCAAGCTATCGTAGCAGAAGAGCCGATTTCCCACAAAACTTCGGCATTATTATTGATCGCCCCGGCTACGCCGCAGGTCTGACTGGCTTTGAAAATTTGAAACGATGGGCCGAGATTCGTAACCAGATTAAGGACGAGGATATCAAGCGCACTATGCGTGTCGTTGGATTGGATCCTGATGCCCGCCAGAAGATGAAAAGCTATTCTCTCGGAATGAAACAGAAAATTGCCTTTGCTCAAGCTATTATGGAAAATCAACAAGTACTTATCTTGGATGAGCCCTTTAATGCAATGGATGTGGATAGTGTAAAGGTGCTTCGGGAACTGCTTATAAAGTACAAACAGGAAGGCAGAACCATTATTTTAACCAGCCACAATGAAGAAGATATCGAGTTATTATGTGATCAGGTTTATCAGATTCGCAGCCACAAGCTAGTGCCGGTTAATACAATGGCGAAAGTGTAATTGTAAAAAGAGTAGATATCGTACTCTCAGGATTTAACTGCCCCTCCTAAGTGGACAGTAATAAAAAAGATAAAATTAAGCAACCTAAGTCGGTATACAACGGGGACTTAGGTTGTTTAATT
The DNA here is from genome assembly GCF_002276395.1 of Paenibacillus sp. 7541. Classification (NCBI taxonomy): domain Bacteria; kingdom Bacillati; phylum Bacillota; class Bacilli; order Caryophanales; family Paenibacillaceae; genus Paenibacillus; species Paenibacillus sp. 7541. Next base: position 84,893 of record NZ_NQLZ01000026.1, on the reverse strand, counting down.
TTTCTTGCTATAAATCTTCAATTTTGACCAGGGGCCCCTAGCTTACCCCCGACGAGCCAACGCATCCATATGAAGAAAAAAGGTATCTTCCAGCGTCGGTTCCATCTCCTTGAACCCCGGCAGGGGCGGCTGCATCCCCATCATCCGGACCCGCATCGTATGTTCCTTCATTCGAAAATGAATGAGCTTCTCCTGCGGAATGTTCTCAAACTGATCCAGCAGAACCTCCCCTTCCCATACACGGGAAGACACGCCCAGCTTCCAGTTCTCCGGCGATCCGTTATACCGGATGCGCCCGCGGTGAATCCAGATGATATGATCCGCCGCATCCTCCCACTCATTCAGCTCGTGGGCGGCCACAACGACCATTCGCGTTCTCGCATACTGCGTGAGATACGTGATCAGAAATTTGCGTTCCTCCGCATCCATCCCGTTGAGCGGTTCATCCAGGAACAGGAACAGCGGCGAGGCCAGCAGCGCCTGCACCACAGCGATCCGGCGCTGCACACCCTGGGACAGATGCTTGATTTTACTGCGCTTAAACGGCTCCAGCCGAAACTCATGCATCAGACGGTCAATCGCATCCGAGTGATATACCCCCTTCAGCTCCGCCATATATTTCAGCAGCCGGACCACCTTCATCTCCCCGTACAGCTCAATCTCTGCCGGTACATACCCGATCTGACTGCATATCAAGGGCAGATGATCCGACGCCTCCCGGCCGCTGTACAGAATCTGCCCCCGATCCGGCGCCTGCAGCGTGGTCAATAATTCAATCAATGTCGTTTTGCCTGCCCCGTTCGCCCCCACGATCAGGTTCAAGCCCCTCGTCAGCCTTGCCTGCTCGATTTCCAGCCGGTACGTGCCGGCCTGGCGCTCTATCCCGCTAAGTTCAATCATGCTGCGCTCTCCAGGTGCTCTTTAGCTTGCGGCTGCGGCCATAAGAGGATATGACCAATCCCAAGCCGATTAGCAGCATCGAGAAATCCGCCGCCATCTTTTTATTCGTCGTAATACCGTAATCGAGCAGTGAAGTCTGAAGCACAATCCACAATGCATACACAAGCAGGGCGGAAATGAGCGAAGCGATCATGCCTTTGCGGAACAGCATATACATGGCTACCCCGCCGGTCACCAGCAGCACGCCCATCCATTCCATCGTGAACGGCCCGAAATTAAAATACGAGGACTCCACCCGGAGCGCACGGATCTCCAATATGAGCGAGCTGACAAAAGCCATCCCTACCACGATGCCCGTCACCAGAAGCAGGCGGGTGTAAAGTACAAGCGCCGGCGGATACGGCGTGATCGTCTCAATCGCTCTCATTCCTTTATCCCATGTGCGGCTGCTAAACAGCATCGACACAATGAGCAGCAATGGCGTGATCAGCGGGAAGATCCCCCCGGGCAACCCGCCTAAATCATCGAGAGGGTACTCCGGATTGATCAACAGCACCAACATGAAAAATACCGCTCCGCCTGCCAGCAATATCGAACGTTGATTCAGACGAAGCTGGCTGCGCAAAATCTGCTTCAGCGACGGCGGCTCCACCTGCGGATTAAAGTCCAGCTTGGGCGACTGCGGCTCGATCTTCAGCAGATCGAACTCGCCTTGCAGCGCAGCAATCAACTGCTGCGTCTCCCCCTCAGAAGGCGGCGGAAGAAGCGCCCTTCTCAGCGGGCCGCGCATCTCGGCTTCCAGACTTCTCAATTCGTTATCGGTTGGACGATCCATGGACGAACACCTCTCTTTCTGTAGCTTTCTGTTTCTGGTCGGTTTCTTGGCCAGGCCCTGTACCACGATCACTGCTTCGTTCAAGAGCAGGCGGACTTCCGCCCGTCCTGTGATCACCTGACACCAGGTCAGACGCGGATGACATAGTTTTTTTCAGCTTCCTCAATCCGTTGTACAGATGGGTCTTTACCGTGCTCAGCGGCAGCTGGACCATATCCGCAATCTCCTGCAGCTTCAGCTCGTGAAAGAATCGCAGGGAGATGATCTCCTGCTGCACTTCCGGCAGTGTCTCCAAGTATTGAGCAATCTCTCTCGACGTCTCCCGCCTCTCCATCAGTTCTTCTGCTCCGGGCGAGGGATCGGTTGTCTCGGGCAACTCTTCTCCTGCAAGCCCCTCCGTCCGGTAAGCCGCACTCTTCCAATAATCCTTGCACATATTCAGCGCAACGCGGTACAACCAAGGGCGGACATGCTCCAAGGCGCCATGCTGCCTCAGATGGCGGATCAGGCGGATAAAGGTTTCCTGAACAATATCCTGCGCCTTCTGCCGATCCGCAAGCTGTCTGGACGTATAGCTGAGCAGCGGTCCATGGTATCTTGTTACCAGCATCTCGAAAGCCTCCTGGTCACCGGCTGCCATTCGTTCTGACAACTGCTGATCGGAAATCATGTGCTCCCCACCCTTCTATTTGTGCAGATGCCGTTCATGCTCCATCCTCTACAACGAGCTCCCATTGACGCAGCCACTCACTGTACGGAATGATCGGCTGCTCCGGCCCCGAATAACCATTCAGATAACCGTTCAGGTCCGATAATAGCTCTTCCTGCTCGTAGAAATATACCAATAAACGTTTTACTTGATCGCCGCGGCCTTCATCAACCGCCTTCGATACCATCTTGAGTATCTCCAACCCGACCTGGTTGGGGTGGTATTCCTCATCACTATAGAACAGCTCATCCAACAGCACCGTCGTCCCGAAATAGCCCCTCTTCAAATCCTCATCGGTTAAGCCTTCCACTTCCCGGTAGTACATGTACCAGAACAAGCTTCTTATTTTGAGGATGACATCCCCCTCAGGCCAATCAGGGTAATACAGAAGCCGATCACCGAACAGCCAGTTGCTCATCCAGTCTGCCGGGAGGTGGCTTTTTGCATAAGACATGTAATCTCTGGGGGATAGAATCATTTGATTGACAACGGAATAATTAGTATAGGCTACCGGGTTATGATCCACTAACACAATCGTGTCGATATCGTATCTCAACTCTGGAATCCAGCTGGAAAAATAATCATACTTCTGCTTGAACATCTTCAGATAAGGCCGGGCATCATTGTATCTATACGGTGTTGTAACTAAAGTAACCGGCAAATCGTCGATCTTCATCTCCATCCAGTCGGCGCCAGCTAACAAGTAAACACCATTTCTCGTATTCCCCGAATACGTCTGGATCCCCGGCTGTCTGCTCATTTCCTTCAGCCCCGTATACACCGGGACAGAATAGCCTTGCAGTGTCAATTCCACTTGGCTGTCCGGATATAACAATCCAGACGTTGTGTATACAGCACCGAAGTTAACGTCATTCGGGCCATAGGCAATATAGATTGGCTGGTGTCCGGGCAACGGATACCAGGCGGCATAGTTTGGCAGATTCACTTCCGTTCCCTGACTGAACATCGACCGTGATGGCGAAAGGACCGGATTATATAGAAACTTACCGCTGTACCTGATCTCAATCGATAGATCTCCTTGAACACCGGCAGGCAGAGCTAACGAAATATGCTCCCCCGTTCTTCTGAAGAAAGCCTCCTTGCCCTGAACCCGGACTTCCTGGATTTCAAGATTTCGGTTTAACGTCAGCGGAACATAACGGCTTCCCTCCCAAGCCTCCGCAGGCACGGTCAACGTCACCTTCGCATTCAGCGTATCATCGGACAGCCGCCTGAGCTCGATATCATACGAAGGGATGGAGAAGAACCCGACCGCCTCAGGGTTTCTGTTATCCCAGATCACCTCATCCGTGGTTGGGACATCCACACCAAGCGTATATCGCTCCCGCTCCGCATAGCGATCCTGCCACATAGCCCCATAGGGAACGAAGGCTACCACAGCCAGTACCCCGCAGACGATGACGACCAGCCAGCTTCGCCGAACGTTCATCGTCGGACGCAGACGGTTCAGGATCAGGATGACAACCGACAGCAACAGTAGGGTGAATGCCAGAACAAACATTCTCGACAGCAGCATCTCCGGCCGCAGCAGATCATATCCCCAGTTTTCGAATTCCAGGAGCCTTCCCTCTATGAAAAATTGACTGAGGTGGAAGGTCTGTAAAAACCATAGCCCCGAACTGCTAATCAGAAAAATATCCATAAACAGTGTGCCAAACATCCACGCACAAAAACCGATCAAATACACGACGCGATTCGGTATCGATACACCAAGCAGCATCGCCAGTGCCAGCGTTACCAGATAGGACACCTCATATTGAACGGCAAAGTCCATCGTTCTATCATAAGCGATATGCCCCGGAATACCGGAACCGACCGAGATGACATAAAAGATGACAGCCGTACTCAACGTGAAGAATGATAAATACAGCATGCCGACAGCATATTTGGCAGACAGCTGCAGCTCATAAGAGAGCGGGAGGCTCCGGTACCATTCGAAGGCTGGCCGCCTTACATCCCTCCGGATTAATAAAATTCCGACAAGCATCGCCACACCAAGAGACAGCATATGACCAATGCTATGATAAAGAATGGTCAACCTGTATATCGTGTTGATTTCGTCGGTCATGCCGGCTTTCAACGTAATCAAATAGATGACGCCATATACGATCGGCAGCGCGGCAAACAGCGGATTTCCTAGGAGCAGCCTGAACTCCAGCAGGCAATGTCTCAGCCATCTATGCATAGGCAGCCCCCCGCAGCAAAGCCAGATATCCTTCCTCCAGGGACGGATCATGAACCGGAACCGCATCCGGAAGCGGCCGCTCCGGGGCAATCATGCGGCAGAGCATGCCTTCGGCTGTCGCTTTGGAGGAGATGATCAACCTCGGATCGGCCTGCGCGAACATCCGCTGGTCCAGCACCGCTTCCCAGATTAGCCCTGCACCCCGCTGCTGCAGCTCTTCCAGACTGCCCGTCATCACAAGCCTTCCCTTGTCCATAACCGCGATTCGCCGGCAGTTGCTCTCGATATCAGCCACGATATGAGTCGACAGCAGCACCGTCCGGTTTATGCTGAACCGGGTCAGCATGTTGCGAAAGCGCACCCGTTCCTGCGGATCGAGCCCCGCCGTCGGCTCATCCACGATCAGAATTTCCGGACCACCGAGCAGTGCCTGGGCGATGCCGATCCGCTGCTTCATGCCGCTGGAATAAGTCCGCACCTTCTTGTCCGCCTTATCCTGCATATTCACCAGGTCCAGCAGCTCCGATATTTCCTTCCGGCGACGGCTGGCATCCTTCATCCCTTTCATCGTCGCCACGTAATCGAGGAAGTCCCTGCCGGTCACCTGGGGATAAATCCGGAACTGCTGCGGCAAATAGCCGATCATACTCCGTATTTCCTCGGAACGACTCAGCGGAATGCCGTTGACGGACACCTGTCCCGAGGTCGGCTCCTGAAGCGTGGCCAGAATTCGCATTAGCGTGGTCTTGCCAGCTCCGTTCGGGCCTAGCAGCCCGGTCATCCCTTTATTCAGTTGTAATGAAATATCCAGCAATGCCCATACACCTTTGCGGTACGTTTTGGACAAATGTTCAATCGTGATCATGCTACTCCCTTTCAGCCTTCCATATAAACGATGCCTCTCATCGGCTCTCTTCATGGTAACGATCCACCCTAATAAAAAGTTTTTCCTGTGAAAAAGACTCCTAACAGAAATCCGTGCTGACTCCCGCAATGTATGCCGCTCTCGGGGAATGAGGGGGACCCATCGCAAAGGCCAGGTTATGAACAGCGCCCGTCATCCGGCAACGGGATGCGGGCGCAGCGGTATATTTAACCAAGGATGATGCCATCCTGGAGTGAGATGGAGCAAACCTTCTATGACATGACTTTTCATGCCATGAAGCATTCAGTGAATCAATCTTTCATGTTCTCACCTAATTCATCCCATTACCGAACCGCCTCAGACCCGAACTGGGCGCGGTGCAGTCTTGCGTAAGCGCCGTTCTTCTGAAGCAGCTCCTCATGCTTGCCTTCCTCTGCGATGCCTTCGTCCGTAACGACCAGAATTCGGTCCGCCCCGCGGATGGTTGCCAGCCGATGGGCAATGACCAGTGTCGTCCGATTGACAGCCAGCTCCTCCAGCGACTGCTGGATGATCGCTTCCGTCTCCGTATCAAGGGCAGACGTAGCTTCATCGAGAATAAGTATCGGTGGATTTTTGAGGAACATGCGGGCAATCGCCAGCCGCTGCCGCTGCCCTCCGGACAGCTTCAACCCTCGTTCACCGATCACGGTATCCAGCCCTTCGGGCAGGGACTCAATCAGCTGTTCCAGATGTGCGCGCCTAACGGCATCCATGATGTCCGCCTCCGACGCGCCGAGCCGGCCGTATTCAATATTTTCCCTGATCGTCCCGCCAAAGAGGAACACGTCCTGCTGCACGACCCCGATATGCGACCGCAGCGATTGCTGGGTCATATCCCGAATATCCAGCCCGTCAATCGTAATCGCCCCGCCCTGGATATCGTAGAAACGAGGAATTAGGCTGCAAATCGTCGATTTCCCGGCTCCCGAAGGGCCGACAAGCGCAATCGTCTCCCCGGCCTTCACCCGGAGATTCAAATTTCTCAAGACCGGACGCTCGGGTTCATAGCCGAAGGTGACATGATGAAACTCAATATTCCCTTGCAGGCCCGAAACTGCTCGGGCCCCTTCGCGATCCCGGATTTCAGGCTCACGGTCCAGCAGATCGCAGAAGCGTTTAAAGCCTGCCATCCCTTTCGGATAGCTTTCCATCAGCGCATTGATTTTATCAATGGGTTTCAGAAAAATATTCACATACAGCAGAAAAGCAACCAGCTCCCCGTACGAGAGCGTGCCTTGAAACGCAAACCAGGCCCCGCTGATCAGGACGATCAGCGAAATGAGCCGGGTCAGCATGTACATGCCCGACACACTAAAGGACATGGCCAGGTACGATTTCAGCTTCGCATAACGGAAGGCTGCGTTATTCTTACGGAAACGCTCGATTTCGAACTCCTCGTTAGCAAACGACTTCACCACGCGAATTCCGGAAATCGTGTCCTCCACTCTGGCATTCAGATCGGCGATGTTGGAGAACATCTCGCTGTTGGCCTTATGCAGCTTTTTGTTGAAAATGACGATCAGCCATACGATAAACGGCACCACCGTAAAGGTGATAAGCGCCAGCTCCCAGTTGACGGTCCACATAATGCCGAAGGCGCCCACAAATGTCATCATTGCAATAAAGAAATCCTCCGGCCCGTGGTGAGCCAGCTCCCCGATATCAAACAGATCGTTGGTCATCCGTGACATGACATGCCCGGTCTTCGTGTTGTCAAAATAGCGAAAGGATTGGCGCTGCACATGGTTGAACGCCTTCTGGCGCATATCTGTTTCAATGTTAATGCCGAGCTTGTGGCCGAAGTAGCTGACCACAAAGTTCAGCCCCATGCAGACGAGGTATAGGGCCAGCAGCCCGGCGCCAGCTGCGGCAATCGTGCCCCACTCCCGCGACGGCAGCAGTGAATCAACGACCCACTGCACGGCCAGCGGGAAAGCCAGCTCCAGCACGCCGGCAACGACCGCACAGGTAAAGTCGAGCGTGAACAGCTTTTTATGCGGCCTGTAAAATTCGACAAACCGGCGGAGCAATCCGCTCCGTTGTTTGTTCTTCGCAGCAGAATTCAACGTTGTTTCCCCCATAACTCCTGCCCTGCTTTCTTGTTAATGTTGTGCGTGATTTATTTAGCGGTGCAGCTCGTACTTGTTCGCCCGAGTGATCGCCTGAATGCGCTGAATGACCTGCGGGGACAACGGCTCACGCTTGCCTGCCTCCAGATTATGTGCCAGCTGCCCCGCCGAGCTTGCGCCTGGAATCGTGCAGGCTACCGCTGCCGGAGCCAGCGCGTAGCGAATGCCCAGGTGAGTCAGATCCACGTCAGCATCCAGCTGTTTAAGCTGGTCCAGGATCCGAAGCAGTTCGTCCCGATCATAGCCGAGATAACCCTTCTCCGCCTTGCTCTCTCCTTTTCCAGACAAAATGCCTTGAGCTACCGGCCCTCGGGCGATAGCGGAGATACCACTCTGCTCCAGCAGATCCAGTACCTCTTCCTCCGGCCGGCGGTCCAGCGGACTATACTGTGTCATAACACTGACGATGTTCGAACGTTTCACGAATTCCCGGATCACATTCGGCCGAATGGAAGAAATGCCATACTCGCGAATCCATCCCTCGCGCTTCAGATCCTCGAACGCGCCAATCGTTTCATCGATCGGGTCATCGATCGTTCCGCCGTGAAGCTGATACAGGTCGATATAGTCCGTACGCAGGCGGCGCAGGCTCTCTTTAACCGCCGATTTGATGTAGTCCGGCGACGGGTCCCACACCCAGCCCTCCTGCCCCGGAATCCGGCGATTGCCCACCTTGGTCGCCAGAATGATGTCCTCGCGGCGGCGCCCTTCCAGCGCCTTGCCTACGATCTCCTCATTGCGTCCGGCATCATACAGATCCGCGGTGTCCAGCAGGTTCACGCCCTGATCCAGCGCTTCATGTATCAAGCGAATTGCGGGAGCCTCCTCTGTGCCAAGCGATATGCAGCCAAGTCCAATCTCCGATACGATCAGTCCCGAAGTACCCAGTCGATTTTTCTTCATCTCATATCCCTCCTGATAATGATTAGACGATAAAATGAATAGCTTTGCCTTCTTACCCTATATTTCCCCCAGAATGTCCACCCATATTTTGAAGGCGGTAGCTGCAATCAGAACTGCCAGTGCAAACCGCAATACGCGCACATTCAGCCTCCGGCTCACCAGGATGCCAACCGGCGCCCCGAGCAGGCTCCCGACAACCGCGAATACGGTCGGCCAGAGGGGAATATCGCCGCCTGCAAGCTTGCCGATGACGCCGCCGACCGCTGACAGAAATACGATCGCCAGCGAGGAGGCAATCGTGATCCGGGTCGGAATCCGCAGCATGGATAGCATGACCGGGATGAGAATGAACGCCCCGCCGGCACCGACGATACCGGCTATGCCTCCGATGACAAAGGCGATCCCCGCTGCGAGATACGCATTGTATTCCACCTCGTTCACCCGCCGCGACTCCAGAGAAGCCCGCATCGGAACAATCATTAGCGCTGCCGCAACGACAGCAAGGAAGCCATATATGATATTGATGAGGCTGCTGCTCATCATCATCGATGCATAGCTGCCGATCAGGCTGCCGGCCAAAGTGGCAGATCCCATATGGAACACCAGTTTAGTGTGGACCAGCGATTCCCGCTGTCTGGCACGGATCCGGTTCGTCAACATCCCTGTGAGCGAGGCGAAGAACACCTGCACCATGCTGATGGAAGCTACCTCCTTCGGGGTGAAGGGCAGGTAACCGAACCATTCCGGGACATATAATAATAAGGGAAAGTTGATAATGGCCCCGCCGATCCCGAGAAGGCCGGAGAAAAAAGAGCCCACAAAGCCGATTAGGATCATTACTACCTGCTGCAGTATCAAGATGATCGATCTCCGTTCATACAATATCATTCACGCGTGCTTATCCATATTGATTGTAGCTCGTACATTGTTTATAATAAACTCCAAGTATTTAGATCGGAAAAGAAAGAGGTGTAGCGAATGTTATTTGGCAAACTGAAACAGTGGATGTCCGACCGGTGTCCGGAATGTGAACAGAAGCTGATATCCCGTCATGATGACATGGCGCTGATCAAGCATTGCCCGGATCATCACTACACCGAAGAAACCTATACTCAGCTTGGCGTCACCATTGTATATCGCCCCGACCAGGAACAAGACTAATCCTGCCTATAGATCGTGCAATAACCGGACGAAACAGAACAATCCTTTCCATCATACCATACATTTCCTTCGCCAAATCCCCGGGGCCCTCATGTACATTCATCTGTTTCACTGTGCTCTCTGTCTGCAGCGCTCACGGATAAGCTACCGGATCACCCGACATGAAATAAGGACAAGAACAGCGGGGTAAGCTAGGGAAGAGCCACAGAGCCACATATGAACATGAAGGAAGGGATCAGAGAGGATGAATCCATCACTGGAAGCCGTAACGGAATGGCTGAACGCGAACAGCAATCAAATCCTTCATATATCCAAGGTGGAGGAACAGGACCGGGACCAGGTGAATCTGCATCTCAAGCGGGCCGAGCTACAGCGCCGGCAAGTCCCCTCCATCGACGGTTATGCCGACATGGACACCCTTCTGCTGGAGGGAGATGGCATTGTCATTACTGACGGACAGGAAGCCCCGCTCCCGGACAAGCGCTTTACGATTGCACTGGACGGATTGTCCGAAACGAAGGTAAACGACGGACAGGTCACCTTGGTCACAGAGCGGGGAACCTACGCCATTACCGTTCCTTCACCACAGCATCTTCACTGAGGGACGGCGGACATCAAGCGATCGGCATTACCCCGAACCCCACACGGCACAGCAAAGACGGCGCCCGGATCACTCCGCTGCGCCGTCTTTAATGTTGCTATATACCCAGCATTCCAAGGCCGATCAGGACGATACCCGTTTGAACCGCCATACAAAGCTCTGGAAATCACCCCGCATCGGCGGGATGACCATTCCTGCATGCATCAGCCGATCTCCGCCATACACAGCACCGTCTTCGAGGCATTCATAGTCGGCTTCCGGGTCAAGACCTCTCGTCCGCAAGCGCACAATCGGCTCATTCGCTTCCCCTAAGATGCGGAAATAATACAGCACCGCTTCGGACCGATCCTCGGATACGACCGTCCACGCCGCTTCGTTCCCCTCAAACGGGCTGCGGAGACGATAATAATCCCCGAATTGAACCAGATGACGGATGTCCTTGTACAGCTTCACCTGTGCCCGAACCTCTTCCTTCTCTTCCTCGGTAAATGCCGTCAAGTCCAGCTCGTAGCCAAAATTGCCCGACATCGCCGCATGTCCCCTGACACGAAGTGAAGTGTTCCGGTGCACCTGGTGATTCGGCACCGCCGACACATGCGCCCCCATCGTGCTGAGCGGGTACACCAGACTGGTTCCGTATTGGATCTTCAGACGGCTGATCGCGTCCGAATTGTCGCTTGTCCATGTCTGAGGCATGTAATACAGCATCCCAGGGTCATAACGACCGCCTCCGCCGGAGCAGCTCTCGAACAGGATGTGCGGGAACTCGGTCGTTAATTGCTCCAGCACCCGATACAGCCCCAGCATGTAACGATGCGCAGTCTCCCGCTGCCGTTCCGGCGGCAGCGCAGCCGAGCCAATCTCCGTCATGTTCCGGTTCATGTCCCATTTCACATAAGTGATCGGTGCGCTCTGCAATATGCTGCGAATCATGCCGGCCACCGCCTCGCACACTTCCTCGCGCGAGAAATCCAGAATAAGCTGCTGCCGGCCCTCCGTTCTTCGCCGGTCAGGCACATGCAGACACCAGTCCGGATGCTGCCGGTACAGCTCGCTCTCTGGCGATATCATCTCCGGCTCAAACCAGAGGCCGAATTGCATATCAAGCGCCCGCACCCGTTCTGCCAAATCTTCAAGTCCTTCCGGAAGCTTGTTCCGGTCCACCACCCAGTCACCCAGCGAGGTAGTATCATCATTTCGCTTGCCGAACCAGCCGTCGTCGAGCACGAACAGCTCGATGCCAAGCTCGCGGCCTTCCCTAGCGATGTGCTCGATTTTGTCCGCTGTGAAATCGAAGTAGGTCGCTTCCCAGTTGTTCACCAGCACCGGACGAACGGCATCCCGGAACTGACCGCGGCACAGGCGGGTGCGGTACAGCTTGTGATAGCGTCTGGACATTCCGCCGAGCCCCTCTGCCGAGAACACCATAACCGCTTCCGGTGTCTGAAACGACTCGCCCGGCTCCAGCAGCCAGGAGAAGTCAAATGGATTAATGCCGAGATTCAGGCGTGCTGTCGCGTACTGATCGACCTCAACCTGTGCCGAGAAGCTGCCGCTATATACCAGGCTGAACCCGTATACTTCACCATGCTCTTCACCAGCATCCTCGGACAGCAGTGCCAGAAACGGGTTATGGATATGACTGCTCGAACCGCGGCGGCTTTCAATTCCCTGCATGCCGGGAGAGAGCTTCCTCCGTTCCACATGACGCTCGCGGGCCCAAGCCCCATGCAGATGCAGCAGGTCATACCGGCTATGGCTAAAGTCGACGCTTGCGCTCATCGCCCGTAAAATGGTCATGCTCTCCTTGCCCTCATTCCGGAAGGAAACGGAACGCGCAATCGCATCATAATCAGGCAGCACGGTATAAGTCAGTACGATCGTCAAGCCGCTGATCCGGTCACGAAGCTCCAGCTCAAGCGTATCGGCCTCCGCGTCCTGCTCCACATACACCGCAGGCAGCCCTTCCAGCTTCGGCTTGCCGCTGTAGATTCGATGACCGGTATATTCCACCTCAACGACGGTAGTGCCATTCGTAAGCTGCACCTCGTATGCCGGCTGGCGAAAATCGCCTGTCCCGTAACCCGGATACTCCTGCGGCAAGCTATCAAACGAGAATGACAAGTCATCCCGAAACGGGGTCGGAGAGAACGATGCTCTCCCCCTGCGCTCCAGCATGCCCGCAATATGCCGGTCGCGAATCTTCTTTCCCCAATAGACATGAGCCGGGTATGCGCCGCGCACCAGCTCGATGCAATAGCTCGATTCGCGGCTCTGAAGATGAAAGATGCCCTGCTCCTTATGATAGTGTATGCTCACTTGTCGTCCCCCTACGGTTGACCGTCCGGCGCTATGACAGAGGCCGGACGGATGTGTGCCTGATCCGCCATATGTACAAATCGCTAGCGATCTAAGCCCGCTCCAGAATCATCACGCCTCGCGCCGGAATCGTTGCTTGACCGGAAATCGTCTTGCCCGTCAGCAGATCACGCTGACGGGAAGCTCCCGCATCAAACGTCATCTCCTCGGCATTGTGGTTCATCACAAACAGATACGAGGTTCCGTTCTTCACCCGCTCGGCGACCTCAACGCCATCCGGCGTGTTCAGCAGCGGCTTCACGCCCTGCTCCTCGCACAGATTGGCGATCAAGCCTTGCAGGAAATCGGCATCCGGACTGCTGGCTACATAATACGACTGCCCGTTCCCGAACTTGTTTCGGGTCAGTACCGGCGTGCCCTTATAATAATCCGCGCCATACTCGGCGAGCACCTCGGCGGTCTCCGCATGGATCACATCACACAGAATGCCGCAGGAGTAGCTGCCGTGCAGTCCTCCCCAGTCCTGCCTTAATACGATCTCATTCTGATGTCCCGGCAGAAGCGCATCAATCTCTTCCGCCCAAATTCCCATCACGTTGCGAAGCTCACCCGGGTAGCCGCCCAAGGTAACCAGATCGTTCTCGTTCACGATGCCGCTGAAGAAGGTCGTAACAAAGGTTCCGCCCTGTGCCACAAACTGCTCGACCCGCTCGGCAAAGCCGGGCTTCACCATGTACATGACCGGCGCGATGACAACCTTGTATTTGCTGAGGTCCTCCTCCACGCTGATCATGTCCGTCTGGATGTTCTGCTTGTACAGCGCATCATAGTATTTATGCACTTCATTCACGTAATTCAGGGCGATGGATGGCCCGCTCGACAGCTCGAGAGCCCAGCGATTCTCCCAATCGTACATGACGGCCACCTTGGCTTCGGAACGGGCATCCAGAATGGTATCGCCAAGCTGCTGCAGCTCCTTGCCAAGCTCTGCGCACTCCCGGAACACTCGCGTATGCTCATGACCGACATGCTCAATGACCGCGCCGTGATATTTCTCGCAGGCTCCGACAGAACGTCTCAGCTGGAAGAACATCACCGTATCGGCTCCGTGCGCAACCGCCTGATAGCTCCACAATCTCATCACGCCCGGACGTTTCGCCGAGTTGTACGGCTGCCAGTTCTGAACCCCCGGCGTCTGCTCCATCAGCATGAACGGCTGGCCGCTCTTGAGGCCCCGCATCAGGTTATGAGCCATCGCTGTGAAGCTGAACGGGGTGTCCATCGACGGGTAGTTGTCCCAGGATACAACATCCATTTCTTTCGCCCACTTGAAGTAATCCAGCTCTGGATAAAAGCCCATCAAATTCGTAGTCACCGGAATGTCCGGCGTCCACCGTTTCAATTCATCGCGCTCCATCTTGAAGCATTCCAGCAGGCTGTCCGATTGGAACCGGCGATAGTCCAGCGAGATGCCCTGGAAGTTCGTGCGGTTGCCGCTCCACTCTTCGCTGAGTGCGTTCGGCGCCACAATTTCGTCCCAATCGTAGAACGTATGGCTCCAGAAGGAAGTGTTCCACGCCTTGTTCAGCGCCTCCAGGGTGCCGTAGCGCTCCTTGAGCCATACGCGGAACTGCTTCTCACAGTTATCGCAGTAACAATAGCCGCCGTATTCATTCGACACATGCCACATCACAATTTGCGGATGATCCTTGTAACGTTCGGCCAGCTTTCCGGCTAGGATCTTGGCATACTTGCGGTAGGTCGGGCTGTTCGGGCAAGAATTGTGACGTCCGCCGAATTTGCGTTTGCGCCCTTCATAGTCCACACGCAGAACATCCGGATATTTCTTGGCCATCCATGCCGGATGTGCTCCAGTGCTTGTTGCAAGACAGAGATAGATATTTTCCTTGGTCAACCGCTCGATAATGTCGTCAAGCCAGGTGAAATCATAGCTCACTTCGTCCCGCTGGATTTTCGCCCATGAGAACACGTTGACGGTCGCCACGTCGATCCCGGCCAGATTGAACATCCGCATATCTTCTTCCATCGTCGCCTTGTCCCACTGCTCCGGGTTGTAGTCGCCGCCGTACCAAATTTTCGGGAATTTCTCGTTGATCATGAATGCGCCTCCTTATCTCTTAGAAAAACTGCTCCGAAGATAACCACGGAGCAGATGAATCACAATGTTCAGCTGTTACAGATCAAGCCAGCCTCTTGAGATGACGCCTTTGTACCAGTAGAAGCTGTCTTTCGGGGTGCGGACCAGCGTGTCATAATCGACATGCACCAGACCGAAGCGCATGCCGTACCCTTCCGCCCACTCAAAGTTGTCCATCAAGGACCATTCCATATATCCCTTCAGATTGATTCCATCCTCAATCGCGCGGCTCGCCTGAATCAGGTGCATCGCCAAGTAATCAATCCGGCGCTGATCATGAATGCGCCCGTCCAGGGAAAGACCGTCATTATAGCAAGCCCCGTTCTCCGTAATATACAGCGTCGGATTGCCGTATTTGTCCGCCGTATAGCGGAGCAAATCGTACAGCCCCTCGGCATAGATTTCCCAGCCGATATCCGTCTTCGGAGCGCCCATGGAGATCGCTTCGCTGGAAAGCATGCCGCCCGCTTCTCCAGGATTGTAACGATTCATGGAAGAGGTATAGTAGTTGATGCCGATGAAATCAATCGGCTGGTGAATCAGCTCCATATCGCCGTCCACAACCGGCGGCTTGTAACCCAGATTCTCGTACCAATCCAGCATGAATTTCGGATATTCCCCGAAATAGATAGGGTCCAGATACCAGTCGCCAGACCAGCCGTTCACGCGCAGGCAAGCCTCCATATCCTCCTTGGTGCGTCGGTAAGGAACGGCCCAAGAAGTGTTCGGTGCGATCCCGATCTCGCCTGAGATGCCCAGCTCGCGGAAGAGCGTTACAGCACGTCCATGCGCAACCAGCAGATGATGGCTTACGTCGATAGCCAGCTGCAAATCTTTATTTCCCGGAGCATGCACGCCCAGATAGTTGGACAGGAACGCCATGCACCAAGGCTCATTAAAGGTTATCCAGTGCTTGATTTTTCCACCGAGTTCCTTGAACATCAATTCGGCGTACTCAGCAAATGCATCGATGGTGATGCGGCTGCCCCATCCGCCCTGATCTTGAAGCTCTTGCGGAAGATCCCAGTGGTACAGGGTGCAGAAGGGCTCAATTCCGTTAGCCAACAGCTCGTCCACGAGCCGATGATAATAATCCAGTCCGGCACGATTCACCTCTCCGGTCCCCTGCGGAAGAACGCGCGGCCACGAGATCGAGAAGCGGTACACCTTCACGCCCAGATCCTTCAATAGCTGCACATCTTCCTCTACCCGGTGATAACTGTCGCATGCGACGTTTCCGTTATCGCCATTCTTCACTTTGCCCGGCGTGTGAGCGAATGTGTCCCAGATGGACATCCCCCGTCCATCTTCATTATAAGCGCCTTCAATCTGATACGCGGCCGTGGCCACTCCCCACTTAAAATCAGAAGGAAACATATGAATACTCATAAATTTATCCGACTCCTTTCAAGCTTACTAGCCCAGTATATATCATTATGGTAACGCTCGGAAGAGGCCTTTCGCAAAGTATTAAATCACAGCCAGGACAATGGATGAAACGCTTTCCCTCACGTTGGATCTCATACCGAATTTATACTAAATGATAGGAAAAGCACGCCGCCCCGAACGTTGATAGACGGGACTGGCGTGCCTTCATCACATAGCTCTTCGCGTTGCCAGCAATCGGCGACGGGTTAATTCTTCAGATTGTCCCAAGAAGCCTGCATGTCCTCAAGCAATTTGTTCACATCGGACTTGCCTGCAAAGAATGCCTGCATCGAGCCCGCGAATTCCTGGGCTACACCGTCAGGGAACTTGGCGGAGTGCTTCTCCAGCACTTTGCCGGCCTGTACAAAATCATAAATCGAGGAACCCAGATCTCCCATATCTTCCGGTGTCGCTTCAATAGAAGTCAGGGACGGGATGAATTTAAAGTGTTTCACAATATACTCTTGACCGATATCGGACGTTACAAGCCAGTTCAGGAAGATCTTCGCTTCCTCTTTGGAGTCGGAATCCTTGTTGACTACCAGGTTCGCAGGCACCCCTACGTTAATGGCGTCGTTCTCCTCGGCATTCTCGCCAAGCGGCATCGGCAGGAACCCAAGATTCAGGTCCGGATTGATCGCATCAATTTCAGTCTGAGCCCAGTTTCCGTTTTGCATCATGGCCGCTTGCTCTGTAGCCAGCAAGGAGATCGCTGTGTTGTAGTCGGTCGTCAGCGGGTTTTTGTTACCGTATTCAAGTGTAAGCTGCATCAGCTTGGCCCACTCTTCGAAGTACTTGTTGCCCACAAACGTTTCCGTTCCATCGTTCAAGCCCTGGATGAATGCATCCGGGTCTTCTTGGAGATCAAATGCCGGGTTGATGCCCTGGTTGCCCAGCAGCCACCATTCTTGGTAAGCGTTCGCAAATGGAATTACACCAATAGCTTCAAGCTTCTTCGATGCTTCTTCCAGCTGAGAGTACGTTTTTGGCATTTCGGTAATGCCGGCTTGCTCAAACAGGTCTTTATTGTAAATATAGCCCCAACCTTCGAGGTTCATTGGCATACCGTATACCTTGCCGTCCTTAGTCATCGGTTTCGCGGCCATTTCCACCAAATCCGATACCCATGGCTGATCGGAGAGATCCTCCAGACGGTCAAACCACATGTCCATCTCGGCATATCCGCCGTTGGAGAAAATATCAGGCGCATCGTTGGATGCGAATTTCGTTTTCAGCGCTGCACCGTAATCAGCACCGCCGCCTACAGTTTGAATATCAAGCTTGATGTTTGGATATTCTTTCTCAAACTCCACCTTCAGTTCATTCAGACCATCTACAATTTCCGTTTTGAATTGGAAAATCGTAACCGTCTTCACTTCCTGATCATTGGAGCCGCCACTTGCGCTGCCTCCCCCAGAATTACCTCCGCATGCCGCAAGCACGAGTGAGAACGCCAGCAGCATAACCAGTGAAAATTTCCATTTCTTCATGGTGTTACCCCCTAGAAAAATGAATTTATGAGTTGTTTCATTGAAACCAAGTTATGGGGCTCCGTCAAGGTTAACCCTTGACGGAACCGGCTGCAACGCCTTCAACAATATAGCGCTGCAGGGACAGGAAGAAGATGATGATCGGCAATATGCCCAGTACGAGCGCCGGCAGCGCCAGGTCCCATTGCTTGGAGTATTGCCCGAAGAAGGCAAACGTAGCAAGCGGGATCGTACGCAGATGCGGGCTCTGCAGAATCAGGGACGGCAGCAAGTAGTCGTTCCAGATCCACAGGCAGTTCAGAATAATGACTGTAACCATCATCGGCTTCAGCATCGGCAGTACGATGCGGGTGAACACGCTGTAGGAATTGGCGCCATCCACCGTGGCTGCTTCCTCAATCTCCATCGGAATCGACTTGACAAAACCGTGGAACAGGAAGATCGAAAGCGGGATGCCGAGTCCCATATAAGCAAGGATCAGACCGACCATGCTGTTGTTCACACCCAGCCAGCTAACAACTTTCAGCAGCGGGATCATGATCGACTGAAACGGAATAACCATCGCAGATACAAACATCATAAATACGAAGCGGTTGAACATCGTGTTGGAACGCACCAGCCGGTACGCGGCCATGGCGCTCAGAAGCGCAATAAGCAGATTGCTGATGACCGTAATGATAATCGAGTTCGTAAATGCCTCCGGGAAGCGAGTCATCTCCCACGCTCTCGCATAGTTGCTCCAGTTGAACTGGTTTGGCCAGTCCGCCGCATTGACCATAATGTCTCCGAGCGACTTCACCGAGTTGACCAGCAGGAAGTAGAACGGCGACAGAAACATGATCGCAATAATAACGAGAATCACCTGTGTAATGATGTCCGATATGGACATGGAGGACTTCTTCTTCAATTTGGTGTTCATTAGGCTTCGACCTCCTTCTTCTTCGTCGCCCGTACTTGAAGCAGTGTAATGAGGGCTACGATGACAAAGAATATTAAGGCTTTGGCCGTTCCGAGCCCATAGCGGTTGTTCAGGAACGCTTCATTGTACACGTTCATCGCCAGCGATTCTGTGGAACGGTATGGTCCGCCCTTCGTCAGCGACAGGTTCAGGTCAAACATTTTGAACGACCAGGAAATGGCCAGGAACAAGCAGATCGTTACGGCCGGCATAATCAGCGGCACGATAACGCTTTTCAGCACCTGAAACCGGCTTGCGCCGTCAATCTCTGCCGCCTCAAGCACATCCTTCGACACATTGTTGATCGAGGCGATATAGATGACCATCAGATAACCGGCAGACTGCCATACAAACACCATGATGATCGCCCAGAAGCCGGTTACTTCGTCGCCCAGCCAAGGCAGCTGGAAGAAGGCAAGTCCTGTCACCTCTCCAACCGTTGCAAAACCTTTGATGAAGATAAACTGCCAGATAAATCCAAGCAGCAGGCCGCCGATCACGTTCGGCATAAAGAAGATCGTACGGAGCCAGTTGCGCGCCTTAATATTTTTCGTCAAAAAGTAGGCAAGGAAAAATCCGGCCAAGTTCGTCAGGATGACACCGACCACTGTAAATCTGACCGTAAACCAGAAGGAGGTGGCAAAAGCGCTGTCATTTGTGAAAATCTGTTTGAAGTTGTCAAGGCCAACCCAGGTTACTGTACCCGAAACACCGTTCCAATCCGTAAAGGAGTAATACATCCCCATCACAAAAGGGACAATGATCGTAATGGCAAAAAACAGCAGGGCGGGGCCAACGTATACCAATTGCTGCGCGAGGGCAGCGGATGTCTTTCTCTTCATCGAATCCCCCTCCAATCTCCTTTGTTTCTCTATAACTCAATTATGCTAATATTAGGGACTAGGGACTACCATCGGATGTGAACTAAATGGTATAGAAAATTGATCGGAGGGCGAAATCTTTGAAGTGGACCAGCCTCTTGAAATGGAACAGCATACGCACCAAGCTTATTGCCTTGATGATCCTGGCTGCAATACTGCCGACGACCATCTCGATGATTATCAGCTATGTCATCACCACCAACTCGCTCAAGGAGCGAGCCGTTGTTGAAAATATGAATCTGTTGTACCAGGGTCGCATGAACCTGGAGAACGATCTGGAGGAAATGAACCGCACCTCCCTCTCCGTATACTCCGACCCGGAGTTCTATATAAGCTTGTACTACAGCCATGAAAATATCAATGCCAGCGGACGCCAGTCTGCAACGCTGCAATCCATCAACCATGCAATCAGCGGCTCCAAGCAGGTGTACCTCTACGTGGACGGAAAGCGGGAAGCGACGCTCTTCGCCCAGGACATCGCCCGCCGCATGAGCGATGCTGCCCTATACGACCAAATTCCTGATCTGAGCGGGAAGGACTACTACATCGAGCCGCCCCGTCCTGTCCATACCTATGGTTTCCAATTATCCAATCCCTACCCGGACAGCTTGCAGGTGATGACGATGTACCGGGTCATCCAGCGCATCCCCTCCAGCGAACAGCTCGGCATTCTGGCGATCGATCTGGACATGTCCTTTATTAGCCGGATCAGCAGCCAGCTGTTTCAGCCGGACCATGAGCAGCTTTATATCCTCAATGAGGACGGCTATGTCATGTATTCGGGTAACAGCAGCCTGATCAGCCAGAAACCTCGGGAAGCCTGGTACAACCTCATCCAGGAAAGCGGCACAGAATCCGGATATTTTGAACATGACGACAACATTTATATTTATGACAGCATCCGCACAGGCCTAACCGACTGGACAATGATCAAGGAAATCCCGTCTTCCTATATTCTGAGCAGTGCCGACAAGGCAGCGTTTATCAATATTTTGCTGCTCGCGGTGTCCTTGCTGGTCATCATTGCGGCCACAATCTGGATATCGATACACATTACCGAGCCGATCCGCAAGCTTGTCGGCGTGATGAGCCAGGTCAAGAGCGGCCGGATGACGGTCGATGTTTCTTCGCCGCGCAAGGATGAAATCGGGATCCTTCACCGCCGGTTTGGCAGCATGATGGATACGATCAACAATCTCATTCTTCAGGAATACAAGCTGAAGCTGGCCAATCGGACAAACCAGCTCCGCGTGCTGCAGGCACAGGTCAATCCGCATTTCTTGAACAACGCCCTGCAAACGATCGGGACGCTCGCGCTTGAGCACAACATGAAGCGGATCTATTCCCTGATCTCGGCGCTTGCCCGGATGATGCGATACAGCATGTACAATACGGACAAACCTGTAAAGCTTGGCACCGAGCTGGATCATATCAAAGATTATGTCGAGCTGCAAAAAGAGAGATTTGAGAATCTCTTCGACTTCCGTTACGATGTGGATGAGTCTACTGTCGATATATTGATCCCCAAAATGCTCGTTCAACCGCTTGTCGAAAATTATTTTAAGCATGGAATGAACCGCATGGCTGACGATAACTACATTAGCGTCAGCACCCGCCGGCTGTCCGAAGACGTCGTGCAGATTGTTGTAGAGGATAACGGCAACGGAATTTCCGAGGACAAGCTTGCCACGCTGAAAGAGCAGGTACAGCAGCTGGAGATGCTTGATTTGGAGCAGCTCGAGGTCTCCGACAGCGACGAGGCCGATGCGGCCGAACACGGGATCGGGCTTATCAACATCGTGACCCGAATGAGACTCTATTATCGGGACAAATCCAGCTTCAACATGGAGAATGTCCAGCCTCGCGGCTTCCGGGTCGTGCTGACAATTAATGTGGAAGGTGAAGCAGAAGATGAAGGCGTTGATCGTAGATGACGAGAGCCGTGTCCGGAAAGCGATCCGACTGCTCGTCCATTGGGAGGAACACGGAATTACCGACATTCAGGAAGCCGATAACGGCCTGAAAGCCATTGAGCTTATCCAGCAGCATCGTCCGAACCTCGTGCTGCTCGACATGCTGATGCCGCTCACGAACGGTCTGGAGCTGATGGAGTGGATTCATAACCATTATCCGGATACCAAATTCATTGTGATCAGCGGTCATGATGATTTTGAATTTGTACGAAACACCATACTGTACAGCGGGACGGATTATATTCTGAAGCCGGTGGACGAGACCGCCATCAATGCGGCTGTAGGCAAAGCAATATCCGCCTGGAAGGCAGAGGATGAAGAGCGGCGGGCGATGCACCAGCAGCATGTTCAGGTCAATGAATATCGGCCTGTCTATTCGGAGAAGCTGCTGACCAGCCTGATCGATGAGCCGTTCTCCCAAACCCAGGCCGCAAGACGCCTGCAGGATGAGCGCATCATCCCGGATACGGTATCCGACATCCGGCTGGCCGTGCTGCAGGTTGACCCTTCTGATGAAGCGCTGTATAACCGTTTTGGCAATCATCAGGATCTGCTGATGTTTGCACTGCTTAACATATGTAACGAATTCATGCAGAAGGACCGGATCGGCGTCGCCTTCCGTCATTTCAGCTCTCAGCGCAACATCGTCATTATGGTGTGGGATCAGCTCGCAACGTTTCCAACCCGGCTGAAGGAGATCAACAGCGGCATCCACCGGACATTGTCCCGCTACATGCATTTCGGGATCAGCCCGACAGGGCTGTATCCGGAAGACATGCCCAAGCTGTTTAACCACGGTCTCTCCTGCCTTCGCTCACGCGATCTGACGGTCCTTAACCAGTTCCTGCATGAGGAGGTCTCCGGCGTCAGGGGCGGAGATCACGGGCTTCAATTCAGCGCCTATGAGGACCGGTGGAAGCTGGCCATCATGAGCGGTCAGCCCAATCTGATCGCCGAAGCTGTAGAGGAATGGCTCGCTGCCATGCGCAAGAACGGCGTCATTACACCAGAGCTGCTGGAGCGTTATGATCGTGATATTGAACGCTTTCTGCTGCGGGTTATCCATGAGGCTGCCTCCCCTTTGGCTGAAACGCTTCTGCAGGAGTACAAGGAGGAAAGCGCAGCCAGCGCCAAACCGAGCCCGGACAAGCATCTGTTCTCCTATGCCGAATGGCAGCAGTACTGGGAAACGACGATCGGCTGGCTGGCAGCCGCCCTGCAATCCCGTAAGCATGAAGGACAGGATCTGATCCATGACATCACACAGTTTATTGAACAGAACTATCAGAACGAGGTGTCGCTCTACGACATCGCCAATCGCTTTCATGTCAGCCGGGAATACATATCGCGCAAATTCAAGCAGCGCCACCAAATCAACATTCCGGAATATATCAATCGCATTCGTATATCCAAAGCCAAAATCCTGCTGCAGAACCCCGGACTGAAAATGGCCGCCATTTCGGAAATGGTCGGCTTCAAGAACGAGAAGTATTTCAGCCTCGTGTTCAAAAAACAGGAAGGCATATCTCCGACCGAATTCCGGAAGCTGCATGAGAAGGATTCCTGATCGCAAACGGCAGGCTTGATCTGCTAATAGCCGACTTGATCTGTAGCTTGTAACGGATATCACTCGGAAAAAGCCAAGGAGCTAAGCGGCTCATTCCCGCTTAGCTCCTTGATGTTATCGTCTTCAAGCACAGCTTGCTTCATGCTTATAATTCATGCTGCGCTTGAACGTGTTTATTCCGGGCCGAGACTGTGTAACGTACGCTCATCAATATGAACGTCACCGGGTAAGCTACTGATTTCTCCAAACTCCCCTTAGCACCATGAGCCCTTCGTTCAGGAGGATACCTGATCAAACGGGATCATCATCCAAAGCAGCCAGACAGCGGATAAGCAGACCCGCGGGACAGCGAATCACACCGGATGCTCTCATACTGGCCTGCTGGCCTGCTCGCCTGACCCCCTGTTAATTGAGCAAACGTATAACATACACCTTCCCTCGCTGTGTCTCGAACGTGCAGCTCTCCCCTTCAGCTACGATGGAGCCATGGTCGTCAGCCACTTCGAGCGGCTTGTGATAGACGAGTGTGCAGCGCTGTCCATGCGTGGAGATGACGCTTGCCGAGTCAAGAGCTCCCTTGCTCCACGCCATCGCTACAACGAAGCCGCCACGCGCCTTCAAGCCCTGGACTGCGCCCGCTTCCCAGGCTGCCGGGAGAGCCGGCAACAGTCGGATGACACCACCATGGCTCTGGAGCAGCATTTCGGCCACGCCGGCTGCTCCGCCGAAATTGGCATCAATCTGGAACGGCGGATGGTCGCCGAGCAGATTCTTATGAACGGAGCGGCTCAGCAGCGTGCGGACGTACGTATACGCCGCTTCTGGCTGCCCTAACCGGGCATACAAATTGATCAGCCAGGCGCAGCTCCAGCCGGTATGCCCGCCGCCGCTGCGGATCCGGGACGCCAGCGAGCGCTCGGCTGCGGCGGCCAGTTCGGGCGTCGCCTCCGGGGTGATCTCCTCACCCGGGTACAGGCCGTACAGATGGGACACATGGCGATGTCCCGGCTCGGCTTCTGCAAATGGCTCGCTCCATTCCATCAATCTTCCCTCCGCATCAATCTGATACGGCAGCAGCCGTTTAGCGGCCTGCCGAAGCTCCTCCCGCAGCTCCCGGTCATCGTCAAGCATTTCCGACGCTTCGATGAAGCTATGGAACAGCTCCCGCATGAGCGCCATATCCATCGTCGAGCCTGCCGACACGCTGCAGGCCACTCCTTCCTCCGTCAGGAAGCGGTTCTCGGGGGAGGTGGATGGACTGGTCATAAGGCGCCCCTTCTCATCCTCCACAAGCCAATCCAGGCAGAACAGGGCCGCTCCCTTCATGAGCGGATAAGCCGTCTGCCGCAAATATTCAAGGTCAGGATTATAGCGATAATGCTCCCACAGATGACGGGACAGCCATACGCCGCCCATCGGCCAGAATGCCCAGCTGGCGCTGCCGTCACTCGGGGTCGACATGCGCCACAGATCCACATTGTGATGCGCAGTCCAGCCCCGGCAGCCGTAATGGATATGGGCGGTACGGCTGCCGTGAACAGACAGCTCCCCGATCATCCGGATCAACGGCTCGTGGCATTCGCTCAAATTGGCCACCTCAGCTGGCCAGTAATTCATCTCCGTATTGATATTCGTGGTGTAATCACTGTTCCATGGCGGCTGCACATGCGGGTTCCATATGCCCTGCAGATGCGCCGGCTGCGTACCCGGACGCGAGCTACCCATGAGCAAATAGCGCCCATACTGGAACAGCAGCGCCTCCAGCGCGGGATCAGCTCCGCCCTCGCGGTACGCCTTCAAGCGCTCATCGGTCGGCTTGCATGCTGTCAGCCGCCCGTCAGCCTCCGGTCCCAAGCGGAGTTCCACACGGCGGAACAATGCGCGGTGATCTGCCAGATGTCGATCACGCAGCTGCTCATAGCCCAGCTGAGCAGCGGCTAGAAGCGCCTGCTCACACCGCTTGGACGGCATGCTTCCCTCCGCCCCTGGCATCTGATCAAACCCTTCGAAATCGGTAGCAGCGGCGACCAGAAGTGTCACCGATGACGCATTGCTAATGCGAATCATACCGCTATCAGCACGTGCGTGGCCTCCTTCCACCTGAGCAAGCAGCTGCATCTCATACCGCAGTCCCCGTCCCTCTTCGTACAGCACGGATTGCGGATGGTCTCCCCTGTAATTGTCGGCAATATGGGACGGCGCATGCCCGAACAGCCTAAGGATCCCCTCTGCCGTCTCACGGATATGATGCTTAAGCAGAGACTCCTGTCGGATGGTCAGATCAAGCGATGCATCTGCATCGGCTTCATACCGGATCACCGCAACTTGATCGACCGCACTGATAAACATCTCCCGGCTATAGCGCCTTCCTTCGGAAACCCAACGTACCGCTGCCATCCCGGCATCCAGATCCAGCTCCCGCCTGTAGCCTGTAACCGCCCCGCTGATTCCTTCCTGCTCAATAATGAGATCCCCAAGCGGCAAAAAGGACTCCGTACGCCTGCCCACCATATGCTCTTCAATGAGCTTCTCCGCTTCTTCGTAGCGTCCCGACGCAATCCGTTCCCGCACAGGGGCAAGATACCTGAGCGCATCATAGTTATGCGTATCGCGGGGAAAACCGGACCACAGTGTATCTTCATTCCACTGAATCCGCTCGGAGGTTATCCTGCCGAACACCATTGCCCCCAGCCTGCCATTGCCAAGCGGGAGCGCCTCTTCCCACTTATCAGCCGGCTGGCCATACCACAGCTTCCATTCCTGCTCCTCTGCCAATTCGATCTCTCCTTCTATGCAAAGAGGGGCAGCCATAAGCATGCCCCTCACCTTGTATTAGTCGTTCCACAGCTCCACGCGAGCGCGTACGAGCTCGGTATATTCTTGTTCCATCTGCTCCGCACCGGCAGCGTTCAGTTCCTGAATGAACTGATCATACAGCTCGTCGAACTTGGACGGGTCTGCCAGAATGATTTCCGGAATACGTTTGCGGGTAATTTCCTCCACTTTTTTATACGTGATGTTGATGTTGGAATCGCTTGGTACCGGAATGTTGTAAGCAACACCCCATGGCTTCACAGGGAATTCTTCCTTCTTCGGCCACAGATCCTTCCACATCTCTACGCCGTATGCCTGAAGCGTCTCTTTCTCGGACGGCGTATAGTTCTTCATGATCGTCTCAGGGAAGTTGGTTGTGAAGTAGTTGCCTGTCGAGTCCAGCACACCGTCTCCGTAGCGCGGATACAGTGCATTGTACAAGCCAATTCCTGTCTCTTTCGTGAAGTTGGCATTGTCATACGTTTTGCGCTCCTGAATCTCTTCCGGAATGACGCGCTTGCCGTCTACAACTTCATAATGCTCGCCTTCAATGCCCCAGTTCATCAGAATTTGACCTTCCTCGGATGCCAGATAATCCAGGAATTTAATGATGCGCACCGGATCCTTGGCAGACGTTGTAATCCCTACACCCCATCCTGCCACATAACCGGTATCCTGGAATGTAGCATCCTTGGTCGTTTCATCCAGCTGGATCGGGAATCTTGCATAGGTGCGATTCTCTTTGCCGGAGGAACGAAGAGCACTCGTTGCATTGCCGAAGCCCCAATCCTGGTCGATTACGCCCAGGACGCGGCCCGAGGAAATTTTAGCTTCATATTGGTCTGTTTTCTGTACGAATGTTTCTTTATCCAGCAGCCCGGTAGCGTTCATATGGTTCAGCCAGCGGAAATACTCCTTCTCTTCCGGACGCTTGTAGTGCAGCTGCGCCTCGGCCGTCTCCAGGTCGATATAATATTCACCATCATCGGATACGCCGGTTGCGATAAAGGCCGGATTTGTAACCGATATCATAATTCTCCAGCCGTCCGCGTTCAGCGACAGCGGAATCGTCGGCTGCCCGTCAATCGTAGGGTACTTCTCATAATAAGCCTTCAGAGCATTCTCGTAGTCCTTCACTGTCTTCAGCTCCGGATAGCCGAGCTCCTTCAATACTTCGTGTTGAATCTGGAACGTACCGCCCGCGTCGAGCATCTCATTATCTACCGCCGCCAAGGTAGGCAGCACATAGATCGCTTCATCCTCATTACTCCACTTCAAGCGGCTCATATAGTCGCCGTAGACCTTTTTGATGTTCGGTGCATGCTCCTCAATAAGGTCTGTCAGATCAATGTAAGCGCCTGCATCAACAAACAGATTGGCATCCCCTTTAGCAAATACCAGATCCGGGTACTCACCGCTGGCCACCATGAGCGGCAGCTTCTGGTTCGAGCCATCCACCGCGAATTCGGCTTGAATCGTAACGCCCGTAAGCTCGGTCAGCTTCTTGCCAACCGCATCCTGCATGTTGACCCAGTTCGCGTTAGAGTCCGCGCTGAAATATGTGATTGTGATCGGCTCCAGACTGTCTCCCTCATTGCCAGTGTCTCCGCCGCTTGCGGAATTGCCGTTATTACCCCCGCTGCACGCAGACAGAATAAATGTAGCCAGCATCATGATGGCAAGGAGCAGCGATAATCTTTTCTTGTGATTCATTTGCTTTACCCCCTATTCTAAAGTGAAAAAATTCTATTGTATAACAGGCCGCACGCGGCCGCACGGCCTGCTGATACCATGGATCGGTGTTTAGCTTTTTACCGCTCCGAGCGTCATGCCCTTCACGAAGTAACGCTGCAGGAACGGATACACCAGCAGGATCGGAACGGTAACCACGATCGTGATCGCCATCTTGATCGATTCCGGAGATACCTGCTTGACGATTTCGGCCATGTTCTGACCGGCCCCCATCCCGGTGTTTTGTCCCTGTGTACTCTGCAGCACCTTCATCAGCTCGAATTGAAGGGTTGTTAGATGCGGTGCAGAGCCGTTGTACAGATACGTATCAAACCAGGAGTTCCACTGTCCGACCGCCAGAAACAGGGCGATGGTGGCAAGCACCGGCTTGCAGAGCGGAAGGATAATGCGATAGTAAATCGTGAAGTCGTTCGCTCCGTCCAGCTTGGCCGACTCCTGCAAGGAATAGGGCAGGCCGTCGATGAACGACCGGATGACAAAGACGTTAAATGCGCTGACCATTCCGGGAATGATGTAGACCAGGAAAGAGTTCATCATGTTCAGGTCCCGGATCAGGATGAATACTGGAATCATGCCGCCGGAGAAGTACATCGTCAGAGCCAGGAAGGTAGACATAAACTTGCGGCCCTGAAACTCTATCCGGTTCAGCACATAGCCGAGCATCGAGCCTGAGATCAGGCCGAGCAGCGTTCCAGCCAGCGTCCGGAGCACCGATATTTTGGCACCGGTAATCAGCCCTTCATACTGGAATATCTGCATGTAGTTTTCTAACGTGAATTGCCTTGGCCATATCGTGATTCCTCCGCGAACCGTGTCCACAGAGTCGTTAAGCGAGATCGCCAGCACATTCAAGAATGGATATAGTGTCACGATCATAACTAGGGTCATGAACGTGTAGTTCACGATATCAAACACCCGATCGGAGAACGAGGGCTTGATGGATGCTGCTTTCGTACGAGCCATGCTGCTCCCTCCTCCTTACATAATCGATTGCTTCATGAATTTTTTGAACAAACCGTTAGCTGTGAGCAACAGAATGATACTAACAATCGAGTTGAACATCCCGATCGCCGTACCGAAGGAGAAGCGACCCATGCTCAGTCCGTAATTCAATGCATACAAATCGAGAACTTCGGAGTAGTCCACAACGAGCGGGTTCCCAAGCAGGAACTGTTTCTCAAACCCGATGCTGACGAGGTGCCCGATCGACATAATGAGTAGAATGGCAATGGTCGGTGCAATGCTCGGCAGTGTAATGTGCCAGATTTGGCGGATGCGGCTTGCTCCGTCCACCTTGGCTGCTTCGAACTGCTCCTGATCAATGCCGGCAATCGCGGCCAGATAGATGATCGCATTCCAGCCCATTTCCTTCCACAGATCGGAGGCGGTAACGATATACCAGAACCAGCTTCCCTGTGCCATGAACTGAATCGGCTGATCGATGAAGCCCAGGGCCATCAACAGCTGATTGACAGCGCCTCCATCAACGGACAGCATCTTGGTTACAATCCCGGCAACAACGACCCAGGATACAAAGTGAGGCAAGTAGGAGATCGTTTGTACGGTTCTTTTAAAAACGCTTCCACGAATCTCATTGAGCAGCACCGCAAACAAAATCGGGATGGTGAATCCCACGATCAGCCCCATGAAACTCATGGCCAGCGTGTTTCGCAACACGAGGTAAAACTTATCATCCGTGAACAGGGTCACGAAGTGATCAAAGCCGACCCACTTCTGTTCGAATATCCCTCTGCCCGGCCTATAATTCTGGAATGCCATAATCCAGCCCCACACCGGCAAATAGCTGAATATGAACACAACGATGATAAAGGGAAGCGACATTCCATACAGTATTTTCTGCTCCTTGAAAGTGGTCCAAAAGCCTTTTTTCTTTTTATTTACGGTAGGCTCCGTGCTGCCTGATGTTTCTGTTACCGCTTTCAAACCAACCCCTCCTCTCTTGTATACCACGATGATAAACCAAGGAGCCGCCAGGCGGTACCCGAAGGATTTCGCCAAAAATCATATAAAAATTAGACATTGTTCGCGATGGCTAATGGACCGTCAGACGCCGCGTCCGTCGCCTAAAAGAATAGCCCCAACACGTGGGGCTTCGCTTCAAGATATGTCCATCTCGTACGGATTCATCCGGCATGGAGGGGATGCCGGTCCCAGCGGCTATATGCCGCATCAGGCGACTACAGTTTCAGTTCTTTGCGATAGCTGGAGGGGGAGGTTCCGACATATTTTTTAAATTTGCTGTGAAAATAATCGACATTCGTATAGCCCACCTTCTCGGCGACCTGGTACACCTTCATCCCCTGCTTCAGATATTCCTTCGCCTTGCTGATTCTCACCTTGTCCAGATACGTGTTGAAGTATTCTCCGGTCGTATTTTTAAACACCTTGCCCAGATAAGCGCTGTTGTAATTGAAGACGGTGGCCAGTGTCTCCAGCTTGAGATTCTCGCTGTAGCTCCGCTCGATTAGATCCAGGATACGCTTGATCTCCTGATCACAACTGCCTCTGCCGACCTGCTGTGTTAGTTCGCCCAGCACATCGACGGCATGCTGGCACAGTTCAAACACCGTGCGCTGCCGGTACACGGCCGCAATGTTGTCGGTATATTCTTTGGTGCGGGACTGAAGATCCGGATGATGCAGGGTCAGCTTATGGAATATGCCTGTCAGAAGCTCCATAAAGGCGCCCTTCATCATTCCCTCCGTATACCCGTCACGAACCATTGCGTATGCGGCGGATGGAATCAGACTATGCTGCACTTCGGCATGGCCGACATCCACGGCGAAGTACAGCTGGTCCATCGCTTGGCTTGGGTCATATCCGCCCTCCTGGCTATCATCTTCGGCCGTGAACGGCTTGGAATAGGACGACAGCAGCTCGCCCGGCGGATAGAAAAAGCGGCTTCGGATGAGCGACTTGGCCATCTTGTACGACTGGACCACATCTTCCAGCTTGCGCACCTCTTTCCCCGCCGCTGCCGTTATATGCAGACCTGCCTGGGCCGCTGCGCGGTCCAGCAGACCATACATCTCCTGCCTGGCCGCCTCGGTATGAAGCGAGGCAGACAACAGGACTCCGGTATACGCCTGATAGGCAAAGACAGCACCATGGCCCCGCTGCTCGACCCATTCATTCAGCAGCTCCTTCAGCGTGCGTTCCGGGTCCTGATTCGCGGTTTCCTCGCCTTCAGCATGCACGAGCAGAATTTGATAATAATTCCACATCAGATCCAGCCTCGCAGCATGCTGCGCAAGCTCAGTCCCGCTATGAGACTCCTCGGAAAGCAGTGTCTGGATCAAGGCCTCCCGGCTCTCCTCCACGACCACCTTATGCGTGTCTTCCCAGCTGCGCTCCTTCTGGATCTCCTCCTTGATTTCCAGCAAGTAACTGGATAGCTCATCCTCATCCACCGGCTTCAGCAAGTAACCGGCGACCCGGTGTGAGATTGCCTTCTTCGCATAGTCAAAATCAGCGTACCCGCTCAATATAAGCATGTGCACACGAGGGTCCTTCTCCCGTATCGCCTCAATAAGCTGCAGGCCGTCCATGCCCGGCATCCGAATGTCCACCAGCATCAGGTCCGGTGCATGCGCCTTGAATTTGTCAAGCGCCTCCGATCCGTTCGCTGCTGTATCCACAACCTGAAAGCCAAGCTCATTCCACGGGACGATGCTTTTCAGTCCTTCACGAAGTTTCGGCTCATCGTCCACGATTAGCACTTTAATCATTGAACTCTCCCCCCATCGGAATGCTGAATTGAATTATCGTGCCTTGCCCAGGCTCGCTCTCGATGTGCAAACCGGATGCCGGACCATAGGTCAACTGGAGACGGACATGCACATTTCGGAGGCCGATCCGTTCCTGTTCCTCCGACTCTTCCAGAAACCCCCGGATCATTTCGAGTCTGTTCGGGTCGATGCCGGCACCGTCATCCGCGACCGATATAAGGATCGCCTCATTCTCCGCAGTTACCATCACCCGGACCGTGGTCGCCTCCTGCTTGTTGTCCATGCCGTGGATGACCGCATTCTCCACAAGCGGCTGAATAATCAGCGGCGGAATCCGGAACAGCAGTGCTTCGGGGTCGACCTGAACCTCGAACCGAAGCCGATCCTCGTAACGAAACTTCTGGATGTCCAAATAACATTCCACCATCTCGATTTCATCCTTGATGGTTGTTTTGCCGCTGCCAACCTCAATATTGCTGCGCATCAGCTTGCCCAGCATCCGCACCACGCGGGCAATCTCGGTCTCCCCCTTGATATGGGCTTCCATGCGGATCGATTCGAGCGCATTAAACAGAAAATGCGGATTGATCTGGCTGGCCATCATTTTGAACTTGATTTCATTCTGCTTCTGCTCAAGCAACCGCTTCTGTTGATTGGATTCCTGCACTTCATTCATCAGTTCGCCAATGCTGGATACCATCGAATTGAACTGGCGCGAGAGCTGCCCAATCTCGTCCCGGCCGTCAATTTCCATAGCCACGCCGAGGTTTCCCGTACCTACCTTCGAAATATGCTTGCTCAAGCGAAGCAGCCGGCTGGATATCAGATGCGAGAAGCTGTATATGAGCAATAAGGCCAGCAGCAAACTGATCAGAATCACCGTCATCGCAAGCCGGTTGATCCGGTTGGCTTCCTTGACAATGCTATCGATGGAGAAGATCGAAATAATCCTCAGGCCGTCCACGCCCGACTCGGTATTCAGCGGTTCAATCAGCACTTTGGACTCCTTATTGTCAATCACGGACTCATAGATGCCCTCCAGATTGTATACGACGCCGGATTCATCATGGATATTTTCCAGCGGACTCCCGTACAGCTCCGGACGGTTCGAGGCGACGATATTGTTCTTGCTGTCCACGATAATGGTGTCAAACGTCTCCTGGCTCAGTATCGTATTGAGAATCTCGGAGTTTACGTTGATGACCAGCACGCCGCGATTGTCCCTGCTTCCTAAATCGACGCCTTTCACCAGGCTGAGATAGGTTCGATTGTCTCTCTCGTCCGTAATATAATCCCACTGGACCAGTCCGACGTTCTCCTTGGCGTTCTTGTACCAGTCCGTGGCCTCGATCTCGGGTGTCGGATTGATGAACTGCCAGTTGTTCAGCAGCGTTTCGTTGTTGCTATAGAAACGAATGTTGGAGATCTCCTTGTACATTTGGATCGCCTGATGAAGATCCGGGTAGGCCCTATAAGCAACGAACACATCGTATACGCTTTCATAGCGATTGTTGACAACGCTCTTCAATCTTTCGTCATACAGCAGCCTGTAGGACAGATCATCGGCCACATTGATAATCTCGGTGGCCCGTTTCTTGACACGGTCTACATTTTGATAAGCCTGCTCCATGGCATTGTCAAAAGCGAACTTTCGCAGCTCACTGGTCAGAATTACGCCAACGATCGCCACCGGCACAAATACGACCACAACAAAGGATAATATCAACTTATTTCGAAGCTTCATGTCATTCATGAGCTGAATGAAAGAGGATCGCATGCTTATGCTCCTGTCCTTGTATCGTCGCCAGCCCATCCCGCCGATATAAGTAAACGGTTTCAACAAGACCTGGCACTGGTTTCATCGCCATTATAACAAGGTTTGCACCCGCCGATCGCATGAAAAAGATGGAAATAAGCCCGACACCAGCGTTAAATCAATCGCTGCTGCGGGCTTATAACCTGCAATGCTTCACCCGGAAGTGTTAGGTTGCCTTTATGCTTTAAGCGTTGCGGTAAAGGAGAACGTCTGCTGTCCGCCGGCCACTTGAATTGCACCTTCGGCCAAGGCTGCGGAGCCATCAACAGACTCAATCTCGCCCATGCTGTGCAGTTGGATCGAGAATGGCTTGCCTGCACCGGTGCCTGTAAAGGCGACGCGGTTGCCGCTGCGCACCGCGCGAACTTCCAGCTCGCTTGCCCCTTCCATGCTGCGCACAGTAACTTCAGCTTCTTTGCCCTCTTCCAGCGCATATAGTCCCAGCTTCACGCCGTCCGCATAGTCATAATCCGGACGGGTATTGTCCGCGCCAATCGCCACAAATGCATTCTCGCGTACAAAGAGCGGCAGTCCCAGGAAATCATACGTTTCCTTCCGCCATGTTCCGCCTTCGACCGTCTCCCCGGTCAAGAGATGCGTCCAGCGTCCATGAGGCAAGTAATAAGTAACCTCTCCCTGCTCGCTGAATACAGGTGCAACCAGCAAGGAATCGCCCAGCATATATTGACGGTCCAGCATTTCGACAGCCGGGTCGCCAGGGAATTCCAGGAACATGGCGCGCATGCTCGGGATGCCTTTCTCCGAAGCCTGAACGGCCGTATGGAACAGATAAGGCATCAGGCTGCATTTCAGCTGAGTGAAGAAGCGGGTTACGTCCACTGCTTCCTCATCATAGGCCCAAGGCACCCGGTAAGAGCTGCTGCCATGCAGACGACTGTGGCTCGACAGAAGACCGAAGGCCAGCCAGCGTTTGAAGACATGCGCAGGCGCTGTAGCTTCGAAGCCGCCGATATCATGGCTCCAGAAGCCAAAGCCGCCCAGTCCGAGCGATAGTCCGCCGCGAAGGCTCTCCGCCATGGACTCGTAGTCGGCATAGCAATCTCCGCCCCAGTGAACCGGGAATTGCTGTCCGCCTACGGTTGCCGAGCGGGCAAATACGGCAGCCTGATTCTTGCCGAATTTCTCAACCAGTACGTTGAAGACTACTTTGTTGTACAGTTGTGTGTAGTAGTTGTGCATTTTGTGCGGATCGGAGCCGTCATAATAAACGACATCTGTTGGAATCCGCTCGCCGAAGTCGGTCTTGAAGCTGTCGACACCCATGTCCGCCAGCTCGCGCAGGTATCCTGCATACCATTCGCAGGCTTCCGGATTGGTGAAGTCCACCAGTGCCATCCCTGGCTGCCACATGTTCCATTGCCATACATCGCCGTTCGGCTTCTTCACAAGGTAGCCTTTCTCGCGGCCTTCCTCAAACAGGCGGGAGCGCTGGGCAATGTACGGGTTGATCCATACGCAAATTTTCAGCCCCTTCTCTTTCAGGCGTTGCAGCATGCCTTGCGGATCCGGGAATACCTCTTCATCCCATTGGAAGTCTGTCCAATTGAGCCCCTTCATCCAGAAGCAGTCAAAGTGGAATACATGCAGCGGGATATCGCGCTCCAGCATGCCATCTACAAAGGAGTTAACCGTTTCCTCGTCATACTTGGTCGTAAAGGATGTAGAGAGCCACAGACCGAAGGTCCAGGCTGGCGGCAGTGCCGGCTTCCCGGTCAGATTCGTATATTTATCAAGCACGCCCTTCGGATCCGGACCATCAATAATGAAGTATTCCAGCGACTCGCCCTGAACGCTGAACTGCACCTTCTTCACCTTCTCCGAGGCGACCTCGAAGGAGACCAGATCCGGCTGGTTGACAAACACGCCGTACCCCTTGTTCGTGAGGTAGAACGGAATGTTTTTGTATGCCTGCTCAGAGCTCGTTCCGCCGTCCTTGTTCCAGATATCGACCACTTGACCGTTCTTGACGAAGGACGTAAAGCGCTCGCCGAGGCCGTATACCCACTCGCCTACGCCAAGGTCAAGTTCCTCGCGCATGTAGGCTTGACCGCCCTCTTCCACGATGTGAGCGATCGATTTAAAGCCGCTGCCGGTAATGCGCTCGCTGCCTCTGTAGAAGTCCACGGACCACTGCGAGCCTTTTCTGATGACAACGCTCAGGTTGCCGCTGCGCATCGTCGCTTCGTTCTCATTCTCTTCAATGACGACATGATCCCCGTCGCTCTTGTTCAATTCAAATGCCGGACCGAGATCACGCACGCCTGCGTAATGAATCAGTTTAACGCCGATCACGTCCGGAGCCGGGGAATGGAACTGAACCGTAATCAGCTGCGCGTTAATGGTGGCTCCCCGGCCGGGAATGGGCGCGGTGGAGGCGTAAGCTGTCAGCGTCTTCCCTTTTACCGCAAAATCATAAGCCTGAACGGCTCCAGCTACGGAGAAACCTTCACGAATCATCCAGTTGCCGTCGGTGAATTTCATAAGTTGGACCGCCTTTCTATATTTCAATTTGGTGTTGTAAGCGTTATAATATCATTATACTGATCTAATTTTGTTGATTCTATCAATATCCGGTCGTTTTATTGCACGATTTTGATGTATATATCCACCTAGGGATTACCAATTCCGCATGAAGGAGAGTTCGCCATGGATCAGACGCTTCGCCAGTCCCTGAAGGAGAGCCAGGTGCATGGGAATGCGCGCTTTCCGTTCGCGTCGTACCGGTTTCATTTTGCCCCCGGAGCCCATGTCGTAGACTCCCACTGGCATAAGGAAGCGGAGATCTTCTACGTGCTTCAGGGCGAAGTGCTGTTTCAGATTGATACCGAGTATGTTCCGGTCAAGGCGGGGGAAGCGCTGTTCATAGACGGCGGCGATATTCATACCGGTCACGCCCGGGGAGATCAGGGCTGCAGCTTCTGCGCGATGGTGTTCGATCCGGCGATGCTTGCCAGCTCGCAATACGATGTGGTGCAAGAGCAGATCATTCTGCCATTCCAGGAAAGAAAGGCTACGCTGCCGAGACTGATTCGTCCGGAGACCGATGCTTCGCTTATGGCCCACATTACCGAGATGGTCCATCTGACCGCAGCTAAGCCAGCGGGATACGAGGCTGCCCTGAAGGGGCATATCTATCTGATGCTATATGAAGCGAAGGCTGCCGGCCGCATGGCCAACCGGAGCCGGAGCGGTGCCGGGGATACGACCCAGACCGAGCGGTTGAAGAAAGTCATCGCCTACATTCAGGGCAACTATCATCGCCCGATCCGCCTGAGCGAGCTTGCCGGGCTGATTCCGATGAGCGAAGGGCAGTTCTGCCGGTTCTTCAAATCGATGACCGGGCAGACGCCGATCGATTATATTAATTCCTATCGCGTCCGCCAGGCCGCGGAATTGCTGCGGCAGCCGGAGCACAAAATATCCGATATCGCACTGGATGTCGGATTTGGGCATATCAGCTATTTTGTCCGTGTCTTTCGCAAAATTATGCTGTGCACACCGTCGGAGTATCGCAAACAGCTTATATAATGAAGGCAATTTAAGAACGAATTCACGAAAACCGTTTCACGAAGCCTCCGCTTTCTGATATCTTTAGTAGAGGACAAAAATAAAAACCCAGGCATTTGCCTTAATTACCATAGAGAGGATTTTTTTACACTATGTCTAAACCACTGCTATCAGACACCATTCAAGCTGCCAAGCCTAAGAAGAGGCCCAAGCCCTCCGCGCCGCCTGTTCGGATATTCGCACTCGGCGGACTTGGGGAAATCGGCAAAAACATGTATGGCGTTGAATTTAAAAACGAAATTATTCTCATTGATGCCGGCCTGAAGTTCCCCGATTCAGATATGGGCGGTGTGGATTACATCATCCCGGATATCCGCTATTTAATTCAGAACAAAAGCAAAGTGAAGGGCTTGTTTCTGACGCATGGTCATGAGGACCATATCGGAGCGATCCCTTACGTGCTGCGCCAGATCCAGATGCCGATCTACGGCGGTCCGCTGACGATCGGACTCGTTCGTGCCAAGCTGGAGGAGCATCGGCTGCTGGATCAGACCGAACTTCATGTCTTTCATGAGGAGGAAACGATCTCCTTCCGGCATCTGTCGGTTCATTTCTTCCGTACGACGCACAGCATTCCGGACGCTTTCGGGATCGTTGTCGAGACACCGTATGGGCCAGTTGTCCATACAGGCGATTTCAAGTTCGACTTTACACCGGAGGATAAACCCGCCAATCTGCACAAAATTCTTCAGGTTGGACAGCGCGGCGTCCTTGCCCTGATGGCAGACAGCACCAACAGCGAGCGCGATGGCTTCACGCCTTCCGAGCGTACGGTAGGCCAATCCATCCTGCGCCTGTTCCAGGAATGCCCTGGCCGCATTCTGTTTGCCACCTTTGCCTCGAATGTGCACAGGCTGCAGCAGGTCGTGGATGCGGCCATACAGACCGGCCGCAAAATTGCCATCGTCGGCCGAAGCATGGAAAAAGTATTTGTGATCGGACAAGAGCTCGGTTATATCCGGATGCCTGAAGGCATGCTGATCGATGTCAAAGCCGTGAATCGCTACCGCGATGAACAGGTGTTGATCGTATGCACAGGCAGTCAGGGAGAGCCGAATGCAGCGCTGACCCGGATCGCTTCCGGGGCGCACCGCTCCATTCAGATTCATCCAGACGATACCGTTATTTTCTCTTCGTCTCCGATTCCGGGGAACACCCAAAATGTGAACCGAAGCATCGATTTGCTGATGCGGGCCGGGGCTGAAGTGAAATACGGCTCCATTCTGGACATTCACACATCCGGTCACGGTTGCCGTGAGGATTTGAAGCTGATGATCAGCAGTATTCGCCCGAAATATTTTGTACCGATACATGGGGAGTACCGGATGCTGTTGAATCATCGTGAGCTCGCCCTTCAGGTTGGCATGCCCGAGAGCAGCGTGCATCTGCTGAACATTGGCAATACGTTGTCCTTGTTCAGAAACGGGGCTCGAAGAGGACGCAATATTCCTTCCGGCGAAGTCTACATTAATAATGGTGAGCTGCGCGTACATGAGAAGGAGCTGCTTGAAGAGCGCGTTCAGCTCGCCCATGATGGGGTCGTCATTGTGGCCATTACGATCGATCCCAGCACCCGCAAGCTGTTATCCGGCCCGGAGCTGATTACTCGCGGCTTCGTATACATGCAGGACTCCAAGCCGCTTCTGCGGCGCGCGGAGGCGATGCTGCGCAAGCAGCTGAACAAGGCGGGCGAACAGCGGGAATACGACCGCGCGGCATGGGAGCAAATCACGAGCACCAAACTGAATCGCTATTTCCGAAGAGAGCTTGGAAGAAGCCCCTATATCATGCCTTCGATTATGGAGGTATAAAGGTAAAGAGCCTGGGATGAAACATCCCCGGCTCTTTTTTCGGTGATAGAGGGTTCGTTGCCACTCCCTTAGCATGATGATCCCTTTCGCTCAGGAAGCTCCCCCTGCCTCTGCCTTAACTCTAAACCACCTCTACCTGATCAAACGGGATGACCGTGCTAGGCCTCCGCACAGCAAGAACGTGCTCCCGCCACAAGCCAACGCTAATCTGCAAGCTCCACACCCTTCGTCTCTTTGCCCAGCAGCAGCACGCTGAAGGCCCCGATCAGAATCGTGACAAAAAACAGCAGGAAAATAACCTCGATACGAACCCCGTTGCCTTTCATCACGCCTACGAGAAACGGGGCGATCACCCCTCCGATCCGGCCGAAAGAAGTCGCCAGACCCACACCGGTGGAGCGAACCCTTGTCGGATACAGCTCCGGACTGTAGGCGTAGAGACCTCCCCATGCGCCCAGATTGAAAAACGAGAGGCAAATCCCTGCGGCCAGCAGTGATCCAACGGAATCGGCGATGCCAAACCAAGCCGCGCTTATCGCCGTCAATACCAAATAGGTGACCAGCACAAACTTTCTGCCCAGCTTCTCAATGAAATAAGCTGCTGTAAAATATCCGGGAAGCTGGGCGAGCGTCATGATCAGCACATATTGAAAGCTCTGCACCAGACTAAACCCCTTGTCTACCATGACCGTCGGCAGCCATAAAAACATACCATAATAAGAAAACACAACGGTAAACCAGAGCACCCAGAGCATGATGCTCGTACGGCGAAACTCCGGTGACCAGACCGAAGCGATCCGTTTGCCAAGGCCCAATCTGACCACCTTCTTCTGCTCCAGGTATCTGGGCGAGTCATCAATGGCACGCCGCAAATACAAAGCATAGAATGCTGGAAGGGCTCCGATTAGAAATGCCGCCTGCCATCCGTAATTCGGGATGACAAAGTAAGCGATCAAGGCGGCTAGAATCCAGCCCGCTGCCCAGAAGCTTTCCAGCAGCACGACCGCCCGCCCTCGTTCCTTGACCGGCATGCTCTCAGATACAAGCGTAGATGCTACAGGCAGTTCTCCGCCAAGACCAAGCCCGGCGATGAAACGAAAGATGCACAGCATGATAAACCCCGTCGCCAGGGCCGACAGCCCGCTGGCAATGGAGAATATAAGCAGTGTCCACAGCAGGATGCTTTTGCGGCCATATTTGTCTGCCAGAAATCCGGCCATCGCAGCGCCAAATGCCATGCCGATCGACGTCGTGCTTGTCAAAATGCCCACCTGCTGCGAACTGAGCGCCCATTCGGATGCCAGCGCGGCAACGACAAATGAGATCATGCCGACATCCATCGCATCGAACATCCAGCTGAGTCCCGCGCTGAAAAGCAGCTTGCGCTGCTTGGGTTCTTTTAAAAGTGCCAGATTGCTCATCCTCTAACCTCCTCTCCCTTATCTTTCTATAAGATAGGTCGAAGGATACATTCGGTCAATAGAAGATTACCAGAAGTTGCAACATTCCTCGTATGAGCGTATAGCCGTACATGTTCCCAGCAATCTCCTCTTTCGGGGAATTGAAAAAAATTGGATATTTTTGACTTGAATCTGCTGCCCTTTTCGTATATTGTGGAGAAAAGCAAGTCATTTACAATTGTGTATAGCGTTAGGATTGTTAATAAAGGAGTTTGTGAGTATGTACACGGAACAAGATATTTGGATTGTGCTCACAGGCACGGGTACCTGGTTCAGCCGGATGATCCAATACTTCACGAAAGCCCCATTGAATCATGCATCCATCGCATTCGATTCCGAGTTGCGCGAAGTGTACAGCTTCGGTCGAAAAAAAGCCAACAACCCGTTTGACGGCGGACTGGTACGGGAAAACTTGCGTTCCCCTTTCTTCTACAATTCGGAATGCGCGGTTTACCGCTGCCGTGTCCGTACCGAAGATTATGAACGAATGTACAATCTGGTGAAGGAAATGATGCGCAACCAGGATCGCTACAAATATAATCTGCTCGGGCTGCTCGGCATCCTGTTCCGAATCCACATCGACCGGGACTACGCCTTCTTCTGTTCCCACTTTGTCGCGACCGTATTGGATCGTGCAGGGCTGCGGCTTGTGAATAAGCCTTGTCATCTGGTCACGCCCGAAGACTTCTCCAATTGCCCGCAATTGCACGAGGTATACCGGGGACCGCTTCACGGTTATCTCCCACCGGACTCCCCCGCTTCGCTCCCTTCTTCTCCAGCATTCGCACCGGTAACTACGGAAGGCAGGGGCAAGTTTTTTCGGATTGGCAAGACGGGTTAATGATGATGCACTCATAATGAATATAACAAATGGAAAGCAGCCGAGTCCTTGTCTCGGCTGCTTTCTCTATAATTACACCTAGCGCAAATATTAATTTATACGGACGGGGTCTGATCTGAGGTTTGTTCCAAGCCTTTCTGCTTCACTGGCGGTTGTCCCGCTGATGGAGCAGCTGATGGCTCGACAGCATCTTCCTGCTGCTCAAGCGCAAGACTGCGCTTCCGCTTGCGTCTGCGGTTGAAATAAATAACGGCGGAAATAATCGGAACAGCGATAAGGGCGATATACATGGATACATCCTTCACCATGCCCTCCGCAGATCTTCCATATAAATAGAATAAAATACCGACAACATAAAACTTGGTGGCTCTGCCCAAAGCAGCATACACCATAAGACGCCATAAAGGAAAATTCAGACAACCGGAGAGAATGGTAAACACCTTAAACGGAATGGGTGTGAATGAACCAATCATAATGGCGGCTTCCCCGTTCTTGTTAAACATATTGGTTGCCGCATCAATCCACTTTGTCTTTAGAAGCTTATACAACACGGACTTCCCCAGCACCTTGCCGATCAGATATCCGAGCGGCGTGCCCAGCAAACATCCGATAAAACCGGCCGTTGCCAGCCATAGTGCGTTTGAGGGGTTCAACATACTTAAAGATACTTGCAGAAAAAAGGCCGGAATCGGAAAAATAACGGCATCTGCAAACGCATGAATAAACAATCCCCATGGACCAAACTTCATTAAAAAATCCAGTATGTCCTGAAACATGTCTCAACCCCTATTTAATTTCTGTCTCACTATCCTATTTATAAGACCCTCTTATAAATTATAGCACATTCTATACCCGAAATCGCCCCAGCCGGACGATTCCCTCTAAAATCCGCTAAGGCACACCCATAGGACCGGTTGCAGCACCTCTCGCTCCAAATGCGAAAGGCCGAAGCACCTTCCCGGAGCCTCAGCTCCCGGGGGTCTTCGACCTCTGAAATAGCCGGTCTGGCCAGCTGATTAACTGCTGCGATGAGCAGAATGACGAGTTGGACCTACAAATTGATTCAGCGGGAAGCCGCCGGCAATAGCCTGCGTAATGAACGCCTTCGCCTGCTGGATCGCCTCGCGAACCGTCAGCCCCTTGGCGAGTCCTGCCGTAATCGACGCAGACGATGTGCAGCCCGCACCGTGCGTATACTGGGTCACAATGGCGTCAGCCTCAAACCATTCAAACGTGGTTCCGTCATAGAGCAGATCCATCGCTTTGCCTTCCTGCAGCTTGCCTCGGTCTTTAATGAGAACGTTCTTCGCGCCGCGCCCATGAATGATCTTGGCCGCTTCCTGCATTTGCTCCAGGCTGGTAATCGGGCCTGTCTTGGCAAGCTGGGAAGCTTCGAACAGGTTCGGTGTTACCAGGTCTGCGCGAGGCAACAGGAATTGCAGCATCGCCTCGGTATTCTCCGGCTGCAGCACCTCATCCGTGCCTTTGCATACCATCACCGGATCAATAACGACACGCTGCAGCTTGTAGCGGTCGATATACCGTGCCACCAGCTCAATGATATCAACTGAACCGAGCATTCCTGTCTTCATGGCATCGATGCCGATCCCTTCGAGCACGGTCTTCAGCTGGGTTTCCACAATATCTGTCGCAACCGGAAACACCTGATGATCCCAGGTAGACGGCTCCATGCAAACGATGGTCGTGAGAGCAGTCATCCCGTAAACGTCAAATTCCTGAAATGTTTTCAAATCGGCTTGAATACCAGCGCCTCCGCTCGTATCCGAACCGGCTACCGTTAGTGCTTTTTTGATTGTCATGACCCTATTCCCTTCACATGTAAAATGATTCTTCTATTATAAAAAAGTTGTGTGACAGAATCCATACCCAAATAATGAGCAGCCCCGCGGTTTCTCGGCTTATTGTTCAGTCAAGATCCGAGGGCCGTCCTTCGTAATGGCAATCGTATGCTCGTACTGGGCAGACCATTTGCCGTCTGCGGTTCGAGCCGTCCAGCCGTCCGCGTCAACCTTGCACTGGAATGTTCCGAGGTTCAGCATCGGTTCGATGGTGATCACCATGCCCTCCTTCAGCCTCGGCCCGCGATTCGGCGGACCATAATGAGGAATCTGCGGCTCTTCATGAATGCTCTGGCCGATCGCATGGCCTACAAATTGGCGCACCACCGACAGGTTCTGCGCCTCCGCATAAGACTGAATCGCATGCGAAATATCGCCGACCCGATTGCCAATGACCGCCTGCTCAATGCCGAGATACAGCGATTTTTTGGTCACATCCAGCAAATGCTGCGCCTCCTCAGAGAGGTTCCCTACCGGGTAAGACCAGGCCGAGTCGGCGAGCCATCCGTCCAGATTAACGACCATATCGATCGTGACAATATCCCCATCCTTCAGCGGCTCGCTGCCCGGAAATCCGTGACAGATGACATCGTTGACAGAAGCGCATGTCGCATACGGATATCCTCGGTATCCCTTCTGTTCCGGATAGGCACCGTGTTTGCTCAGAAACCGTTCTACGAACTGGTCGATTTCCCGGGTCGTAACACCCGGCTTGATCATTTCAGCGATATGGCGGTGACACTCGGCAAGGAGCTCTCCGGCCTTGCTCATTTTCTCGATTTGTTCTTTCGTCTTCAGTATGATCATCTCTGGCACTCCTCTTGTTCGATATCCTGCTGCTAGCTAGCCCGAGATCGCTAACGCGCTCCGGCTTACACATGCTCCTATTCTACTCTTCTCCATCTGCAACCTCAATAAGCCCAGGCCAATGCGGATGGCCGACCAAATGCAAAGCAGCACAGCCGAATTTCATTCAGCCATGCTGCTCAGGGGATGGTCGCCCGGAACTTCAGGTCCCGCGCGCCTTGTATTCCTTATTGCAGGTACTCCCTTATCCCACTTCCAGCTGTTTCTTCTCCTTATCCGTCAGCTCGCCCTTATCCTTGGACAGGAACCAGCCCAGCACAGCGATCAGGATCAGTACGCCCCAGAAGATCACTTTCCAGCCGGTGCTCTTCGGGAAGCCCTCCGCGATAACACCAATCTCAGGGTGAGCCAGCGTATAGATGGCCAGCTTAATGCCGACCCAGCCGACAATGAGAAATGCTGCCGTTTCAAGCCCTGGTCTTCTCGCCAGCAGCTTGACAAAATAGGAGGCCGCAAACCGCATAATGACAAGACCGATAATTCCGCCCGTCAGAATAACGAGGAATTGTCCTCCGTCCATGCCGCCGATCTTCGGCAATCCGCTAGCCGGCAATGTCAGCGCAAGCGCAACGGCTGCCAGAATCGCATCCACCGCAAACGCGATGTCTGCGAGCTCCACCTTGAGCACGGTAATCCAGAAGTTCTCTTCTTTTTTGGCCGCCTTCTCCATGTGAACCTTCTTCTTCACAAAGTACTGCTTCACGATATGGTTTATGCTAATGTAGAGCAAGTAAGCCGCACCAAGCGCCTGCACGTACCAGACATCGGCCAGGTATGAAATGATAAACAGTGAGCCGAACCGGAATACGAATGCACCGGCCAATCCGTAGAACAACGCTTTCTTCCGCTTATCTTCTGGCAAATGCTTTACCATGATTGACATGACCAGCGCATTGTCGGCGGCAAGGATGCCCTCCAGGCCAATCAATACAATCA
Source organism: Paenibacillus sp. 7541 (assembly GCF_002276395.1). NCBI lineage: Bacteria > Bacillati > Bacillota > Bacilli > Caryophanales > Paenibacillaceae > Paenibacillus > Paenibacillus sp. 7541. The sequence goes on along the minus strand of NZ_NQLZ01000026.1, from coordinate 40,275 downwards.
AGACCCAACCATACTCGAGTAATAGTGCTGTGTCCAAAACAATGATCTCCCTTCCATCGGTTAAGTATGATTGTCCAGGGCCGGGAATAACAAAAAACCTTTACCCCAGAACAACCGGTGATAAAGGTAACATTCACAATATTACAGGAATAGATACCTTTACCGATTAGGCAAAGGTCTCGCTAACAACGTAACGTTGCCAACAAAGCCGGAGACACGGGCGTGTCACGAATTGACGACTTTGTTGTGGAGCTACTCCCCTTTACTTGACTATCGGCATTATAGCATGACTTTACTCACTCGCCAATAGGAAATTAGAACTTTAGACGTTCCTTTAGGCTTATTTCAGAAATCATTTCCTAAAACTCCAGCAAGTATCCCGCTGCGGGGAATAAAGGGTCTTGCGATCGATCCTGCCCCACTTCACTTCATTCACCGCTGCAGCGGTTGAACTCGGAGGAAAGGCAAACGCTTGGCTTCTCCAGTCTCCCACTTCCCCTTCACGATTTAGCCCGTATGATGTCAAGCACTTCTTTTCTTATTTAATATAAACAACAGCAGACCTGCCAAAACAACAAGGGTTATGCCTGCGGGAATCCAGTATGAAGAGACACTCTTGCCTTCATTCAAGCCTTCTGCACCTTCGCTCGTCGGTCCCTGTGGCTGCTCCGCCACGGACGGCTTAGCCAGCGGCTCATATCCGGCACCCAGTTCGCTCAGCTCCGGTTCAGCTGCTGCCAGAGGCTGAGTGCCATCGCACAAGCCTGTCTGCAGCGGCTGCTCTTCGCCATGAGCCAGCACCAGAAATTCACCGCCCACATGGAACCCGTCATATCCACAGCTTGCCGAAGACATCGCAGTCGTAAGCTGAACTTCAGGCGGCACCTGCCCTTTCCAAACTCTCGACACCTCCAGAGTCACCAGAACCGGTTCGGCAGAAGACATCACCGGCTTGGACTCCGGAGGAACGATATCTGTTACTTTGCCCGCAAATACAGCAGTTTTATGCGTCATTGCTTCGGACAAGGGCAGCGGTCCTATACAGCTGCAGGCCAGCGCCTCATCCGGTTTCTCCGAGTACAGCCCCACAAGCATCCATACTACGGCCAACAACGGTATCAGCAGCTTGCGCCCCCAACCTCGCGCGCCGCGTACCTGAAACGATCTCTCCATCATCATCACCTCTACATCTCCAGACGCTGCGGACTTCTAAAAGGTTCCATTCTCTGTTAAAAACAACCAGAGGCCGCCTTCAGCCTTCTTGATCATCAGATGCTGACACGCCAGCGCGGAGAAGCGGCCGATGGTGGATCATGGCTGCAATCCATACGTCCGTCCGACCTGCTCTTCGCTCCATGACCAAAGCCGAGCCGCAAGCTCGGGATCCTGCGCTTTCCGAGCGGTTCTTGCCGGTTTGCATTTGACATAATATTCGCCGGTAATCCCTTCCACTTCCGGACTGGAAGCCAAATAAATGGCTGTTCCTGCCCCCTCGAGCGGTGTCAGAAAGAACGGTGTCAGCAGCTTGTACACACCTCTTCCGAATCCGGTGTCCCGATTGACCCCAAGGCTGGTGCTCACGGCCCCCGGATGCAGGGCATTGACCGTCATGCCTGTATGCTTCAGCCTGTGGGCCAGCTCCTTGGTGAACAGAATGTTGGCCAGCTTCGATTGTGCATACCCCTTCATGACATGGAAGCCGCGGCTCAGGTGGGGATCATCCCAATGGATCGAGCCTATTTTATGCGCGCCTGAGGATACGTTCACGATCCGGGCACGCTGTCCGGCCTGAAGCAGTTCCAGCAGCTCATTGGTCAGCATGAAGTGGCCCAGATGATTCACGCCGAGCATCGCCTCGAAGCCATCCGCCGTTGTCTCGCGTTTGAGTGTAATAATCCCAGCATTGTTAATCAGCACATCCAGCCGGTCTAGCTTTGCTTTGCAATCGGATACAAAACGCTGAATACTCTCCAGCGAGCCGAGATCACAGGTCATCAGCTCCAGCTCCGGCTCCGGGATTCCGCTCTCCTCCCTGGCAATCTTTAGCGCCGCTTCTCCCCGCGTCTGGCTCCGGCAGACCAAGATGACCCGGGCTCCTCTGCGGGCCAGTTCCGTTGCGGTGGCGAGCCCCATACCGGCACTCGCGCCTGTTACCATTACGATTTTCCCTGTCATATCCGTCACTTGCGAGAGCCTCCTTTCGAAATTAGCACTAGACAGAAAAATCCCGCCAACCGGATGCCAGAAGACGAGATTTCATGCTGTTCACATCTATGATTCGAGACTGCAAGTCGGCGCCTACGCGCCGCTTGCATTAAGGGCAAGAATGATCGCGGTCAAGCCGAAGCACAGGTTCAGCAAGCACAGGAAGATCAGCGTCTGCTTCTGGTTCAGCCCTGTCGCCAGCAGACGGTAATGCGCCTGGGAGGCATCTGCCTGGTAAATCGGCTTGGATTGCAGAATTCTCCGGATAACGACGATAATGTTATCGAAGATCGGAACACCCAGCGCGAAGATCGGTACGAACAGCGATGCCAGGGTCGCTCCCTTGAAGGCCCCGTCCAGGGCGATGATGCCGAGAATGAAGCCGAGGAACGTCGCACCTGCATCCCCCATAAAGACCCGGGCTGGCGGTTTGTTGTACTGCAAATAAGCAAGCGCTGCACCGACGAGGATTACAGCCAGCAGCGCCGATTCCCCTCGGCCCATCGTTAACGCGACGACAAACAGCGTGCCGCCGGAAATAGCGGAGAGTCCGCCTGCCAGACCGTCGATGCCATCCGAGAAATTGATCACGGTGGTGACGCCGAATATCCACAGGATGGTCAGAATAAGCTGCAGCCATTCCGGCAGATTGATGTATTGCCCCGTCAGCGGGTTGTTGAAGCCTTCAAATTGGATGCCATAGCTGTATACAACGACAGCCGCACTGACCTGCACAATCAGCTTCGGCAGAGAGGCAAGCTCCTTGCCTTGGGACTTGTACCAGTCATCTACCAAGCCGATGCCCAGAATCAGCACGCTCCCGATGAATATGCCAACCGCTTCTCTCGTCAATGCACCTGAGAATAGAAAATAGGTTATAAAAAATCCGATGAAAATCGCGACGCCCGCCGTAAGCGGGATAGGCTCCCGATGAATCTTTCTTTCACTGTCAGGCCGTGGCTTGTCTACAAAATCAAGCTTGATTGCAAGCCTCCGAAAAGGCGGAATGAGCACAAGCACGAGCGCTAACGATACGACAAATGCTGCGAGATAAAGCATAATTTCCTCCTGTGGAATGATGAAGTATGGAGAACATTGCAACCTCAGTATATGACTTTCAGGCGACTCTATCAACCTATCAATGCCAATCCACTATAAAAAAGACTGCCGCACGGTACGATAATGTACCGTGCGGCAGCCTCTCGGCCTGCTCCTCAGGACTGCTTCCTGTTCACCGCAAGTCCGATAATCATGACGATAAGTGCCAGCAAAGCGATCAGCTGATCGATGGTCATATCGGATAGCCTCCCTTGCCTGTAAGGTTGGCTCTTCTCCGGACGTCCATCCTCTCCCGTCTGTTCTGATCGGCCTTACTTTCCCCATTACCAGACTATGCTAGGGCCTTTCCGATTATGACTAGATCACTTGACTTACACCGGCCAGGCAGGCCGGTTATTCGGTTACGATTCCGTGTACGAGCACCGGCGGCTCGGCCTGATCGGAAATTCGGATGCTGGCGTACAGCTTCTCCTTCACATCGTCGATATCCTCCCGGTTCGCATGAATCGTAATCAGGGATTCACCTTCACGGACCGGGTCGCCGATTTTCTTGTTCAGCACAAGCCCCACGGCCAGATCGATCTCGGACTCCTTCGTCGCCCGGCCCGCACCGAGCAGCATCGCCGCGGTTCCAATCTCATCGGCGACCAGCTCGGCCACCACGCCATCTTCCCGCGCAGGCAGCTCGATCTTGAAGCGTGCCTCCGGCAAACGCTCCGGATGATCGACAACCGAAGCATCTCCTCCCTGATTCGCAATGAACGCCTTAAATTTCTCCAGCGCCTGTCCATTGCGCATCACTTCGCGCAGCTTCTCTTCCGCTTCCTCCAGGGAGCCTGCCTTGCCCGCCAGATATACCATCTGGCTTCCCAGCGCGAGGCACAGCTCCTCGAGATCCTTCGGCCCCTGGCCGCGAAGCGTATCGATCGCCTCGCGTACTTCCAGCGCATTGCCGATCGCTGCGCCGAGCGGCTGACTCATATCGGAGATGACGGCCATCGTCTTGCGCCCGACATTGTTGCCGATGCGCACCATCGCATGCGCGAGCTCCTTGGCGTCATCCACCGTTTTCATGAACGCGCCTGCCCCGGTCTTCACATCAAGAACGATGGCATCGGAGCCTGCCGCAATCTTCTTGCTCATAATGGAGCTTGCAATCAGAGGAATGGAGTTGACCGTGGCGGTAACATCCCGCAGCGCATAGAGCTTCTTGTCCGCTGGCGTGAGGTTTCCTGACTGACCGATCACGGCGATTTTATGTGTGTTGACCAGATGGACGAATTCATCCTTGTCGATTTCGACATGGAAGCCTGCTATCGACTCGAGCTTGTCAATCGTGCCTCCGGTATGACCAAGGCCGCGGCCGGACATTTTGGCCACCGGAATATCGAGCGCTGCTACGAGCGGGGCAAGCACCAGCGTGGTCGTATCGCCCACGCCGCCAGTGGAGTGCTTATCCACCTTGATCCCTTCAATGGCGGACAGGTCGATCGTATCTCCCGAGTTCACCATCGCCATCGTCAGATCCGCCCGTTCCCGATCTGTCATGTCCTGGAAATAGATAGCCATCGCCAGTGCACTGACCTGATAATCCGGAATGTCGCCTGCGGTATATCCTTCGATAAAGAAGCGGATTTCGTCGGTGGTAAGCTCCTTGCCATCACGTTTCTTAGCAATCAAATCAACCATTCTCATCGTCTATTCTCCTCACTGTGTGCGGATGGATGTTCATGCTAGCATTGAGTCTTCAGATTTATAGCGATATCGCCGTGTCCAGCGCTACTTCCATCATGTCGTTAAACGTAGTCTGCCGCTCTTCCGCGCTCGTCTCTTCCCCTGTCAGCAAGTGATCGCTCACTGTCAGTATCGTCATCGCATGGACACCGTAACGGGCTGCGATTGTATACAGCGCCGTCGTCTCCATCTCTACCCCAAGCACCCCGTGCTGCATCAGCTTCTCGACCACCGATTTGTCTTCACGATAGAATACATCGGAGGTGAACACGTTGCCCACATGCATGTTCAGCCCCTTCTCCTTGCCGCGCTCATACGCGCCCAGCAGCAGCGGGAAGCTGGCAATCGGCGAGAAATCATAACCGCCGAAGTGATGGCGGTTCATGCCGGAATCCGAGCAAGCCGCCTGGGCCAGAATGACGTCCCGAACGCGGACATGCTCCTGCATCGCGCCGCAGGTGCCGACGCGGAACAGATTTTTCACGCCATATTCCCGAATCAGCTCATTGACATAGATGGCAATCGAAGGCACGCCCATGCCTGTGCCCTGAACGGATACGCGCTTGCCCTTGTAAGTGCCTGTATATCCGAGCATTCCCCGCACCTCGTTATAACAGCTCACGTCTTCAAGATACGTCTCCGCAATGAATTTCGCCCGCAGCGGATCTCCTGGAAGCAGAATCGTCTCCGCGATATCGCCTGGCTTAGCCCCAATATGTGTACTCATGTCCCATTCCTCCACTAATGATTATTTCAAGTCCTGCAAAAAGCTGGTGCCGTGCTCCGGCAGCTTCACGCCAAAATTGTCGGCCACGGTAGCCCCGATGTCGGCAAACGTTCTGCGCAGCGGGAGCTCCTTGCCTTCGTCAAACCGCGGGGAATAGACGAGCAGCGGCACATATTCGCGCGTATGATCGGTTCCCTTGTAGGTCGGGTCATTCCCGTGGTCCGCTGTAATGATGAGCAGATCATCATCGCTCAGTTTATCCAGCACCTCCGGCAGGCGCTGATCGAACTCCTCCAATGCCTGGCCGTAGCCTTGCGGATCGCGGCGATGCCCGTACACCGCATCAAAATCCACCAGATTCAAGAAGCTGAGACCGGTAAAAGGCTCATCCAGCGTCTTCACAATTTGGTCCATGCCGTCCATGTTGGACACCGTTCTGACCGCTTTCGTAATGCCCTCGCCGTCATAGATATCGGAAATTTTCCCAAGCGCGATCACATCCAGACCCGCGTCCTTCAGCTCGTTCATCGTCGTTCTGCCAAACGGCTTGAGCGCATAATCATGGCGGTTGGCCGTGCGCTTGAAGCTACCCGGCTCCCCGACAAACGGGCGGGCGATAATGCGGCCCAGCATATACGGGTCATCCAGTGTAATCTCGCGGCAGAACTCGCAAATTTCGTACAGCTCCTTCAGCGGAACAACGTCCTCATGAGCGGCAATCTGGAGCACTGAATCTGCCGAAGTATAGACGATAAGCGCCCCGGTGTTCACATGCTCTTCGCCAAGCTCCTCGATAATTTCCGTGCCGCTCGCAGGCTTGTTCCCGATCACCTTGCGACCGGTCTTCTGCTCGATCCGCTCAATCAGCTCCTGCGGAAAGCCATCCGGAAATACCCGGAACGGCGTGTCAATGTACAGGCCCATAATCTCCCAATGGCCGGTCATCGTATCTTTGCCATTGGAGGCCTCCTGCATCTTCGTATGATACGCCTGTGGCTTCTCGGCAGCCGGCACGCCCTGAATCTCCCGGATGTTGGAGAGGCCGAGCTTGGCCATGTTCGGCATGTGAAGCCCGCCGCGTTCCCGAGCGATATGGCCCAGCGTATCCGAGCCAACGTCGTCAAATTTGTCCGCATCCGGCGCCTCTCCGATTCCTACGGAGTCCAGCACTATCAGATGGATTCGTTTAAACCGTTCCATATTCGTACTCCCCTTCATGATACATTGATACGTGCTTTGATGCTATTTTACAAGAACAGGCCGGCAATCGTCGCCGACAGGACACTGACCAGCGTAGCCCCGTACAGCAGCTTCAGCCCAAATCGCGCCACCGTATTCCCCTGCTTCTCATCCAGCCCTTTCACCGCCCCCGCAATAATGCCGATGGATGAAAAGTTGGCGAAGGACACAAGGAAGACCGAGACGATGCCCACCGTCCGCTCGGACAGCGCCGGGAAGTTGGCAAGCTCCAGCATGGCGACAAATTCGTTGGATACGATCTTCGTTGCCATGATGCTCCCCGCATCCACAGCCTCCGCCCAGGGAATCCCCATCACAAAAGCGAACGGCGCAAACAAGTAGCCGAGCAGTTCCTGGAAGCTGATGCCGATGATGGTATTGAATATCCCGTTAATCATTGCGATCAGAGCGACAAAGCCCAGCAGCATCGCCGCGACCGTTATCGCGACCTTGAAGCCGTCCATAATGTACTCGCCAAGCATCTCAAAAAACGACTGTTTCTCCTCTTCCTGCACTTCCAGAATATCTTCTTCCGGCTTGACCGTGTATGGATTGACAATCGATGCGATCATGAATCCGCCGAACAGATTGAGCACAATCGCGGCCACCACATAACGCGGCTCGATCATGGTCATATACGCGCCGACGATCGACATCGAGACGGTGGACATGGCCGATGCGCACAGCGTGTACATCCGATGCTTCGGAATGAGCTTGATCTGCCTTTTAATAGAGATAAACACTTCGGACTGGCCCAAAATCGCGGAAGCCACCGCATTGTAGGACTCCAGCTTTCCCATGCCGTTCACCTTGCTCAGCACGAGCCCGATATAGTGAACGAGAATCGGCAGCACCTTGATATACTGAAGTATGCCAATCAGGGCGGAAATAAACACGATTGGCAGCAGCACGTTCAGGAAGAACGGCCCTGCGCCTTCATTCGCCATCCCGCCAAACACAAATTCAATGCCGGCTCCGGCATACCCGAGCAGCGCATCAAAGACGCCGGCCACGCCCCGCACCAAATATTCTCCAAATCCCGTATTGAGCAGGATATAACCCAGGACAAGCTGCAGCAGTACCATGACCGCCAGCGGCCGATAGCGTACATGCTTTCTGTCATTGCTGATGATAAGCGCAAGCCCCAGTACAACCAGCAGACCCAGGATCGCAATGATCATCTTCATTGTAGTTGGTTCCCCCCATTAGATGTAAGTTAAAATGCCAAGATGACTGTGGGAAGACTATGCTGTTTCTATCCGTTTACCGTCACGCGTCTGCTTAGTATGAAGCTGTAGATTGACCGCCCTGCATAATTTTCACGCCAGAGCTGGCTCCGATCCGGTTCGCTCCAGCCTGAACCATGCGCTCCAGATCCTCCAGGCTGCGAACGCCGCCGGATGCCTTCACGCCCACGTTGTCACCAACCGTGGTCCGCATCAACGCAACATCCTCCGGAGTCGCTCCGCCAGTGGAAAATCCGGTGGAGGTTTTAACAAAGTCAGCGCCTGCCTGGACTGCCAGCTTACAAGCCCGCACCTTCTCCTCGTCGGTCAGCAGGCAGGTCTCAATGATGACTTTCACCAGCGCCTTCCCTTCAGCTGCGTCCACCACCGCTTGAATGTCCTTCAGCACCAGCTCATCATTGCCATCCTTAAGCGCACCGACGTTAATGACCATATCCACTTCCGTTGCGCCATTGCCAATCGCATCCTTCGTTTCAAATGCCTTCACGGAAGAGGTTGTAGCGCCAAGAGGGAAGCCGATGACCGTGCACACCTTCACATCGGTTCCTGCCAGCAGCTCGGCACATCGCTTGACCCATGCCGGATTCACACAGACGGAAGCAAAGTGATACGTTTTCGCCTCCTCCGCCAGCTTGGTAATATCGGCCTCGACGGCGTCCGGCTTCAATAAAGTGTGGTCGATCATTCCTGCTATATTCATCTGTTTAAGCACTCCTTGAATTTTATTGGGTATACCTCATCATAACGTGAAATCCCTGTAGCTGGAATTCATCATATCACACGCCTGAACATATGTAAAAATGATTAGAAATTATGTTCATTCCGGTTTATGGTAACAAAATCTTCTATCATTGTTTGCTGTCTTGCGGCCTGTCATTCAGGAATAATATTCCGCGACAAGACTGCGGAAAGCCCGTTATCGAAGGTCGATAACAGGCTTGTTCATTCCCTGGCTGGCACAGCCTGCGGCTCGCCGGCTTGCTTGCCTAGGCTAGGCATCTTCCTGCAGCAGCGCCTCGGCTGTATACTGATCGGTCACGAGGGTGTTGGCATATCCGCCGACAAGCGCGGCCTTGATGGCAATAAGCTTGCGCTGGCCCCCCGCCACCAGCATTGACGTCTCCTTCTGCCTGAGCTCTTCCAGCTCCATGCCGACGGTGCGGTTGTTAATATCTTCGCTGCAAATCCGGCCCTGTGCATCAAAGAAACGGGAGCAGATATCCCCGGCCCCTATTTCATGGAGCAGGTGCTGCTCCTCCTTCGTTAAGTACCCGAGCCGGAACAGCAGTGCATCTTCCTTGACGGTGCCCACCGTAAATACGGCGATGTTCGCTTGCCTGCCCAGTTCAAGAATCCGCTGAATATGGCGATCTTCATCCACCATCCGCTTCAATTCCACCCGGTCGAATATGACCGGCAGCGGCAAATAGCGGGCTGCGGTGTGAAACGCTTCGGCGAACCGGTTCACGATGTCGGCCGCGTATGTATTCACATGCGAATGGCTGACCCCGCCTTTCAACTGAACGACCTCGACGCCGCGAACGGCTTTGTGCTGAAGCTGCGTAGCTACCGCATGCATGGTCGTCCCCCACGTCACCCCGATAATGTCGTTGTCCTTCACAATATCATGAATATAATCGGCGGCCTTCTTGCCGATATGCTTCTGAATTTCCCGGTACTCGTTCACGGGGGAGTAGCTGATCAGCACCTGATCCAGCGCATACTTCTTGCGAACGCGCTCGCCCAAGGCGTCCAGGTCATCCTGGGGGTCTACGATCTGTATACGAACATAACCCTGTTCTTTGGCATGCTGAAGCAGCCTGGAAACGGTCGGCCTGGACACCCCCAGTCTGTCGGCGATGTCCTGCTGGCTGAAATCCGACAGATAGTACAGCCTGGCCGCTTCGATGCACAAGCGTTGTTTATCATAATCCATGATGGCTCAACCCGCTTTTAGATAAATTATCTGGACCCGGTTATCTTCATGGTTCGATGTTCAAGGGCCCGAAATGGCTTCGCTGCTGCTATGGCCTCACTGGTCCCAAAGTCAGTAGCCTTACTTGCGGCCATAGTCGGCTTTGATCTCACCCCAGCTCTTCGTCTGCCATTTCAGCACCTTGTTCGGGTAGCTGTTGGTGCGCAGCCATTCCTCGGCCCGATCCACCAGCCTCCATATTTCTTCGGTCGAGGCGTCGCGCGGCAGAGTCGTTGATACCTTCTTCTGCTTCACCCATTTGATGGCATTCATCGAATCGCTGTACACCGTTTTGCGGCTCCCGATTTTTTTCAAATAGGCCAGGGCGTGAACGATCGCAAGGAACTCCCCGAGGTTGTTGGTCCCCTTCTGAATCGGCCCGACCGAGAACAGAACGTCGCCGGTCTGGGTGTCAACGCCCTTGTATTCCACCGGTCCGGGATTGCCGCGTGTACCGACATCCACCGAGATGCTGTCATAATCGATGGCATCGTCTCCGGCTTCCCAGGCGCTGCCCTGGCTCGCCCGTGCTCCTGCGCCTCCGGCAGCCTGGCTAGCCGCCTTGCTCCCAGACGACCGGCCGCTGCTGCCCGATTGCGAGCCCCAGTATGCTTTATAGCCTGCGGCATAAGCCTTCTCCGCCTCAGCCTTCGACTCGAAAGCCTTGAATTTGGCGCCTGTATACTGATTCACCTGCTGCTGGCATTCATCCCAGCTTGTATAGATGCCGGGTACTTTCCCGACCCATACGACGTAATACTTTTGCTTTGCCACGCTTGTACCTCCATCCGGCATATCCTCTCTAGCGTACTATATCATATCCTTAACCGAAAACGAAAAAGCGGTCCGGGCGGGTACGCATGCTGAATACCGCAATACTCAATACCTCGATCCTGATTTTCGAAATACCGAATACTGAAATACTGCTTCCGATATTCCGTAATAAGAAATTCCGCAATACTACAATAGAAATTCCGCAAATCCTCAATCCTGCAACTCCGAAATTCAGAATTGCTGCAGTGCTGCTACCATGCCCAACCCTACCTGCGGCGACTCTTCGCTTCAGCCAGCGGATCAAAGCGGCGCCCACACGCAGCAACAAGCCTGCCATCGCGAATGTAGCCCATTCGCAGGCAGGCTTGATAGATTCTTATCCTGTGCTCGCTCCGGTTACGGCCTTTGCCTTTCGGTCAACCTCACCCAGAAGCCGCCTTTGAAGTATTTCGGCTCATGGGAGATGATGAAGGCATGCGGGGACAGCTTGCCTAGCGTATCCAGCAGGCGTCCTTCATTCTTGCGCTTCACAAGCACTTGAAGCACAAGCCGCTTGCCATCCTTCCCGTCGGCAGGCCAGGAGGTGACACCATACCCTTTCTCCCTCAGCTTCACGGCCAGATCCATCTCCAGTGAATTGACGATGACCTGCACGACGATATAGCCCAGTGCCAGATACTCCTCAATCCGGCTCCCTATATAGACGCCCAGCCCGAATCCGAGACAGTAAGCCGCCATATTAAACGGATTGTCGAGATTCTGAAGCACAAGATTCAGCCCCAGCAAATAGACAAACACCTCCAACATGGCCAGCAGGGAGGCAACTCCTCTTCTGCCCTTGATCATCAGAATCAGCCTCAGGGTGAAAATCGAAACATAGACAACGTTGATTCCGATAATCGAACCGACGAGCGACCAGCTAATCATGGGAGCTGCTTGCGCGTCGCAATATATTCAGGCCTCGGCTCTTGTCCCGAATAGGGGCTGCCTACCCGGTTCTCGATGCTGTTGTACACCATAAAAATATTGCTGCGCGGCATTGGCGTAATATTGCTGTTCGAGCCGTGCATAATGTTGCAATCGAAAAGGACCACCGAGCCGGCCTTTCCTACAGGCATGTCGATCCCGCCCTTCTCCACCAGCCGCGTCAGGCTGTCCGGGTCAGGGACCCCGTACTCCTGCTTGCGCAGCGAGTCCTTGAAGTGGTTCTCCGGCGTCTGGCCGATGCAGGAGACAAACTCCTTATGGGAACCTGGGACAAGCATCAGCGGACCGTTGAAAGCATAGTTGTCTTCCAGCGCGATAGAGCAGCTCAGCGCCCGCATTCTCGGCATCCCGTCCTCCACATGCCAGGTCTCGAAATCCGAATGCCAGTAGAACTCTTTGCCGGAAAAGCCCGGCTTGTAATTGATGCGTGACTGATGAATGTAGGTTTCGCTCCCGAGCAAATATTCAACGATCGCCAGCAGCCTCGGGTGACGGGACAGTTCCTGGAACTCCGGGTGGCTGCGATGAACGGCGAATACCGAGCGAACCTCGTTACCTCCCGGCTCCCGGATAATTTCATCCCCCTCGCTGGTCGCAGCCTCTCTTTGCAATTTCCGCGCTTCGGTCTGGTATCGGGACAACTCATCGAAATCAAAGAAATTATCAAGAAACAGATAGCCGTTCCGGTCATAGAACTCGGATTGCGCCTTGCTCAGCGGCGACTCCGCCGTCCACGGCGAATAGACGACAGGATCTTTCCTCTCCAGTATGCGCGCCTCGGCGTATACTCTCGACGGATATACATCTGCTCCCTGTTCTCTCCCGATCATTGCGATATTCCTGCTCATTGATCACCATCTCCTTATCGTGAGTTTGGGTTCCACTGACACTGTGACCTTCAACTTTAGACCTTTGGCATTCAAACTGTAACTGTGGGCAATGGCGCACTTTCACACTCGCATATTCAATTTCAGTTTAAGAGGCTTATGACTTGGATTTGGCCAGCAGCGGATAGGTTCCATGCTCGTCATGGACCTCCGCCCCGGTCAGCGGCGGATTGAACACGCACACCATTCGCATTTGCGAGCGGGCGCGCAGGTAGTGCTTCTCATGGCCGTCCAGGGCGTACATCATTCCCGGGCGAATATGATACGTCTCACCACCGACGATCTCAATCTCTCCCTCGCCTTCGATACAGTACACGGCCTCCACATGGTTCTGATACCAGATCAGCGTCTCCGTTCCCGCCTTAATCAGCGTATCATGCAGGGAGAAGCCCATCCCGTCCTTCTCCAGCAGCAATCTGCGCGAGTTCCAAGTCTCGGTATCGATGTCGTCCTTCGTATGAACGATGTCTTCCAGATGTTTTACAATCATGATTTGACCTCCTCTGCCGCCAGTTTATCAACACTGTTCTCGAATATCACCAATCCCTGCTCTAATGTGTTCATCTCGATGGTAAGCGGCGGCATCAATTTGGCAACCTCGCCGCGGGGGCCAGACGTTTCCAGAATGAGGCCCGACTCAAAAGCCAGTTCGGACAGCCGGCCCGCAAGCTCCGGCTTCCTGAAGGCGATTCCTTGGATCATGCCGCGGCCGCGGACCTCGCCGCACATGGAGCCGTACTTCTCGCTGACCCGCTCCAGCGTGAGCCGCATCCGCCGCTCACGGCTGTGAATATCCCGGCGGAACTGATCGTTCTCCCAATAAGCGAGCGCTTCGGTGGCCGCGATGAATCCGAGGTTGTTGCCGCGGAAAGTGCCGTTATGCTCACCGGGCTCCCAGATGTCGATCCCCGGCTTCAGCAGCGTCAGCGCCATCGGCAGCCCGTAGCCTCCGATCGATTTAGACAAACAGATAATGTCCGGTTCAATCCCCGCATCATCGAAGCTGAAGAACGATCCGGTGCGGCCGCAGCCCATCTGGATATCATCCAGGATCAGCAGCATGCCCTTGCTTCGGCACAGCCGCTCCAGCCGGCGCAGCCATTTGCGGCTGGCCGCGTTCAACCCGCCTTCGCCTTGAACGGCTTCGACGATGACAGCAGCCGGCAGCGGCACCCCGCTGCCCGGGTCATCCAGCAGCTTCTCTATATATGCCATCGTATCCACGTTATCGCCAAAGTAACCATCATACGGCATAAATACAGAGTGGCTGAGCTCCACGCCCGCGCCCTTGCGTTTAAAGGCATTGCCCGTCACAGACAAGGATCCGAGCGACATGCCATGAAAGGCATTCGTGAAGCAGAGGATCGAGGTGCGCCCCGTCGCCTTGCGCGCAATTTTCAGCGCCGCTTCCACCGCGTTGGTCCCGGTCGGACCGGGGAACATGACCTTGTGATCCCAGCCGCGCGGCTTCAGGATCACCTCCCGAAAGCGGGTCAGGAATGTCTCCTTCGCTTCGGTGGCCATGTCGAGACTGTGGGTCACGCCGTCCTCCAGCAAATAATCGACCAGCTTCTTGCGGATTTTCGCATTGTTATGGCCATAATTGAGCGCGCCCGCCCCGGCAAAAAAGTCGATGTACTCATTGCCGCGCGTATCCCACAGCTTGGCATTTCGGGCTTTATGAAAAACCGTCTTAAAGCTCCTGCAGTAACTTCTGACTTCTGATTCCAGTTGGTCAAATACGTCCAGCTTCGGCTTTTCCATTACTTGGTTGTTCATAATTCCCTCCATATATTCGTTTTTAAATGTCATTAAAAAACGGGCCGATCACAAACAAAGGCTCATCATCATGGGGAGTCTCCTCAGGAAACATATCCGCCCCATATCCCACCGTTACGGTGCTCGGGATGGATTTCTCCTCGGCGAAGCCGAGAAACAGCCGCCGGGAGGCGATGTTGCTTGGCGATACCGTCGTTTCGATAAACCGGACGCCGCGGCAGCCATCCTGAGCCAGCAGCTCGGTCAGCATCGCCTTCGCAATGCCTCGACGCCGGTGCGACCGGGCGACTGCGATCTGCCACACAAACAGCGTCTCCGGATTCCGGGGCGGCCGAAAGCCGGAGATGAAGCCGATCATGCGGCCCCTGTCCTCCGCTACCAGGCAGGTGTCGTTAAAATAATGTCCCAGCAGCATATAGCAATAAGGTGAATTCAGGTCCAGCGACCCGGTGTCCTGCACAAGCTTCCATATACGCGAGCCGTCTTCCGCCGACGGCTTGCGGTATTTGATCGCTTGCTTTGTCTCGATACTCATCCTCGTGTTCGCTCCTCTCGGCAGATCAAATTCCTTGTGCGCGGAAACGCTGCAAGAAGCTCTGCAGCCGCTCGCTCTGCGGGTTCTCGAAGATCTCCTCCGGCGTCCCCTGTTCCACGATTCTTCCATCCGCGCCGAAAATCACCCGGTCAGCGATCTCCTTCGCAAAGTCCATCTCATGCGTAATCAGCATCATGGCCATCTCGCCTTCCTCGGCAATCTCGCGAATCACCTCCAGCACCTCGCCCACCAGCTCGGGGTCGAGCGCCGAGGTCACCTCGTCAAACACCATCACCTTCGGCTTCATGACAAGGGCGCGGGCGATGGCCACCCGCTGCTTCTGTCCGCCGGACAGATGGGACGGGTACATCTTCAGCTTGTCGGCCAGCCCCACCTTCCCGAGCATGGACACGGCTCTCTCCTCGGCCTCCTCCTTGGACAGGCCCAGCACTTTGCGCGGCGCTTCGGTTACGTTGCGCAGCACATTCATGTGCGGAAACAGATTGAAATGCTGAAACACCATGCCAACATGGCCTCGCATCCGGTGCAGATGCTTCTCGTCGGCGCGCACGAGCCGGTCCTTGACCCGCATATGCCACAGCAGCTCGCCGTCCAGCTCAATTGTGCCCTCCGTCGGCTCCTCCAGCGTCATGAGCATGCGCCCCATCGTCGTTTTGCCGGAGCCGCTTGGGCCGATGACCGCCACCTTCTCCCCTGGCATCATCTCCAGATCAATGCCTTTGAGCACCTGCACATCCCCGAACGATTTGGTCACGCCCTGATATCTGACAATCGGCGTATTGCCTGTGCCCGGCTTATCCCGCAGGGATGCATTTTCCCTGGATGCTTCCTCTCCACTCTCAATAACGGTTGTCGACATCCGTATCCCCTCCTACTTTCCTCTTAACAGATTCATGCGTTTCTCCAGCCGCTGCACCAGCAGGGAAGCGATGTAGCTGATCGCCAGGAACAGAATCCCGACCAGCGTATACGGCTCGAATGCCCGGAACGACTGGGACACCACATTTTTGGCCGTCAGCATCATCTCCACCAGCGTAATCGCAGACAGAATCGGCGTCTCCTTGAACATCACAATCAGATAATTGCCGAGCACCGGGATGATCGGCGGGATCGCCTGTGGCAGAACCACGATCCGCCAGGTCTGCCCCTTCGTATAGTTCAGTGCCGTTGCCGCTTCCCATTGCCCTTTCGGCACAGCCTCAATGCCTGAGCGGTACACCTCGGACAGATACGTGCTGTAATGAAGACCCAGACCGATGACCCCGGCATAGAAGGCCGGGATGGAAACGCCCATCAATAGCGGCAGGCTGTAATACAAGAAGAACACCTGAACGAGCAGCGGCGTATTTCGAATAAATTCAATAATGCCTTTGGTGACATAAGCCAGCGGCTTGAATCGGCTTCTTGCCGCAAGCGCCAGCAGCAAACCGACGATCAGCGATACGACAAATGAGCACAGTGTGATCCACACGGTCATTTTCAGCGCGCTTAACAGCTGCGGCAGCACATCAAGCACATAATTCCAATCCCACATCTCTATAGCCTCCCCGCTGTCAATTTCCGCTCAAGCAGCTTCACACCCACGGAGACCAGTGTTGCCATGACAAAATACATCAGCAGCAGCAAAATCAATATTTCCGTCGTCCAGGAGATGTAGTTGTTGCGGAGCACCATCGCCTGGTACGTAAGATCTGCCATCGTGATGAAATACACCAGCGACGTCGACTTGATCAGCTCCACCAGCTGATTGCCAAATGGCGGCAGCATGCGCAGGGAGGCCTGGGGAAGTATGATGTTCCACATTCGCTGCCACGGCTTCATATTGAGCGCCACCGCCGCTTCCCACTGTCCCTTCGGCACCGCAAGAATCGCACTGCGGACAATCTCGGAGCCGTATGCGCCGAAGTTGAGTCCGATCGCCAGCACGGCCGCTGCCATCTTCGGCAGCTCGATCCCGATAAACGGCAATGCAAAGTACAGCCAGAACAGCTGCACCAGCAGCGACGTTCCCCGGAATACTTCCACGTACACCGCCATCACCGTCCGCACGATCCACAGTTTGGACAGGCGCCCCAAACCGGCAATAAAGGCTGCGACAATGGCTAGCACCGCGGATAGCAGCGCCACGATGACGGTGATCTCCGCGCCCTTCAGCAGGGTAGGCAAAAATTCAATCCAAGACGATGGCATTTTATTCCCCGCACGCTGCGACTGCCGTCATATCGCCAGGAAGCTCATCCTCGGTAAATCCGAATTCCTGCAAAATCTCCAGCAGCTCGCCAGACTCCTTCATCTTCTGCAGCTCCGCATTGTAAGCCTGTTGGAATTCCGTGTCGGCCTGACGGAAAGCCGTGGCACCGTATCCGCGTACGCTCTCCCCGTCGATGACCGGCTGCTCGAAATCGGCGACCCGCTCAATCTGATCATCACTAGCCGAATCCAGCATCGCCTGCAGCGATGGACCCGTCATCGTAATCGCTTGAACCCGGTCGGCCTGCAGTGCGCTGATCGCGGACGCCTGGTCCGGAACCTGGATGATGCGCTCGGATGGAATCCCCGATTTCTCCATGTAGCCGATCTCCACAGCACCGGTCATGACGGCAACCCTCGCTTCCTCGTTCGCAGCGATATCCTCGTAGCTGCCAAGGTTCAGCGGGTTCCCCTGCTTCACGGCCAGCGCTTCGCCGATGCTGTACTCCGGATCAGCGAACAGGACAGCCGAGCAGCGGTCGGGCGTGATGAACATCCCGGCCGTGATCATGTCAAAGCGGTTCGCCTGCAGCCCGGCGATCAGCGAGCCGAATTCGGTAAGCTCCCCCCGCATTTCCCCAACGCCAAGCCGCTCGAGAATGACGCGGGCGATCTCGACCGCCTCCCCTGTCAGCTCGCCATCGGCCGTCTGATAGGCGTAAGGCTTCTCGTTCGCGAAGCCGACCGTAACATACCCTCTCTCGATCGCCTTCTCCAGCGTGCTGCCTTGATCCCCGCATGCTGCAAGCACGCTAACCAGCACCAAACTAAGCAACAACAGAGCCACTTTTTGCAATTTCAAACCTTCCCACAACCTTTCTTGAAATCTGTGAATGCCTGTTTTAGGCATGAATAAATAAACCTAGTAAACTCATATTTCAACTAGGTTTTCATAGGGTCAAAATCCGTTTCAACGCTCCCATTATCCAGCGTTAATAATCGACTTTTCCTTATACTCCACGTCACTTGTACCGCCTGTGGATATGCATATGGACTTGCTTGGCGCTTACTCTACGCCCGGTTGATTGCCACCTCCTCTTCTTAACCAACGAAAAAAGACCTCTTGCAGGGGGATCCGAACATAGCTCCGCCAGCATGGGGTCAATGAAAAGAGAAAAGGCCCCTGTTCCATAGAATTAAGGGCCTTGGTATCAATCTCAATTATGTAATAAGACCCATCCACTGCTGACGAGGTTAGCTGACGGACTCGGGTAAGATGGTACCCTACACTTGACAATCAAGTGACTCGCCCCTAAAAAAACTGGTTCCCCCGCTTTCCGGACTTAAGCAACCGGAAACTAAGCGTGTGTTCATAATACAGGGAATGCTAGGAAATGTCAAACCGATCCAGCCCTTTAAGCGGTGAAGGATCGGCTGAAAACCGCATCACACAAGGCATTCCGCAAACTTAAAGAATTCATTGACGGGGTGTTCATCCCCCCTATAACTGCTCCCATCTCTCCTTGAAGAACAGCTCGTAAATCCGGCTGATCAGAATTTTGAGAATCATGTAAACCGGAACGACCAGCAAGACTCCGATAATGCCAGCCAGGTCCTGTCCGACCAGGACAAGCACAATGATGGTGATCGGATGAATGTCCAGCTGCTTGCCAAAAATATACGGACCGATCAGATTATCCTGTATCTGCTGGGCCACCAGAATGATGACAAGCGACCATATCGCGGTGGATGGCGACTGGATCAAACCAATAATAATGATCGGGATCGAGGACACGATAGCCCCGATAAACGGGATGAAGTTCGCAATGACCGCAACGACCGTCAGCAGCAGCGCATACGGAAGCCCAATAATGAGGAAGCCCACATACATCAAGACCCCCAGTGCAAAATTGACAATCACCCTACCTACGATGAAGCCTTTGAGCGCACTGTCGATTTCACCAAGCACCGACGCGCCGACTTCCTTGAAACGGTTCGGCAGAAAGCGGACGATCAGCTCGCCGAATTTGCCGCCCTCCTTCAGCATGTAGTACAGCAGGATCGGGAAGATGAACATAATGATCGCAAATTCCGATATAATTCCCACCAAATTCACGACATATTCCGTCAGGAACGTAAAGCCTCGGTTCAAATATTCTGTCAGCGTCGTTAACGGATTGAAGCCTTCCGGAAACACACCTTCCAGGAAGCCGCTTTGCTCCAGCTCCAGCATCTTCTTGTTCAAGGCAGCGAAAATCGCCGGCGCATTGTCCACCAGGGCAATGATCTGCGCTTTAAGAGAGGGCCAGACCCCGATGAGAAAGCCGACCAGGATCCCCCCAAACACAACATAGAGCAGCAAAATCGCCAGCGTCCGGTTCATCTTCTTCCTCTCCATTAGAGCCACCAGCGGCCTCAGCAGATAATAGAAAAAACCGCTCAGCATCAGCGGAACGATGATCACCGAAATAAAGGATAATAGAGGGTTGAATATGAAGCTGACTAACGAGCAAAGGTAAATGATAATCAGAACGAGAATAACGGCAAAACAGAACTTAAAAAACTTGTTCATCTTCAGCAATAGCGACTCCCCATCTCCTTATGTTTCAATTATCGTATCATGCAGAAGACCGGCTTTTCAAACGGCAGCGAAGAAGCGGGATACACATCCTTCTTGCCGCCTCAATTGACGCTCAATCTCACGGCCCATTTGGGTGCCGGATATATACTTCTTGTAACAGCTCCAGTATAATATGAAGCGTTATCCGGACAAGGCTGAAAGGTAGGGGGAACTTTTTTCATGGATGTTACGTCCATCATCATTAGCTTCATCTTCGTCCTTAATATCGCATTGGCCGTGATCGTTGTGTTTCAGGAGAGGCGGGATGTCGGCTCGACATGGGCCTGGCTGCTCGTTCTATTCTTCATTCCGGTACTCGGATTCGTGCTGTACCTGCTGTTTGCTCAGAATTTGCGGCATATCCGCCTGTTCCACTGGGATGATCTCCAGAAGACCGGTATTGAGAAGGTGCTGCTTGCCCAGATGAGCGACATTAACAGCGGGCAGTTTTCGTTCCGCAACCGGGTTGCGGCCTGCAACAGCGATTTGATCCATATGCACATCAACGAGAATCAGGCGATCCTGACCGATGATAACCATGTGGAGATTTTCACCGACGGTAAAGAGAAATTCGATCGGTTGTTCCAGGACATTGAGGAAGCCAAAGAGTATATTCATCTCCAATATTACATCATTCGTAGAGACCAGCTGGGCAAGCAACTAATCGCCGCCCTGACCCGCAAGGCCAAGGAAGGCGTGAAAGTCCGCGTGCTGTACGACGAGCTGGGCTCCAGAAAGCTGACCAAAGGCTTTTTCAAAAAGTTTCGGGAAGCTGGCGGAGAGGCCGAGGCGTTCTTTCCGTCCAAACTGCGCTTTGTCAATCTGCGTCTGAACTATCGGAATCACCGCAAGCTGGTCATCATCGACGGCGACATCGGGTATGTCGGAGGCTTCAACGTCGGAGACGAGTATCTCGGACTCAACTCCAAATTCGGCTACTGGCGGGATACTCACCTGAGAATCCAGGGACAAGCGGTATATGCGATGCAGGTCCGGTTCATTCTGGACTGGAATCAGGCGTCCCATCATCATGACATCTCCTATGAGCCGAACTTGTTTCCCAAGATCAATTCGCCCGGCAATGTGGGCATCCAGATCGTGACGAGCGGTCCCGACTCGGAGTATGAGCATATCAAAAACGGGTATATCAAAATGATCTCGGCGGCCAAAAAATCCATTTACATTCAGACACCTTACTTTATCCCGGACGCCAGCCTGCTCGATGCGCTTCGGATCGCTTCGCTCTCCGGCGTGAAGGTACACATCATGATTCCGGACAAGCCGGATCATCTCTTTGTGTACTGGGCCACCCTCTCCTATATCGGGGAGATGCTGAAGACGGGAGCGAGCGTGTACCTGTACAACAATGGCTTCATCCATGCCAAAACGATCATTGTCGATGAAGAGATCGCCTCTGTCGGAACGGCCAACATCGATGTTCGCAGCTTCAAGCTGAACTTCGAGGTCAACGCCTTCCTGTACGACGATTTCATCTCAAGGTCTCTGACCGAGACATTCCATCAGGATATGCGGGTATCGCGGCTGCTCACGCTGGAGGATTATGAGAAGCGGTCGCGCTGGATTCGGACCAAGGAGTCGATTTCTCGATTGCTGTCGCCGATTCTGTAGGGTCGAAGTGACAGAAAGCCGGCAGTTTCGACCGCCGAGGAAGCAAAGCCAATGAATCACCTCATTCAGACATTGTCTTGAGTGGGGTGATTTTTATTGGCTTACGAATGAAACGAGCATAAATATTCCTGTTGCTAACTCGGTGTGTTTCCCCTGAAATCCTACTCATCCACAAAAAAAATAATATTTTTTTATACGAAATATATACGGCGATGATTTTTGAGAAATAGCGAGCATCCAAGCGTAATCGGCATTATACTCACGTTCGGTTTATACAGTTTTTTCTGTATATTCTTAATAAACAGCCGTTTTCATTTGTGAAAAATTTCATT
This sequence comes from Paenibacillus sp. 7541, assembly GCF_002276395.1. Taxonomy (NCBI): domain Bacteria; kingdom Bacillati; phylum Bacillota; class Bacilli; order Caryophanales; family Paenibacillaceae; genus Paenibacillus; species Paenibacillus sp. 7541. Next base: position 18,335 of record NZ_NQLZ01000026.1, on the reverse strand, counting down.
GTTTGTTATCATGACGGTGTTGTTACGACAAGCGACTGTCGCAATTCGTCAAACGTTGTCTACTTCTGCAGAATGTAACGCCGGCATAGAAACGACGATTACAGATGGGGGAAACGCATGATGAAGAATACACGGAAATGGATGATGTTTCTTAGTTTAGCTATGGTACTCATATTAGGAGCCTGTTCTTCCAATTCTGCCTCGGGTGCGGAACAAGTGACCGCCGGAGAGCAGGTTAAATATACGATTACGGGTACGGATCCAGGCTCAGGCCTTATGAGGCTGACAGCCCAAGCCATGGAAGATTATGATTTGTCGAATTGGACCTTGACGGAAAGTTCGGCAGCGGGCATGACCGCCCAGCTCGATGCAGCTTATAACAATAAACAGCCGATTGTTTTTGTAGCCTGGTCCCCGCACTGGATGTTTAACACCTATGATCTGAAATATCTCGATGATCCCAAACTGACTTACGGAGAGCCTGAAGAGATTCACACGATTGCCCGTCTTGGGCTGAAGGATGATCATCCGGTGGCCTATGAATTTCTGGACCGCTTTCACTGGACGGCCGACGATATGGGTGAAGTGATGATTGATATCCAGAACGGAATGGATGCGGAATCCGCTGCTTCCAAATGGGTGGAGGAGAACGAGGCTAAAGTTCAGGAATGGATCGAAGGCTTGGAGCCCGTAAACGGCGATCCGTTCACCCTCAGTTTTGTCATGTGGGATTCCGAGCTTGCGAGCACCAGCGTTGTCCGCTATGTGCTTGAAGAGAAGCTCGGTTACAAGGCGGAGGCCTTGCAGGTGGAGATCGGACCGATGTGGATTGGTGTTGCCAACGGTGACGTAGACGCCATGGTAGCTGCCTGGCTGCCGGTGACTCATGCGGATTATTGGGAGCGATATGCCGACCAGCTCGACGATCTTGGAGCTAACATGGTAAATGTGAAATCCGGATTGGCTGTTCCGGCCTATATGGAAGACGTAAATTCCATCGAAGATTTGAAGTCCTAAACTGAATTGTACACGATTGTGGGAAGGCACCTTTAGGATTTATCGTGGGGGCCTTCCTTTTCTATCTATTTAAAAAAAAATCAGACACGGCCTGTAAGCCGTATCTGATATTCGCGTTATCTATGCCTTTATTTGAACGATACTTTAAACTCGCAGCGTCTTTAGCGCCCCGCTCCAAGCAACCACTTGGTCGAGCATGGCATTGACATTGTCCAGATGCAATTCAGCCGGTTTAAAGGTTGCGAAATTCTCAAAGTCCGTGAACAATGACAATGTCGGATGAACCCGTACATCTGCAATCATCAATTCGCCGAGAATACCGCGCAAATGCTCAGCGGCGCGTGCGCCTCCGGTCGAACCATAGCTGACAATGCCTGCTGCCTTGTTATTCCAAGGTTCACGAGCTAAGTCAAGCGCATTTTTCAAGGCTCCGGTAATGCTGTGGTTGTACTCTTGCACGATGAACACAAAACCGTCCAGGCTGTTCAGCTTTTCATTCCAAGCTGCGATACCCGGCTCGGATCCGTCTGTCGTGCCAAGCAGCGGCAAATTGTAGTCTGCAATATCCACAATCTCATAATTGGCGTCGCCACGCTGATCTGCAATCCCCTTAACCCACTCGCCTACTTGCGGACTTACCCGTCCTTGTCTTGTGCTCCCTAGAATAATGCCTACGTTCAATTTCTCATTTGCCATTGTACTTTCCTCCCTTTTCTATATTACTTACCAACTCGTCCAAAATATAGTCCATTCCAACTGCTACTTCTATCATACCTTAAAGTCTTAAAAATCTCAATATTAAGATTAAGGAAAAACAGCATCGTTCTTAGAATGCTTTTCGCTGGTAAATCGTCGTCGTAATGGCCCAAGATACGGCATAAATGCCGATGATCACGATCGTCGCTCCCGTATATAAAGCCGGCATAGACAAGCTAAGGAGAAAATCAGTGACCGCCGTTACATGCTCGGCGATAAGGTTGGCAACATAAGGGCCCACCCCTACCAGAACGATAAAACCAATAAGAACCGCCGATGTAATATGCCCCGGTTTAAAGATATAGAACAGCGGGAAGGTAAAGGCCGCAAACACGATAAACAGCCCTGCGCCAATCGCGATATCCGTCAGTGTAAACGGTTTGTTGAATATGAATAATGCCAAGCTGGTCAGAACGATGGAAAGCAGCATATACACAATCGCACCCAGATAACGCGCTGCGATAATTTCCGTGCGGGTGTAAGGCAAGGAATTCAGCAGGATATTCGTCTCTGCCCTTTCATCATAGGCATACGTATTAAAGGGAATGAAGACGCTGGCAACGAGAAAAATGAAGAAGGGGTCCTTGCTCATAAGGATAAAAAAGATAATAAAAGGTAAGAAGATTAAAAGATGCCTCTTCTGCAAAATCACATCGCGCCGAATCAAATTAAACATAGCTTTCTCTTCCTTTCATATAGTACATAATGTCCTCCAAAGACGCCCGTTCCGTCACAACCGCTCCCCCGAAAATATGCTCCACTTCCTTAACGTTATCTGTTAATGCCACAAAGCCTGTCGGCGCACGATGTATGTGAACAAACGCCCGCTCCGTATCCTTGTCCAGCAGATCCGTTGTTCCTTTCACGAGCGCATAGTTCTCAGCAACGTCGTGAATCGTTTGATTGAAGACAAGCTTCCCCTTCTGGATCAAAGCGATGTAATCCGCAATCCGATCCAGATCTGTTGTAATATGCGTCGAAAAGAAGATCGTTCGGTTGCCATCCAGCATTAATTCTTGCAACAAGTCGAGCAGTTCCCGGCGAAAAATGGGGTCAAGCCCTGCTGTCGGCTCATCCATAATGATCAGCTCCGCATGATGGGACAACGCGATCGCAAGCGACGCCTTCATTTGCATCCCTTTGGAGAAGGTCTTGATCGCTTTGCCCAGCGGCAATTCGAATTGCTCCACATAGCGTTTGAAGAGCGTATCGTCCCAGCGCTTGTACGCGGGGCCCACGATCCGCTTGATATCTTTCAAGTTCAGCCCTTCAAAAAATACATTGCCATCATATACAAACCCGATGCGCTCCTTGATCGCCTTCTCATGCGTCTTGTAGTCCAGACCGAATATCCGGATCTCTCCAGCATCAGGCCTGAGCAGGTTCATGATCATTTTGATCGTGGTCGATTTGCCGGCGCCATTGGCTCCGATAAATCCCGTCACATACCCTTGCTTCACTTCGAGATTCATATTATGAACGGAAAATCCTTTAAACGTTTTGCTTACATTGATCAATTCAATAACATGCTCCATCCCGTCTCACTCCTCATATAAAAGCTTCAATAATTGCTGCAGCTCATCCAGAGACAAGCCGATCTCTCTGCTGTTCGTGATCACCGCGCTCAGCTGCTCCTCAATAACCTTCAGCTTCTTCTCCCGGATCACCTCCAGGTTCTGTTCAGCGACAAAGGAACCCTTTCCGACAATGGAGTAGATGAAGCCTGCCTTCTCCAATTCCTCATAGGCCCGTTTGGTTGTGATCACACTGATCTGCAAGTCTTTCGCGAGCTGGCGTATGGAGGGCAAGGCTGTCCCTTCCTGCAATTCGCCTCCCAGAATGAGCGCCTTCATCTGATTCGTAATCTGCTCATAGATCGGCTCCTTGGAACTGTTCGATATAACAATTTGCATGCCCATCCCTCTTCTTTAAGTTTTGGAAATCCAAGCGGATTTTATGTCCTGCACAGCCACAACCAGTATCGATATCACTTGCACGGTCATGAACATATTGAAAAACGGATAGCTATAAGGCGTAATCCATTCTGTGAACAGTTTCGAGTCCAGAATCCACCGCCCCAACTGGGCAAACCAATTGTTGCTATCATTGATCCTTGGCTCCAGGAATGTACCATCCACGGCAAAAAAGATCAGTTGAAAAACGATAAATACAGCGATGATGCTCAGCCATTTCTTCACTTGACTGGCTTGAACGGATTGTTCTGTTCCTGACATTGGCTCGCTCTCCCCTCACCTTTCACTTTCATGATGTTAGAATATCCTTCTTTTCGATCTTATATAATGTATATATACTATATACACATTATATACACGGTGAAAGGCGATGTGCAACCATTTTTGTTGATGATAACGAAAATAAAACTCCTCATAAAGCACCAGGCTTAATTATTTCACTGTCAATTGTAAGGGAGCATATCCGTTCAGTCGGCCGAACAGTATGCATATATCGTCTGATAAGTGCAAGTTCGTATCGAAGGGCCCCTGTCCTCCTTGCATGATTATCCCTTTCGTTCAGGAGGCAAAGCCAGCGGAGAGTGCGACATGAGCAAGCGATTTCGCGGGCCATTCGCGGGCGGTTCACGAGCGATTAGCGAGCGATTAGAGGAAGAGGAACAAGGGACGGGTCAAAGCATGTTTCTGAGTTCCCTGATTAAAAGGGATCATGGCGCTAAGCACCCGGAAAGGGATTGTGGATCAGCACAACCTGAAAACAAAATAGGCGATTTATTCCCGATAGACTCCGGAAACAAATCGCCGTATAAACTCTTATTCTTCTACATCGTTAAAGGCTGATGCTTTTGTCAATAAATTTAACGGTACCGTTGGAAATTGAAGATTGTAACAGTTGGTCTTTAAATTCTTGAAGAACTGTAGCGGGATCGGCTGGTTCCTTTTGAGCAGAAGCATGTTCATTCCATATCTTTTCAGCTAAATTTTGACTCGATAAGATCTTCTGATACTGGCCTGGGGCAATTTTCTCCCAATGCTCTTCCTCGGTGACTCCCGATGCTTCAATTAACATTTTGTGTGTATCCTGTACTTCTTTGGGCTGTTCACTTAATAAGTCCCTCATTTTGTTTGCTTCTTGTCTGCCTTCCTCTAACGTTGCGGATACACCTTCTTGTTCGGCTAATTGTAAGAATAACTCTTCTTTAATCATATGTTTAAGAATGTCAGAGTCGGTAACGTTTGATACTGATTGGGAAATACTATTGAGCTCCTTGTAGTTTAATACATCCGTATTGGTAATTTCTTTGGGGCCGACTTGGACCAGTACCTTCTTCTCCACCTTTTCATTACGGTCTGTATTACTTTTGATACGGCTCAGATCCGATGCAAGTGGGTCTATTGCAGAGGATGATATTACACCAAATGTAAGAGCTCCTATGAGTAACAGTCCTAAAGCTACCATCGTTTTTTTCATTGGTTTATGCCTCCATTACCAGGGTGTAAGCCCAGACTGGACTATCGGGACATTAACGCCACGTAACTCCTGGGCACCAGCTCTCCATGTTACCTATATAACTAAACGCACAGAAATGATAAAGGGTTACGGACTAAAGCATAAAAAAGCAAAAATCCCGAAGGTATTGGGGTTAATTGTAAACCTATTACCTACTTCAATCCTTGATTTCCTGCCTCCACACAAACAGCAACTTTTCATGACTAGAGATCATACCATCGACCCAAAGGAGCATTTCAGCAAAATTCTTATTCGCATTAGATTGCCCTTCGACTGCCTTTAAACCTTGTTCTACAATCTTTCGCAAGTTTTTAAAACCGTCAATCCTCGTTTTTATGGCATTATCCCATATGGATTCACTGACGGAATAATAGTCTGTTCGATCACCTACAACGGATACTTTCTCTAACAGCCCCATAGAGACGAGGAGTCTCACGTTAGTCGATACGCTCCCTCTGCTTACCTTTAAAAGATTAGCCATTTGCTCCGCAGATACAGGCTGATTCGAAACTAATAATAACCCTAAAATTCTTCCACCAATTCGTGGAATCCCATGGTCCTCATAATAAACACCCAGCTTTTCGACAAAGGCTCGTTTTTCTTCATCATACTCCAGTTCTTTAACGTCCATGACTGAATCTGCCTCCCTGTCTACACTTATCTATTGATCATTCAAAAATTCCCATAAGCTCGTATTAAATTGTGAAGGATTATCCTGATTCGCACAATGACTTGCATTGGCTATTTCAACCAGCCTACAATTGGGTTCGCTAGATGCCCAGGAAGGGGCAATTTTTTTAATATTCCCTGTTTGATCATGTTCGCCATAAACAAGCAAAATAGGCTTATTTATTGTATATCCCTCTTCGTAATGAAGACAGGCTGCAGTGGCTAAAAATATTTTAACAAAATCCTTTTTTCCTATAAGATTAAATGTCTGCTGTAAATAATCCTGTACATGCGGTTGTAACGCACTGGCCTTCACACTTGCATGAACCAAGTTGCTCCATGGATACATCCGAGTTATAAGCGGTGTTAAATATAAATAAAACCTCTCCATCGCGGTCAATTTCATTGTATTGCAGGTACAATCAATCAGTACAAGTTTCTCTACTTTGTGGGGATGATAAAATGCCATCTCTTGTGCTGTATTGCCACCCATCGATTGACCTACAAACGTCGCCTTCTCTATTCCTTCTATCTTCATGATCTCTATTAGATCTTCCATCAATAATTTTATGCTAAATTTATCACCCATGGGTCTGGATAAACCGTGCCCCCTCGCATCCCAAAGCAAAAGATTGAACGCCTTATCAACCACGGGTATTTGTTCATTAAACATCTTGTGATCAGCACCGGCACCATGTAACCATATTAGCCATGAATCTTTCCCCTGATTTGAAATCCAATAATGGATATTACAGCCGTCCTTACTCATTACTTTTTCTAACAAGTCATTATTCATAGAGATTCCCTCCCTTTATGAAACTCCGATCGCTTACAAGTCCATGTTACCCTTTTTAATTATTTTAGTAAATACTGAAACTTCTGAAACGAATGAAGCATTATAACATTCCTTTAGTACCTCTCATCGTATGGATATTTCTCATTGAATTTGTGAGTGCACTGGTACGGATCGCGAGGATTGTTTCCGTTTTTGACAATAAAAAAACCGAAGGCCTCCCGGAAAAGTACCGGAAAAACCTTCGGATTTTTTATTTAAGAACCTTAACTTTATCTATGCAGGAGTCGTTAATGAAGACAAACCCCTTCGTACCCCGTAACCCCTACTTACTCCACCGTCACGCTCTTCGCCAGATTCCGTGGTTTATCCACGTCGTGGCCGAGCGCCAAGGAAGCGTAGTAAGCCAGCAGCTGCAGTACAACAACCGACAAGGCCGGGCTGAGCAGCGGCAATGTTTTCGGAATCGCAAACGCTTGGTCGACAGACTTCAGCAGGCTTGCAACATGCTCTTCATACGTGATGGCCAGTACGTCAGCACCGCGTGCCTTCACTTCCTTGATGTTGCTAACGGTCTTCTCCAGCACACTTTCCTGTGTCGCCAGGGCAATGACCGGAATGCCGTCCTCAATCAGCGCCAAGGTACCATGCTTCAGCTCACCCGCAGCATATGCTTCGGAATGAATATAGGAAATCTCCTTCAGCTTCAGAGAGCCCTCCTGAGCCACAGCATAATCCAGGCCACGGCCGATGAAGAACAGATGCTCATGCTTGGAGATCTGCTCGGCATAATTCTTGATGGCGTCCGCCTGCTGCAGCATCGATTCGACCTGCTCCGGCAGCGCCTGCATCGCTGCGATCGTGTGTGCGATCTGCTCCGGTGTCTGGGTGCCGCGCACCTGAGCCAGATACAAGCCCAGCAGGTTGAAAGCAATGAGCTGGGAAGTATACGCTTTGGTCGAGGCTACCGCGATTTCAGGACCCGCCAGCGTCGCGATCACGTCGTCTGCATCACGGGCAATGGAGCTTCCCACCACGTTGGTGATGGCCAGCACGTGTGCGCCGTTGGCCTGAGCTTCACGGAGAGCGGCCAGCGTATCTGCTGTCTCACCGGATTGGCTGACTACGATGACAAGCGTATCCTTGTTCACGATCGGCGAACGATAGCGATACTCGGAAGCTACATCCGTCTCCACCGGAATGCGAACCAGCTGCTCGATGATCGTGCGGCCTACAAGCCCTGCATGGTACGCTGTACCACAGGCGACAATCTGGATGTTGCGAATGTTCTTGATCTGGTCCTCCGTCAGCTTCAGCTCCGGCAGTACTACTTTTTTGCCGCTGGCATCAATGCGTCCGAGCATCGTATCCCGATAAGCCTTCGGCTGTTCGTGGATTTCCTTAAGCATGAAGTGATCGAAACCGCCTTTTTCCGCTGTGACGGCATCCCAATCGACACGGATCATTTCCCGAGAAATAAAATTCCCCTCGATCGTCATCAGTTCGACAGCATCGGCTGTCAGCAAGGCCATCTCGCCATCGTTCAGAATGTAGACATTGCGCGTATATTTCAGAATGGCCGGGATATCGGAACCGATAAAGTTCTCCCCTTCGCCAATACCGATAATAAGCGGGCTCGCTTGTCGAACAGCCACCAGTCTGTCCGGCTCGTACTCTGTCAGCACACCAAGCGCAAAAGCCCCTCTCATATGGGTAATCGCCTTCTGAACCGCTTTTACAATGTCTCCATCGTATTCTCTAGCGATCAGGTGAGAGATCACTTCAGTATCCGTCTCGGACACAAACTCATGCCCCTGGCTAATCAACTCTTCCTTGAGCTCCAGATAATTTTCAATAATGCCGTTATGAACGACCGAAAACTTCTGACTTTCATCCGTATGCGGGTGAGAGTTAACGTCCGATGGCTTGCCATGCGTAGCCCAGCGCGTATGACCAATTCCAGCTGTTCCGACCAGCGGCGCCTCTTCCAGTCTTTGCTCCAGGTTCGCCAGACGTCCCTTCGCCTTGGCAATACGAAGCCCTTCACTCGTAAAGACTGCAATTCCGGCAGAGTCATAACCACGATACTCCAGCTTCTTCAGACCTTCAAGCAACACCGATTGCGTTTTCTGCGTTCCAATATATCCAACAATACCACACATTGTATAATTCCTCCGTTCGGGTTTCCGTATATGATGAGGTGTGGATCCCCTGAACATGACGCCAAGTGCGGTATGTCGAAAGAAGAATGATGAATTATTCAATTGTCAACGTACAATCCAAACCCATCGGGCTCAGTCAGTTATTGAATATACATGAATGCACTCTTCTTTCACCGTCTTTACGCATGCTCTGGTTCGTACACCCATGGTTTTATGATTGATTGGCACCCTGCCGGAACATTGTGTGAACGGTCGCCCATTCATTTTCCGTATCCGACTTACGGCTATGGTGCAATACCGGGAGGTCCCCGCCGAACATTCCGAACACCTCCACCTCGTCAGCTTGCTGATCCGCCCCCTGGCCGTCTTCGCATCCTGAACCGATGATCAAGAAACGATATGCCAAGCACCTGCGGTCGTCAAGCTCTGGCGCTTGTATAACTCGTGGTCTACCTCACTACCCTCGCTTTCCATTCCTGAATGACATTCTATATTATATTCACATGGATCTCGTTTGGCAACTCGCGTTCGACTTATCCCGACACGAGTCCACTCGCCGTACGATTTCAAACAGAGATTAACTAGTTCTGTCGGGCAATCCTCTGCCACACGCCTACGGCGCTAGCAGCTATGCGGTTTGCCTCCTCAGATCCTTCCTATCTATACCCGAACGCAGAGCCGATGAAGCAAGCAGCTGTAGCTCCACCGACCCTGTGTTCCAACACCCGCCCCCTGAAAAAACACGACTCAGGAATCAGGCAAGCTCCCGCTTCACAACATCAGCGATCTGGGTCACATAACGGTCCAGTTCGTCCTTATCCGGTCCTTCTGCCATCACCCGAATCAAAGACTCGGTCCCAGACGGCCGCACGAGTACCCGGCCATTATCGCCAAGCTTCTGCTCGACTTCCGAAATGGCCGCTTCGATCACGGCATTGCCTTGATACTTGCTCTTGTCCCCGACACGCACGTTAACGAGAACCTGCGGATATTTGCGCATGCTTCCTTTCAGCTCATGAAGCTTCTTCCCGGATGCCACGATGGTATCCACCAGCTGAATGCCTGTCAGAATGCCGTCCCCTGTCGTATTGTAATCTAGGAAAATGACATGGCCAGACTGCTCGCCACCCAGATTATACCCGCCGCGACGCATCTCTTCCATGACATAACGATCACCTACAGCGGTCTTGGCGGTTTTCAGTTTCAGACTGTCACACGCCTTGTAAAAGCCGATATTGCTCATGACCGTTGAGACAATTGTGCCTTCTTTCAGCTTGCCGGCCCGGTTCATCGCCTCTCCGCAAATGCACAGAATATAGTCGCCATCGACTTCTTCACCCTTATGGTCGATCGCAATCAGCCGGTCTGCATCACCGTCAAAGGCAAGCCCAACATCTGCACCATGTGCCAGCACCGCTTCAACGAGCTTCTCGGGATGAGTCGACCCGCAGTTGTCGTTAATGTTCAGCCCGTTAGGCTCTGCACCAATCGCAATGACCTCGGCGCCCAGCTCACGGAACAATTTAGGTGCTAGTTCATAGGCTGCGCCATTGGCGCAATCCAGCACGATTTTCAACCCGTCGAAACGGTTCGCAATCGTCGTTTTTAAATAATCAAGGTATTTAAATTTCGATTCATTATCGACCCGAAGCTCGCCCAGCTCGCCGCCAATTGGGCGAGGAAGCGTATCGGTCTCGGCATCCATCAGTTCCTCGATCTTCAGCTCGGTTTCATCGGACAGCTTGAAGCCATCCCCGCCAAAAAACTTAATGCCGTTATCCTCCACCGGATTATGCGAGGCTGAGATCATCACTCCGGCGTCCGCCTTCAGCAATCTTGTAATATAAGCAACCGCCGGTGTCGTTACAACACCGAGGCGGATCACATGCGCACCGATCGACAGCAGGCCTGCGATCAGTGCGGATTCCAGCATGGCACCCGATACCCGGGTGTCCATACCGATCACAACCGTCGGTTTCTCCTTATTTCCAGTCAGCACATATCCGCCGCAGCGGCCGATGCTGTATGCAAGCTCCGCGGTAAGCTCCTTGTTGGCAATGCCTCTAACTCCGTCTGTACCAAAATATTTCCCCATTTGTATACTCCTTTGTCCCTTAACGGTTATATATCTTTGTTATCTGTTCAGTTATTGTCCTTCACCCGTGCCGTCGCCAGGCTTCGTCTCTGGCTCCTCAGTGCCTTCTGCCGGTGGCCGGACGGTTCCCTCATCTGAACCGCTGCCTTCACCGCTGTCAGCCGGAGGTGCCTGCGGCGGCCCTTCCGGCACGGCCGGCGGGTCCTGCTTCTCTGCCTCGGTTTGATCCGCTTCGGCCCCCTGTTGATCGGGCTTGGTTGACGCGGGTGTCGATTTCTCCTTGAGCTCGACCTGAACCGTGACCCGCTCCTGATCGGTTCGCATAACAAAATCTGGAAGTGAAATTTGCAGGGGCACCTCATGAACCCCTGCGCTCATGCCGGATAAATCGGCTTCAGCCTGAATGTCCGCAGGCCCGAGTCCCCTTAAAATATCCGGAGCTCCGGCAACCTCCAGCGATATCGATTGACTCCTGGGCTCCCGAATGGCAGCCTCCAGGCCAGCCGGTACGCCGTTTAATACGATCGAAATGCCGTCTATGACTTTTTCTTCATGAGCGACAACGGTCACTTCGACATCGACAGAGCTCGGCTCGATTTTCTCAAAACCTACAGGCGGCGTCAAGTCAGTCGTAAGCACTGTTGTTCCCGAATTGGTGATTTTCCCCAAATCGATCGTGACCCGGAAGTAGTCCTCCGCTCCTGCCAGCGCCTCCTGATTGCCGAAGAGACGAACCTCTTTCACCTTGCTCTCCACTTTCGACAATACGAGATGGTCCGGCAGCCGGCCAGTGTAATCCACATCCAGCGGAACCGATACAAATGCTGGTTCAACGGGCACTTCCGCCGCAACGGTGGATGGCTCAATGACCGCGTCCTCCATTGGGTTGCCTAGTTTATCATATGCCGTTAGTCGGATTCGTTTCTCCGTCACCGTCTCGTCGGCCCCGTCCAGGTTGATGAATCCTTTCACTTCACCAAGCTGCTCCATCTCCGATTCAGGCAAGGTGACCGTGACCTGGCGTGGTTCTATGAGCATAGGCGTTCCGGCCCGATAGTCCTTCGCAGGCTCCCCTGTCGTGCCAATACTTACCGTTACCGAGCGCGTGACCCGCTTCTCGACAGTCACCGTCACCTGTGACGGCTCCATCGAGACCAGCTCTACCCCGCTCGGGACGGAGTACGTGAGAGGCAACGTATGCGTTCCCGGCTCTTTGACCCCGCTGAGGTCAAGTCTGACTTTGTATTCGTCCTTCACCAGCCGGATTTGCGACAGCTTTCCTCTCACCTCAAGATCCACACGATCCTTGTCGATGCCTGTGAGCGCATAGTGGCTGTCATCAAAACCGAACGTCTGAATCTGGACGCCCTCTATGAGGCGCGTATCAATGAAAGTTGTCGGCGGCGCGGGGGTCCCGTTATCCATATGAACCATGGCCCATAACAATACACTGACTGCCAGCGCGATCAGTTTGCTGACGTTGTTGTTATTGATCCATTTATCCATTGCGGTCTTCCCCCTTCCGTTTCCAGAAGAAAAACGAACGCTTTTCTTTAATCGAGGCTGCCGGCTTCAGTTCCTCATACAGTTTGGAAATAAGCGATTCCTCCTTGATATCGCGCACCACCTGCCCGTTAAGCGCAAGGGAGATTTGTCCGGTTTCCTCGGATACTACGACCGATATCGCATCGCCGGTCTCACTAATCCCGATAGCCGCCCGGTGGCGGGTTCCCAGCTCCTTGCTGATGAACGGGTTCTCTGACAGCGGCAGATAGCAGCCTGCTGCTGCAATCTGTCCGCCCTGAATAATCACCGCGCCATCATGAAGGGGCGTATTCGGAATGAAAATATTGATCAGCAGCTCTGAGCTGATGATCGAACGCATCTGGATTCCAGACTCCACATATTCATTCAAACCCGTCTTTCGCTCGAACACAATTAATGCGCCAATTTTTCGACGGGATAAATAGTTTACAGCCTTAATCGTTTCGCTGATTACTTTATTCGTTTCCTCATCCATGTCCGCCGTCCGGCCGAACATCTTTCCTCTTCCCAGCTGCTCCAGACCTCGTCTGAGCTCCGGCTGGAATATAATGAAGATCGCAAGCACACCAAAGGTAAAGATTTGATTCATCAGCCATTTCAGCGTGTACAAATCAAACCATGTACTTAAAGCCCAGATTACAACCAGTACAAGGATACCTTTCAACAGCTGAACTGCCCTGGTACCCCGAACGAGTAAAATCAACTGATATATAATATAGGTAACGATAAGTATATCGATGATATCTTTAATGGATTCTTTCCACGTCATATCCGCAAAATACCCCATACAGCAACCCCCGTCATTCCTTTAGTCGTGCTGGCAAACATATATATAGTATGTACTCTATACTATCTAGGTTATAACGTTAGACCTCACGATGCAAGCGAATGCCCCTGTCAACGGCCGATTCCTACCATTAAACAACAAAACAAGCGCCGTCTTTTCATTGAAAAGAGGCGCCGTTCATCATTAGGAATCTTACGATTCGTTAGCGGTAAGCGACATCCGTGAACAGACTGGTGATTTTGTACCATATCCAATCCATTGCCTTATCAATATCTTTAACTTGACCTGATATATGAGCCGTCGATGCCTGGAAAAGCTCACCATCGATAACCGTCAGATTGCCGTCCACCTGACCGTATACTTTGGTTTTTCCGTTCTCGATCGTAATGTCGCCGGTAATCGTCTGACCCTCGGGTATAATCACTGTTTTACCTTCGATCACCAGCTTCTCCAGCTCATCGGTCTTCACAACCAGCTGATTGCCTTGATTCCACAGGCTAAGCGTGCTGCAGAACATGACAAGCAGGAACAAAGCGGCCGCTGTAATTGCAGGATGATTCCTCACCCAGTTGACCCATCGCTTCTGCGTCTTCGGCTTTGGAATCATAGCCATAATCCGATCGGTTAAATCATCGGACGGCCTCGTATCATGATGTGTTAAAGAAAACAGCAGCATATCCGTCTGCTGGAGCTTCTCAAAATAATTCCGACAGTCAGCACATTCCAACAAATGTTTCTTCAATTCCAGCTGCTGCGGCTCGGACAAGTCATTATCCAGATAATCATGCATCAAAGAGACGGCTAATTTGCATTCCATTATGAGCCAATCCTTTCATTAAATCTCTTTGCTGGGTCTACTCCCTCGTAAGGGCATAAGACTTGCTTAATGTTCATACGCGCCGGAATCGAGGATGTTTCATCTTTTTTCTATCCAATAATTCTAATTACTTACAATTTGTATTCCAGTTTCTTACGTAAAAATTCCCGACCACGATGCACTCTTGTTTTGATCGTTGTCACCGGCAAGTCCATAACCTCACTGATCTCCTGCAACGACATGTCCTGTATGTATCTCAGAATCATGATCGTCTTGTACTTGGCAGGCAGTCCATCAATCGCCTGGTGAATAATCCGCTGGGTCTCCGACAGAAGCGTCTCGCTCTCCGGCGTGCGGTTATCGCTAGGTATAAAGGCGTATCCGTCGGTCCCTTCGTTGTCGCTCACCTCGGCGTCCAAAGAAAAGGAAGGCTTGCGCTTGCGCAGCCTATCAATGCTAAGGTTGGTGCCAATCCGGTAAATCCACGTCGAGAACTTCTGATTATCGTCGTAGCGGTCGAGATTTTTGTAGACTCGCAGGAAAGTCTCCTGTACCACGTCCTCGGCCTCATGCCGATTGCTCAGCATTCGATAAGCCAAATGAAATATTTTATCCTTATATAACTCCACGATCTCGGCAAACGCTCTTTGATCCCCTTTCCGGGCGAGCTTTGCCAATCTAACATCTAAATTGTCCACCATAACTCCCCCAGAATGGTCTGATGGGTAACGTATAACAAGCATCATTCAAAATGGTAATTCAACTGTTTCTAAAATGCAACAAATTTTCAAAATCCATCATCCTGTGTGATCGAGATACATCCTACATCAACCTTCATCGCAACGATATGATAAATAAAAAGCGAGACCCCTACATATGAGGAGTCCCGCCTGTAATTAACCGGAAGTGGTTCACTTCATCTTGCATGATCCTAATCAAGCAGGAAAGCGATTAGCCCGTATTCCGAAGACCTGCAGCGATTCCGTTAATGGTCAGCAATACTTCTCGCAGCAGTTCAGGATCGTCCTGACTCTGTTCCCTGAGCGTGCGAAGCTCATTCAGCAGCTGCACCTGCAAGTAACTGAGCGGGTCCACGTACGGATTGCGCAGACGAATGGATTCCTGCAGAACAGGCTGATTATCTAGAATCTCCTGTTGGCCCGTAATTTTGAGGACAAGATCTTTGGTCAGGTTAAACTCTTCCTGAATTTGTCCAAAGATGCGCTCACGCGCGTCCGTGTTTTTCACCATGTTCGAATATTCTTTGGCAATGATCAGATCCGCCTTGGCCATCGCCATCTGCAGCGTGTCGATCAGCGATGTGAAGAACGGAAAGTTCTTATACATCTGCTGAAGCACCTTCAGATTCTCTTCCTTGCCCTGATAGAAGCTCTGCAGGCCTGTACCGGCCGCATACCATGCAGGAAGGAGGTAACGGCTCTGCGTCCATGCAAACACCCAAGGAATGGCACGCAGGTCCTCAAAACGGTCACTGTTCTTGCGCTTGGAAGGACGTGAACCGATATTGAGTTCGCCGACCTCAGGCAGTGGCGTTGATTCTTTGAAGAAACTCAGGAAATCCGGATCACGGAAGATGAGGTCCTGATATTTCTTCTGAGCCACTTCCGAGATGCTAGCAGAGATTCGCAACCACTCCTCATTCGTTTCAGCCTGCGGATAGCGGGCCTGCACCGAAGCCGTAATCAAGGCCGATGTTGCCTGCTCCAGACTGCGGTAAGCAATCCCTTTCAGGGAATAACGAGAAGAGATGACTTCGCCTTGCTCCGTAATCTTGATGCCACCGGCAATCGTTGAAGGCGGCTGCGCCATAATGCTGCGGTTAAGCGGCATTCCTCCGCGACCGAGCGATCCGCCGCGGCCGTGGAAATATTTCACCTTGATGCCAAAATCATTGGCAACCGCGGTAATTTCCTTGAGCGCCACCTGCAGCTCCCAGTTCGCTGTGACGGCTCCGCCATCCTTGTTGCTGTCGGAGTAGCCAAGCATAATCTCCTGCAGATCCCCCATGGCCAGAACAGCTTCCCGGTAAATCGGAAGGTTGAACAGCCTGCGCATAATGTCAGGCGCAGCATGCAAATCCTCAATCGTCTCAAACAGAGGAGCTGCCTGCAGGGTAGCGGTGACATGACCGTCCGGATCTTTACGGAAGAGGCCAACCTCCTTGGCAAATACCATAACCTCCAGAATATCGCTTGCTCCTTCGGACATACTGATGAGATAGCTCGAGATACAGTTGCGGCCAAACTCCTGCTGTGCACGGAACACCGTCCGATATACCTCAAGGCATTCCTCTGTACTGTCGCTGTACTCCTGATAAGGCGTTGTCAAAGGACGCGGATCATTCAGCAGGTTATTCAGCAGTTCCACCTTCTCATCCTCCGTAAGGGAGGCGTAGTCCTGCACCACGTTCATTTTCTGCAAAATTTCAGCCATGGCATTCTCATGCTCCTGGCTATGCTGCCTGATGTCCAGGGTGGCGGTATGGAAGCCAAACAACTCTACCTGGCGAATCAGCTTTTGAATATAAGTATCTGCGACATAGTCAGCAAAGTGGAAGCGCAAGCTTCGGTCGATGACTTTCAGGTCCTCGATAAACTCTTCCGGACTCTGATAACATTCGGTGCCGGTCATATTCTCGTCGAGAATATGCATCATTTTGGCCAGCATATAAGTAAGTTTAATCCGATACGGCTCTTTCTCGTTGTGCCAGATTTCCATCTTCTTCAGGGTCACCTGACTGCGATCCTTCTCGATCGATTGAAGCAGTTCGTCAGATACGGAGACCATCGATGAGCTGAAGCTGAGATACTTCATCAGCTCTACCAGAATGCGCTGATACTCCCGGATGGCCAGCTTACGCTGCATTTCAAGCGTCTTCCACGTAACGTCAGCCGTAACCGAAGGGTTGCCGTCGCGGTCCCCTCCGATCCAGGAGCCAAAACGTAGGTACGTAGGAACATGCCAACGGTGCCCTGGGTAGTATTTGTTCAAACAGCGCTCCAGTTCTTGATAAACCTCTGGCAAAACGTGAAACAGTGTTTCGTGAAAATAATACATTCCGTTTCGTACTTCATCCAAAACCGTCGGCTTGCGGTCGCGCAGCTCGTCGGTTTGCCATAGCGTGATCACTTCATTCAGCAGTTTTTCCCGAAGCTGTTCTCTTTCACGGAATGTGAGTGTCGGATTGTCGAGCAGCATCACATCTTCTGCAATCCGTTTGTGGATATCCAGAATCGCTCGACGCATCGCTTCGGTCGGGTGAGCTGTCATTACCAACTCCAGAGACAGCCCTTCGAGAATTTCTTGAACCTCTTCATAAGGAATGTTGCGTTCCTTCAGGTCCTGCACAGCACTTTCAATTGAGCCTGGTTGCACGCTTTCGCCCGCTGAACGTTCATAATCCCGTTTCCGGCGAATACGGTGGTTCTGCTCCGCAATGTTGACAAGCTGAAAGTATATAGCGAAGGCCCGAATCACCTGGTGGCGGATATCCGGCTCCAGCGTGCTGATCATGTTCTTGAAATCAGCAAACAATTCAGGCAAGAAGACCGATCGTAACGATTTACTCGTCTCACGTATTTTCTCCACGATATCTAACAGCTCATTGCCCCCTTGATGGACAAGAACCTCCCCGAGAATGTTCCCCAGAAACCGTACATCTCGCCGCAGTAGGTTGTTGGAATTGCTCTTTGCGGTTACTGTGAGTTCAGTCATACTTCTCCTCCCATCTAAACCCGAATCAGTTTATCTGTAGAATCCAGACTTAACGCCTTCCTAACATCATACAATAAAAACGGACGAAAATCTCCATTTTTCCCGCGATTTCCCCGCGAAAAATTAACCAAAACACCACAAAAGCCTCATCAAGTTGCGCCTTCAGCCCTTATACGACGGGCCTTCCTTTATTACATTAATACTTTGCAGAACAATGGCATCAAGATGTAAAAAAAACACCACGGTAAAGTGATGTCTGTCTATGTATGGAGCGGGTGATGGGAATCGAACCCACGCTACCAGCTTGGAAGGCTGGAGTTCTACCATTGAACTACACCCGCAGATGTAAAGATCGGGATGACACGATTTGAACATGCGACCCCCTGGTCCCAAACCAGGTGCTCTACCAAGCTGAGCTACATCCCGATAAATATAAACTTGAAAACCTTGATCCATTCAGCTCATGTTCGAAGCAT
>NZ_NQLZ01000025.1:0-666 GCF_002276395.1 Paenibacillus sp. 7541 | reverse complement strand
ATAAGTGGTGCGCGTGGAGGGACTTGAACCCCCACGTCAAAGACGCTAGATCCTAAGTCTAGTGCGTCTGCCAATTCCGCCACACGCGCACAAAGATAAAACCTGGTGAGCCATGAAGGACTCGAACCTTCGACACCCTGATTAAAAGTCAGGTGCTCTACCAACTGAGCTAATGGCTCTTACATGGCTGGGGATATAGGATTCGAACCTATGCATGACGGAGTCAAAGTCCGTTGCCTTACCGCTTGGCTAATCCCCAACATTACTTCTTCTTCGTTTAGGTTGTCCCATTCTGTAAAAAAGATGAATGGTGGAGGCTGAGGGGATCGAACCCCCGACCCTCTGCTTGTAAGGCAGATGCTCTCCCAGCTGAGCTAAGCCTCCATGGTGACCCGTAGGGGATTCGAACCCCTGTTACCTCCGTGAAAGGGAGGTGTCTTAACCCCTTGACCAACGGGCCACAAGCGTAGCATTATGTAATGCTTCATAAAAGGTGAATCTGGAGCTTCCAACCGGGATCGAACCGGTGACCTCATCCTTACCATGGATGCACTCTACCTACTGAGCTATGGAAGCAAGTGGCTCCCCGAACAGGACTCGAACCTGTGACAACTCGATTAACAGTCGAGTGCTCTACCAACTGAGCTATCAGGGAATATGTACGCC